>CAYYVD010000503.1:0-2513 GCA_964475045.1 uncultured Desulfobacterales bacterium | reverse complement strand
CATGGGCATTGTCCTCCGTCCTGAGTCTGTTTCTATCCTACAGCATTTGACATTGTGTTATAAACCTTTTTGGTTGCGGCTTGTCCGCGTTGGGATACCATTGAACGAGGATCATCCACCCAAACAGGCTTCAATGATGTACAGATGCATTCGCCCCTGAAAGGCGAGGGATGCTATGGGCAGGGATGCCTCCGGGCAATCCCTGGAAACGCCGATCCTGCTCCCGACGATGGCGTCTCAGGCGTCATGGAGGCACATGCACAGCACCAATGGTACGGGTCGACAAAGGAGGACGTGGGTGTCCAGGAGCAGGTTCACGACGACTCCATGCCAAAGGCCTCGGCCAGGTCATCCGGCAGGGCGTCGAAATCCTCGGCGATCTTGATCTGTCCGGCCATGGCTCCTGGCTTTCGGGGTTGATCGTTTGCCTCATAAGGCACCAGCTTGGCCACGGGTTTTCCGGCCTTGGCGATGACGATCTCCTGTCCCGCTCGAACTTTCTCGATGAGGGCCGACAGCTGGGCCTTTGCCTCTGAAATGTTTGTGACCTGCATCGCGGGACCTCCTTTTGTCTAGTCTGACCAGACCAGACCAGCTTGTCAAGGTTCGATGCGTCGATATGAATTTCGGGGACACCATACGAAATTCTCAATTTCGTATGGTGTCCCCGAAATTCGGTGTCGCCGAAATTCGCCGGATGCCCTCGGAACGGCGGCTCGACCCTGTCTCCCATGGGTGTTTTTCCTTGACACCCCCGGGGGTATTGTCTATCATCCGCTCGCGGAACGCATCGGATACCCATTCGATTTTCAAATACATTCTCGCAGGTTGGCGATCATTACCCCATGGCGCTCGTAGAACTGCTCTTGGAAAAACAGGGGGCCATTCAGGACCGCTGGCTTCAAGCGGTCCTGGAAAGCTACCCCGTGGACTCCCGCCGCTTCTTCAAGAAGCAGAAGGATGAGTTCGCCAACCCGGTGGGCCACACCTTCTCCACCGAGCTCGGGACGGTGTTCGAGGAGATCCTTCGGCCGAGGGACCTCGAACGCCTTCGCGCCTCCCTGGACCGGATCCTGCGGATCCGCGCGGTCCAGGACTTTTCGCCCTCTCAGAGCCTGTCTTTCCTGTTTCTCTTGAAGCCCATCGTCCGGGACGTGGTGCAGGACCCGGACCTGTCGCACGAGCTGGCCGACCTGGACGCGCGCATCGACCAGACCGTGCTCATGGCCCTCGACGTGTTCACGGCCTGCCGTGAGAAGATCTACATGCTCAGGGCCGATCAAATGAAGAATCAGGTCTCCGGCCTTCTGCGAAGGGCGGGGCTGATCAGCGAGGTTCCCTCATGGGAGGACGCTCCCGAGTGAGGCAGCGGATTCATGTACACCCAACTTGAAACGAGGTAGCAGTCAATGAACTTTGTGGTCAGCATCGTGTTCTCAGGTGCCGTGGTGACCCTGCTCGTCCTGATTCCCTTGGTGGGCGTGGGGGTCCTTGATCTGCACGTCCTGTTCGGAATCGTGATCCCCTACATTGCGGTGATCACCTTCTTCGGCGGGCTCGTGGCCAAGGTCATCGGATGGGGGAGGTCGCCCGTGCCGTTCCGCATTCCCACCACCGCAGGCCAGCAGTGGTCCCTGCCCTGGATCAAGCCGAACCGGATCGACAACCCCAAAGGCAACGGCGGCGTGGTGCTCCGAATGATCTTCGAGGTGCTCCTGTTCCGGTCGCTGTTTCGAAACACCCGCATGGAGTTCAGAAACGGCCCCCGGATCACCTACGAGTTCGAGAAGTGGCTGTGGCTCTTTGCGCTGCTCTTCCACTACGCCTTCCTGGTGGTGCTCATCCGCCACCTGCGCTTCTTCACCGACCCCATCCCCTTCTTCGTGACCCTGCTGGAAAAGCTGGACGGCTTCATGCAGCTCGGCATCGCGCCCTTCACCGGGTTTCAGCTGCCCGGCCTCATGCTGAGCGGCGTGGCGCTGCTCGCGGCCGTGGGGTTCCTGTTCCTTCGGCGCCTGCTGGCCGCCCAGATGCGCTACCTGTCCCTGCCCGGGGACTACTTCCCGCTCTTTCTGATCGGGGCCATCGGGACCACCGGGGTCCTCATGCGCTACCTGCTCAAGGTGGACATCACGGCCGCCAAGGAGCTCACCATGGGGCTCGTGAGCTTTCACCCCACCATTCCCGAGGGGATCGGCGTCCTCTTCTACATTCACCTGTTCCTCGTGAGCGCGCTCTTCATCTACTTCCCCTTCAGCAAGCTTGTCCACCTGGGCGGCGTCTTCCTGAGCCCCACGAGAAACCTGTCCAACAACAGCCGGGCCGTCCGCCACGTCAACCCCTGGAGCTACCCGGTCAAGACCCACACCTATGAGGAGTACGAGGACGAGTTCCGGGACAAGATGGTCGAGGTGGGCCTGCCGGTGGACAAGATGCCCGAAACCCAGGAAGCCGAAGCATCCGAAGAAGAGACCGGAGAAAAGGAGTAGTCATGGCTGACCTTCCCAAACCCC
>CAYYVD010000502.1:0-2522 GCA_964475045.1 uncultured Desulfobacterales bacterium | reverse complement strand
ACCCACGAAGAGGTCATCACGGACCTGGTGCGCAGGGAGATCCACTCCTACCGCCAGATGCCCGTGAACTTCTATCAGATCCAGACCAAGTTCCGGGACGAGATCCGGCCCCGCTTCGGCATCATGCGCGGCCGGGAGTTCATTATGAAGGACGCCTACAGCTTCGACGCCGATGAGGAAGGGGCCGCCCGGAGCTACGAGATCATGCAGGAAACCTACAACCGCATCTTCCGTCGATGCGGCCTCGGATACCGGGCCGTGGAGGCGGACACGGGCTCCATCGGGGGCAGCTTCTCCCACGAGTTCATGGTCCTTGCGGACTCCGGCGAGGACCGGATTGTCAGCTGCCGGGCCTGCGATTATGCCGCCAACCTGGAGAAAGCCGAGGTAATCCCCGGGGACCCGGCTCCTCGGGAAACCGAGCCTCCCGCGGCGCTGGAAGCCGTGGACACCCCGAACACCCGGACCATCGAGGCGGTCACGGCCTTTTTGTCCGTCCCTGCGAAGCGTCTCATCAAGACCCTGATCTTCCGTGCGGACGAGGAGGTGGTGGTGGCCCTGGTCCGCGGGGATCACGAGTTGAACGAGATCAAGCTCAAGGGACTGCTCGGCGCCGACCAGGTGGAGCTGGCCGACCCGGAGCTGGTGGAGCAGGTCACCGGAGCGCCCATGGGGTTCGCCGGCCCGGTGGGGCTCGATCTCCGCATCGTGGCCGACCACGCGGTCGCCGGCATGCGGAACGCCGTCACCGGCGGGAACCGGGCGGACGTCCATTTCAGAAACGTCAACCCGGACCGTGACTTCACCGCGGACCGCCTTGCGGACCTGCGCGTGATCCGGCCCGAGGACCCCTGCCCCAGGTGCGGCGGGAGCCTCCAGTTCAGCCGGGGGATCGAGGTGGGGCACATCTTCAAGCTCGGCACCAAGTACAGCCGTTCCATGGGCGCCGCGTACCTCGACGAGAACGGAAAGGAGATCCCCATCGTCATGGGGTGCTACGGCATCGGCGTGGGCCGGACCGTGGCGGCGGCCATCGAGCAGAACCACGATGGGGACGGCATCGTCTTCCCCATCCCCATCGCCCCTTTCGAGGTGGTCATTTTGCCCCTCCAGATGAACGAGCCGGCCGTGGTGAAGGCTGCGGACGCCCTTTACGGCGAGCTCCGGGATCTGGACGTCCTCATGGACGACCGGGACCTGCGCGCCGGGGCCAAGTTCAAGGATGCGGACCTCCTGGGCACTCCGGTCCGCGTCACCGTCGGCTCCAGGAGCCTTGCAAAAGGGGAGGTGGAAATCAAGCTGCGGGCCGAGCCGGAAGGGACCTCCGTGTCCGTCGAGCAGGCCCCCCAATGGATCCGCGAGCGAATCCAGGCCCTCTATGATTCGCTTACATGACATCACCAGCCGCCTGCTGAGCTACCATCCCAAGGCCGATCGCAGCCTCGTGGAGAAGGCCTATGTGTACTCGGCCAAGGTCCACAAGGGTCAGGTGCGCCTCTCCGGAGAGCCTTACCTGTCCCACCCCCTGGAGGTCGCCTACATCCTCACCCAGATGAAGATGGACGTGATCAGCATCGTGGCGGGCCTCCTGCACGACACGGTGGAGGACACCTTCGCCGAGCTGGACGAGATCGACCGGCTGTTCGGCCAGGAGGCCGCCAACATCGTGGACGGCGTCACCAAGATCAGCAAGGTGCACTTCACGAACCACGAGGAGCGGCAGGCGGAGAACATGCGCAAGATGATCCTGGCCATGGCCACGGACATCCGCGTCATCATGGTGAAGCTCGCCGACAGGCTCCACAACATGCGCACCCTGGGGTTTCAGGCGCCGGACAAGCAGGCCTCCATTGCGCGGGAAACCCTCGAGATCTATGCCCCCCTGGCCGGGCGCATGGGCATCTACTGGCTCAAGAGCAGCCTGGAGGACCTCTGCCTGTTCTATCTCGAGCCCGAGATCCACGAGCAGATCCGCACCGGCATTGCGGAGCGCCGCGGGGCTCGGGTGTCCTTCATTCGAGAGGCCAAGTTCCTCGTGTCCCAGAAGCTCCAGGAGACCGGCATCGACGCCACGGTCAAAGGCCGGCACAAGCACTTCTACAGCATATACAAGAAGATGCGGGAGCAGAACCTGAGCGTGAACCAGGTGTACGACATCGTCGCCTGTCGCGTCATCGTGCACTCCCTCAAGGAGTGCTACGAGGTCCTGGGCGTCATTCACGCCATGTGGAAGCCCGTGCCCGGACGATTCAAGGACTACATCTCCATGCCCAAGGCCAACATGTACCAGTCCCTGCACACCACGGTGATCGGCCCCCTGGGACAGAGCCTGGAGATCCAGATCCGGACCTGGGAGATGGACAAGGTGGCCGAGGAGGGCATCGCCGCCCACTGGAAGTACAAGGAAGGCATGGCGGCCGACCGCACCGAGGAGCAGCAGTTCTCGTGGCTGCGGCAGCTCCTCGAGTGGCAGCAGAACCTGAACGACCCCCAGGAGTTTCTGGAAAGCGTGCGCATGGACC
>CAYYVD010000501.1:0-2615 GCA_964475045.1 uncultured Desulfobacterales bacterium | reverse complement strand
ACGCCGTCGGCGACGTCGCCAAGAAAATGATCGGCAAGACGCCGGGGTCGATCATCGCCGTCCGCCCCCTCAAGGACGGCGTCATCGCCGACTTCGACGTGACCGAGGCCATGCTCGGCTACTTCGTCCGCAAGGTGCACCGCCGCGGCGGACTGGTCCACCCCCGGGTGGTCATCTCCATCCCCAGCGGCATCACCGAGGTGGAACGGCGGGCGGTGATCAACGCGGCGCAGCGCGCCGGCGCCTCCAAGGTTTATCTCATCGAGGAACCCAAAGCCGCCGCCATCGGCGTGGGCCTGCCGATCACCGAGCCGACCGGCAGCATGATCGTCGACATCGGCGGCGGCACCACCGAGGTCGCGGTCATCTCCATGGCCGGCATGGTGCACTGGGCGGCCGGGGCAAGGCCCGAGGCCACGCGGCCCCTGGCCGTGATCTCCACCCTGGGCACCACCGAGGCCTGCGCGGTCCAGGTGCGAAGGGGACTGGAGGCGCGCGGTTACGAGGTGGTGGTGTTTCACACCGTGGGCTCCGGGGGCGAGGCTATGGAGGAGATCATTCGGGAGCGAAACGTCCGGGTCGTGGTGGACCTCTCCCTTCACGAGCTCACGGACCATCGGTTCGGCGGGGACTACGACGCCGGCCCGAACCGGGGTCGGGCCGCCATGGAAAAGGGCGTGCCCACGATCCTGGTTCCGGGGAACGTGGACTTCCTGGTGTACGGGGCGCTCGAAAAGGCCGAGAAACGGTTTCCCGGGCGAAAGATCCACGTGCACAACGCGGCGATCACCACCATTCGGGCGGCGGACGAGGAGATCGAGGCCGTGGGCCGGGCCGTGGCCGGGCTCTGCGCCGAGGCCGCCGGACCCGTGGAGGTGGTGGTCCCCACGGTCGGGCTCTCCGCGTTCGACCATCCCGACCACGGCCCTCTTTACGCCCCGAACGGGCCTGGGACCTTCCTGCGCGGGCTCCACGCCGAGCTCAACAGCGCGTGCCCGGTCCGGGAAATCCCTGCGCACGTGAACGATCCTGCCTTTGTCAACGCGATTCTCGAGGCCCTGGATCGCGTTGCCGGAACACACTCGAATTTTTCTGCTTGAGGGATGGATCGGCTCGCAGTCCTTCCTCACACGAGAAAGAGGAAGGACCTGCCCCGGATCAGTGAAAGGTCAGCCGGTCCCAGAACGCCTTGTCCGTGTCCTTCCAGTCCGAACCGAACCGTTTCTCGCAAAAAGAGGCCAGGCGCTCGTACCACCTGGTCCAGGGGTTCTTGCCCCTGGCCCTGGCTTCGAAGATGTCCCGCAGGAACGTGGGAAGATGGGTCATCTCCTCCTTGGGAATGAAGAAATCGGCTCCCATCTTGCGGGATTTCTTGATGTTTTCTAGGCTCAACGCGTGGGCGGTAAGCATGACCGCGGGGATGCCCTTGGCCACGGTGCGCTCCAGGAGGTTGTATCCGTCCACGCCCATGATATCCAGGAGAGCCAGGTCGAAGTCCCGGGTCTTCAGATGATCCCTGGCCCGCTCAAAGGTGGCTGCCGTAACCACCCGGCACATGGGCAGCAGGTCCTCCACGGTCTCCAGGACGTCGTGCTCGTCGTCCACCACGAGGATGGTCTTTCCCTCCAGAATGTCCTCCGCCATGATGCAGCGCTCCTGTGCGCGGGATTGCACTTCGTTCTCCCCGGAAAGCTCAGCGGCTCCAGGGGGATGTCGGGTCGAAAAGATCGCAGATGTTCCGCTCCAGCATGTCGATGCCGCCGAGGATCCGCCGGGTGTTCCTCTCCACCGCCGGAATGCGCTCCCCTGCCTCCCGCAGGTCCTCGGCCGCCTGCCTCAGGGCGCGAATGCGATCGTCAATGCGTTTCAGCTCGGTTTCATCGAATTCCATGGCCATGTGGTCTCCTTCTCATGGTTTCCTTTCATGCAGATTTTTGCAAATCAAAGGGCTTTTTTCACCACAGAGATCACAGAGAGCACAGAGAAGACCCTCTTATCCTCCGTCCTTCTCCTTGATCCTTTTCCCGACAACCGATACCCGACCCCTGAAACCCGAAACCTGGTCCCTTCCCCCGACACCCGACACCTGCCCTTCTACCCTTCTTTCCTCAAGTCCTTGAACCGCTTCGCCTTGACCTCGTACCGCGGCAGGGTCCCCGGATCGTGCATCTCGAGCACGTACCCCAGGTTGGTCTTGAGCCGGAGCTGGTCCTTGAGGCGGGCCTCGATCTCCTTCTGTCCCGCGCGGGCCTCGGGCAGGATCTCCACCTTGAGCGTGATGCTCTCCCGGTCGTCTGTCCGCTCCACCACCACCTCGTACTCGTCCCCGAGGCCGTTGATGCTGCGGACCACCTCCTCGATGGCCGAGGGGGACAGGAGCACCCCCTTGACCTTGGTGATGTCGTCTGCGCGGCCGATCACGCCGCCTGCGAGCACGCGAAAGCTCCGGCCGCAGGGGCAGGGCTCTTCGGCCCAGGCCACCATGTCCTTGGAGTCGAAGCGCACGCAGGGCTGGGCGCGGCGGTCGAGCGCCGTAATGATCATTTTGCCGCTCCTGCCGGGCTCCTCGATGATCTCGCCGGTCTCCGGGTCCTCGATCTCCACCAGGAAGAAGG
>CAYYVD010000500.1:0-2651 GCA_964475045.1 uncultured Desulfobacterales bacterium | reverse complement strand
GTCTCGATGGACATCACGAAGCCTGAATACCAGGTCCGGATCGACCGAACCAAAGCCGCCGAACTGGGGATCTCCGTTGCCGATATCGCCGGAACGCTGCGATCGCTGATCACCGGCGCGGTGGTCAGCCGCTACCGGGAGGCGGGCGAGTACTACGATATGCGGGTGTTGGTGCCCGAAAGCGGGCTTACGTCGCGGGCCGATGTCGCGAATCTGGTTGTCTCCGGCAGCGGCGAAGCTGCCGTTCGCGTTCGCGACGTGGCGGACGTCCGCGAGGCCGTGGGGCCGGTGGAGATCGTCCGCGAGAACCAGGTCAAACAGGTCACCGTGGAGGCCAGCACCGCGGGTGTCGATCTGGCCTCCGCCATAACCGCGCTGCGCTCGGCGCTGGACGGCATCGACCGACCGGCCGGTTATGAGTTCGATTTCGGCGGGCAGTCCGAGCTGATGGCCGATATGCGGCAGTCCATCGTCGCGGTCGTCGCCTTTGCCGTCTTCTTCTCCTTCATCGTGCTGACGGTCCAGTTCAACAGCGTCAAGCTCCCGGCGTTGATCCTGGGCAGCGCCCCGTTCTGCCTGAC
Source organism: uncultured Desulfobacterales bacterium (assembly GCA_964475045.1). Classification (GTDB taxonomy): domain Bacteria; phylum Desulfobacterota; class DSM-4660; order Desulfatiglandales; family HGW-15; genus JAIPEI01. Next base: position 2,070 of record CAYYVD010000500.1, on the reverse strand, counting down.
CGGCCTGGTATTCGGACTGTACGTCTCGGGTTTGGCCTTCGGGGCCACGGTACTGATTGGCCTGCTGGTGGTGATCGCGCTGAACGTGAACGATGGCGTTCTGCTGCTGACCTTCGCCGAAGAGTTGCACAAGGGGCAGGGCGTGCCTGCCCGCGATGCCGTCCTGCAGGCCGCCACAATTCGTCTTCGCCCCCGACTGATGACCACGATCACCACGATGATCGGCTTTACACCGCTGGCCCTCAACCTCGGCGAGGGGGCGGATATGCTTCAGCCGATGGCCATCGGAGCTATCGGCGGACTGGCTACCGAGGCTGTCGTCGCCCTGTTCTTTATGCCCTGTCTTTACGTGATGGTCTCCCGGAGAAGCAGAAAGCCCGTCAAAAGCGCCGCCACCGCCGCGGCTATAAATGGCAAAGGAGAATGAAACTGATGAAACTCGGAATAATCATCACCCGGCCCGATCCGGAAACAGCCTTCAACGCCCTGCGCCTGGCCCTGTACAGCCTTGAGCAGGGTGACGAGGTGGGCATCTTTCTGTCCGGCAGGGGAGTCGAGATCGACACAATCGACGACCCGCGGTTCGACGTAAAAGAGCAGGCGCGAAAGGTGCTGGACGCCGGCGGGGAATTTCTCGCCTGCGGCGCCTGTCTGAAGCTCCGCCAGTCCGAAGGTTCGGAGATCTGTCCCCTTTCGACGCTCAAGGACCAATACGAACTGGTGAGGGATTCGGACAGAGTCATCACCGTGTGAACGGAGCGGACACCTATGAATATTGTCATCAAGGCGATCGTGAGCCTGGCCGTCATTTTCGCCGCCACGGCAATCGGGAAAAAGTGGCCCGCCGCCGCCGGGCTGATCGGCGTGATGCCGCTTACCGGAGCCCTGGTCCTGGTCTGGGTGTATCTCGAGAGCCGGGGTGACCCCGAAATTATGGGAAAGTTCACCCGGGGCGCGCTCTGGGGAATCCTGCCCAGCATCCTTTTCTTCCTGGCCGCCTTCTTCTGCTTCCGGAAGAGTCTCCCGCTTCCAGTTGTCCTCGTTGCAAGTTTCGGAGTCTGGCTGGCGGCGGCTTTTGTTCACCAATGGCTGCTGGGATGAAGGAAGGATATAGGAGGATCAATACAAGATATTGGGGGTAAATAATATTTCTCCAGATGTCGTTGTAAATGACGAAGCCCGAATGACGAAAACCGAATGAATATCCAATCCCCAATGTCCAGAACAGGTGATCAGGGATCAGGAGGAAGGATATGGGGTCACCAGGTTATCAGGTGAGCGACAGCCGCAAAGAAATGATCCTCCCATTTCCTGATTACCTTTCATACAGATTGGACATTTGACATTCGGCTTTTGAGATTCTTTCGTCATTCGCATTTCTTCATTTATCGCCGACCTACAAAATCGTGTGTTGAAACATATGTTATGGAGGAACATGCATGAACGAGGACGCTCCGGCAATCGAGGTCCGGGACCTCCGCAAGCGGTTTGAAGAGGTTCAGGCGGTGGACGGCATCACCTTCTCCGTCCGCCGGGGAGAGCTTTTCGGCTTCCTCGGCCCCAACGGGGCGGGGAAGACGACCACGATCAACCTGCTGACCGGGCTGGCCCGGCCGGCCGGGGGAACTATCCGCATCGACGGCGTCGATTATGCCCGCGATCCCCGGGCCGCCCAGCGCCTGATCGGCGTCGTCCCCGACGAGAGCAACCTCTACCCCGAGCTGACCGGCTTCGAGAACCTCTGTTTCTGCGGGGCGCTCTACGGGATGGGGAAAGTGGAGCGCCGCCCGCGGGCCCGCCGGCTGCTGGAGGATTTCGGCCTGGCCGAGGCGTCCGACCGGAAGTTTTCCGGCTACTCGCGGGGAATGAAACGCCGGCTGGCCATCGCCGCCGGGATCATCCACCGCCCTCAGATCCTCTTCCTCGACGAGCCGACCACCGGGATCGACGTCGCCGGGGCCCGGCGGATCCGCCGGCTGATATCCGATCTCCACCAATCCGGGACGACCGTCTTCCTGACCACCCACTACATCGAGGAGGCGGAGCGGCTCTGCGACCGGATCGCCAGAT
>CAYYVD010000499.1:0-2675 GCA_964475045.1 uncultured Desulfobacterales bacterium | reverse complement strand
TCCCAGGCCGTCTTGACGCTTCTCGCCCGCAAGAGCGCCGGCGACCCGTCCCGAAGCACACTTCGGGGAAAGGCCCGGCGCACGGCCGGCATCCCCTGCATGGGCAGGACGTCCAGGGCCGCGCCGAGCACGGGCGGTAGCCCGCCGCAAGCCTCCCGCACCCTCCCGGCCAGCCGATCCATGTCCGAGCCGGGCCCGTCCTCGACCGTCACGGGATCGCCCTCGGCGGGCAGGTACCACGGTGCGCCGGAGAGCACACCGTCCAGGTAGAAGCGATCCGCCGGGTGGGTGACCAGGAGGCCGTCCATTCCCTCGGTTCGAAGCTCGGCCTGGAACGCCTCCCGGTGCCGTCGCAGCTCCTCTGAAGGGACGCTCGCGTCGCTTCCCATGGCCGCTACTGCCTCCGGAGTTCCGGGGACGGAGTTTCGGAGACGGAGTTTCGGGGACACCATACGTAATTCAAAACGTCTTTGAAAAAACGAAACCTGGTCTTGAATTACGTATGGTGTCCCCGAAACTCCATGGTGCCTTAACGCCTGCGGGCCTCCAGGATCAGGCGGCGCTCCAGATCGCATTGCAGGCAGCGCCCCGCCTCGGCCACGGCCTGCTCCTCGGACAGGCAGAAGTCCACCTCCTCGAACCCCTGGTGGCGCTCGGCCACGGGCAGGACCGGAATCCCGGCCCGCTCCCGGTCGGCGAAGCCCCGCTCCCGGGTCCCGTCATAAGAGGACGTATCCGGCCGCTCGGCCAGGGTCTCGTCGATGTCCCCGTCTCCGCCCAGGTACCGGTCCATGGCGCTCGCCGCCTTGCGGCCCGCGGCCACGGCGTCGATCACCGCACCCGGGCCCCGGCCCACGTCGCCGCCCGCGTACACCCCGGGCACGCCGGTCTCCATGGTGTCCTCGTCCACGGGGATGAGGCCGCGCTCCACGCTCACGTCGCTTCCCTGGACAAGGGACAGGTCCGCCGCCTGGCCCACGGCCAGGATCACCTGGTCCGCTTCCACGGTCTCCTCGAGCTCACCGAAGGCCGGGCAGAAGTTGCCCTCGTCGTCGAGGACCGACGCGCACTGGACGAGCTCCACGCCCGTGACCCGGCCTCCGTCCTCGAGGATTCGGCCGGGTCCCCAGGCGGGCATCAGATGAACGCCCTCCTCCAGGGCCTGCTCGATCTCCCAGTCGTTGGCCGGCATCTCCTCGCGCTTCTCCAGGCAGGCCATGGTGACCTCCTTGGCGCCGCTCCGAAGCGCGGTCAGGGCCACGTCCACGGCCACGTTGCCGCCGCCCACCACGAGGACCCGGTCCTCGAGGGCCACGTCCTTGCCTTCGGTCACGTCGGAGAGGAAGTCCACCCCCCAGAGCACGTTCTGGGCGTCCGAGCCCTCCAGGTCGATCTTTCGGCTCTCCTGAAGGCCGGTGCCCAGAAACACGGCGTCGAAGTCCGTTCGAAGCCCGTCGAGATCCAGGTCCTCGCCGATCTTCTTTCCGGTCTCGAGGGTGATGCCGATCCCCAGCACCTGTTCGATCTCCCGGTCCAGGACGTCCTCGGGCAGCCGGTAGGAGGGGATGCCGTAGCGCATCATGCCGCCGGCCTTGGGCCGCGCCTCGAACACGGTCACGTCGTGGCCCTTCTTTCGCAGGTAGAAGGCCGCGGTGAGCCCGGCCGGACCCGCGCCGACGATGGCCGCCTTCTTGCCCGTGCTCCCGGCCACCTGGGTGTTCCGCTCGAACACGTCCCCGGCCCGGTCCGCGGCGTATCGCTTGAGCGCGCACACGGCGATGGGCTGGTTCACCTCGCTCCGGCGGCATTCGGTCTCGCAGGGGCGCATGCAGATCCTTCCCAGGATGCCCGGAAAGGGCACCTTCTCCAGGACCACGGCGCAGGCCTCCTCGGGCTTTCCCTGGGCGATGAGTCGCAGGTACGCCGGAATGTCGATTCCGGCCGGGCAGGCCGCCGTGCAGGGAGGCGGTCCCTCGGCGGGCATCAGGGCCTCCGGGCTCAGGACCCGCAGGGGCCGGATGATGTCCAGGACCGCGATGCCGTTGGGGCAGACCGTCTCGCACCGCCCGCACGTGGTGCACACCCACTGCTTGCCGGAGTCGGCCGCCTCCTGGGCCATGTCCATCTCGATGTACCGGACGAGCCTTCGAACGTTGAAGTCGTCCTTGCCGGTCACGGGGCATGCCGAGGCGCAGGTGCCGCACTGCTCGCAGGCCTGCAGCATCTCCACGTTTCCGAACCGTTCCGCCAGTACCGTATTTGCATCCATGGGTCGATTCTCACCTCACAATGGTTCCCGGTCAACGGCTACCTGCCGAGGTTCAGCTCCTTGGCCATGTCCCGCATGATGTTCGCGAACTTGGGCCCGTCCGCCGCGGAGCACCACTCCAGCCGGAGCTTGTCCGGGTCGTATCCGTTCTTCTGAAGCCGTTTTCGAGCCCGCTTGATCCGTTTCTCGCACGCGTAGTTTCCGGAGATGTAATGACAGGTGGGGAACTCGCACCCCACCACCAGCACGCCGGCCGCGCCCAGCTCGTAGGCCCGCTCGATGAGCTTGATGGGCACCCGGGCCGAGCACATGACCCGGATCAGGCGGGCGTACGGCGGGTACTGGAGCCGGCTCACCCCGGCCATGTCCACGCCGCCCAGGGCGCACCAGTGGCAGACGAAGCCCA
>CAYYVD010000498.1:956-2677 GCA_964475045.1 uncultured Desulfobacterales bacterium | reverse complement strand
GTCCATTCAGGAGGATCAGCCTGGTGGAGGCGATGTTCAGGGAGAGCCTGAACAGCGTGGTGACGAGGAGCAGGGACGGGAACACCGAGAAGTCCAGGGGGCGCACGGCGTAAATGGTCAGGAGAAGCACCATCACCGCGATGGTGATGTTGAGGGAGAGCAGCACGTCGAGAATGCCGGTGGGAAGGGGAATGATCATGACCATGAGGATGGCCACAATGCCCACGGAGACGCCGATGTCCACATGGGCTCCGACGGAAAACCGCTTCATGGGCCATTTGATCGCTTCCATTCCCGTGATCCTTTCAGGGGCGGCTCAACCGAGCATGCTGTTCGCCGTTCTCATCCCGTTGCGGGCGGGGACTTCTTCTTGAGGCCGTACACGTAAGCCAGGGTTTCCGCCACGGCCTGATAGGTCTCGGCCGGGATCTCGTCCCCGAGCTCCAAAGAATACAAGTTCTGTGCCAGGGGGCGGTTCTCGATGACGGGCACGTCGTGCTCCCGGGCGATCTCGCGAATGCGCGCGGCGACCCGTTGAGCCCCCTTGGCCACCACTACGGGGGCGTGTCCCTTGAGCGGGTCGTAGCGGAGGGCCACGGCCAGGCGGGTGGGGTTGGTGATCACCACATCCGCCTTGGGCACCTCCGCCATCATCCTCCTTCTGGCCATCTCACGCTGAAGAGAGCGGATGCGGCCCTTGACCATGGGGTCCCCCTCGGTCTGCTTCTGCTCGTCCTTGACCTCCTGCTTGGTCATCTTGATGCTCTGCTCGTGTTGCCATCGCTGGTAGAAGTAGTCCAGCACCGCCAGGATGAAGATGATCCAGCAGCACTTGAAGAGGACGTTCATGGACTCCTGGCCGAGCAGGGAGAGAATGGCGGAAGGGTCCTGGTAGGTCAGCGGAAGGAGGCGGGGGAAGGCCGCTCTCAGCGTGGAGACGGCGACCCAGCCCACGATGACGAGCTTGGCCACCGACTTGGCCAGCTCCACCACTGACTTCAGGGACACGAGGCGTTTGAGCCCGGAGACCGGATTCAATTTTGACGCTGACGGAGTCAAGGCTTCGACGCTCAGCAGAAAGCCCGTCTGCAGGACATTGCCGAGGATCGCCACCACGAACAGGACGATCAGGATGGGGATCATCATCAGGAGGAGGTCCTGGGTCTTTCCGAGCAGGTACTCGTAGAGGTCGTGCCGACCGGAGGCGATGCCCGGAATGTCGAGGAAGGTCTGCTGCATGACCCGGCCGAGCTCCAGGGTGTGATGCTTCCCGCGGAAGAAAAGGTAGACGGCGCCCGCACCGAGCACTGCGATGGACGACAGCTCCTTGCTCTTGCCCACCTGCCCCTTCTTGCGGGTCTCCTGCCTCCGCTTCGGGGTCGCTCGTTCGGTCTTCTCCTGAAACCCCTGCTCGGGCATGCCTCCCTCCTCACATCAGCCGGATCAGGCGCATCATGACCTCGGCGGTGTCGCGGGTCAGGTCCGTGAGAAACGGCGAGAGGTTGCGCAGGAGGAGGCCGAACAGGACCAGGCCGATGCCGATGTTGATGGGAAAACCGATCATGAGGATGTTCACCTGGGGGACGGTGCGCGCCACGATGCCCAGGCACAGGTTGGACAGAAACAGGGCGATCATGATGGGGGCGGCGATCTTGAGTCCCAGCACGAACATGTGCGCGGTGATGCGCATGAGGACTTCGGCCAGGTCGGGATGGAAGGAC
>CAYYVD010000498.1:0-946 GCA_964475045.1 uncultured Desulfobacterales bacterium | reverse complement strand
GGTGCCGGTCGAAAGGAGGCGGCCACGGCCCGGATCAGCAGGTGATGGCCGTCGATGGCAAAGAACAGGAGCACGGTGAAGAGATAGAGGAACTGGCTCAGGGCCGTGCTCTGAACGCCCGTGTTGGGGTCGATGGCCCGGGCCATGGAGAAGCCCATCTGAAAGCTCATCACCTGCCCGGCCAGCTGGACCGAGGCGAAGAGGATGCGCATGCCGAGGACGGCGATGAGCCCCATGATGACCTCGGCCGCGATGGCCAGAACAACGCCGGGCAGGGACTGGGGCGGGGTCGGGAGGGGGGTGACCACCGGTGTGAGCAGGAGGGCCAGGACGAAGGAGAGCCCGGGCTTCCCGCGCGCGGGGATGTTTCGAGCCCCGAACAGGGGAAGCAGAAACACCAGGACGCTCACCCGGACGAGGACCCAGAAGAACCCCTGCAGCTGATCGAATGTTTCCAGAGGAATCGTCATCTCCGCCCGTTTCCGCCACCCCCCGGCCTTCGGGTCCGGTTCCAGGTCCTCCCGCGTGGCGTCGAGCCCGCCGCGCGATGCATCCCGCGGCCGTGTTTCTCAACCCCGGGCGCTCAGCGGATGACCTGCGGAATGCTCGTGATCAACTGACTCGTGAAGTGGGTGATCTTGTTCAACATCCAGGGCGAGGCGAAGAGAAGGGCCAGGAGGACGGCCACGATCTTGGGTACAAAGGAGAGGGTCATCTCCTGAATCTGCGTCGTGGCCTGGAACACGGCCACGAACAGGCCGACCACGAGCCCCACACCCAGAAGGGGCATGGCGAGGAGGAGCACCGTCTGAATGGCTTCACCCGCCAGGCTGATCACGAACTCCGGGGTCATTTTCTCCTCCTACGAAAAGCTCTTCACCATGGATCCCACCAACAGATACCACCCGTCCGTGAGGACGAAGAGCATCATCTTGAACGGGAGGGA
>CAYYVD010000497.1:0-2690 GCA_964475045.1 uncultured Desulfobacterales bacterium | reverse complement strand
TTGTCTTCCATTGAGCTTACCTCCTCGCGATGGATTGAATGGCCTTCAGGGCTGCTGCCGTCCCGTCCTGGACCACCTCAGAGACCGAAACCGGGGTTCGCGCGCACCCTGCGGCGTACACGCCGGGCGCGGCGTTCTGGGAAGCCACGAACCCGTAGTCGTCGTAGGGGACCTCGACGGGGAGCGGGGCGTCGGCCGTGTTGGGCTCCATGCCCGTGGCCAGCACAACCAGATCCGCGGGAATCTCGTTCAACTCTTCCGTGGCGGTGTTCTCCACGCGAAGCACCAGCCCCTGGCCCGAGGCGTCCTGCGTGACCTTGGCCACCTTGCCTTTGAAAAACGTGACGTTCTCGTCCTCCTTGACCTTCCGGTAGAAGTCCTCGAGCCGGTCGGTGGCCCGGATGTCGATGAAAAAGATGGTGACCTTCGCGTCCGGGTACTGCTCCCGAACGTACGTGGCCTGCTTCATGGAAGCCAGGCAGCAGATCCCGGAGCAGAAGGGGAGGTGGTTTTCGTCCCGGGAGCCGGCGCACTGCACGAAGGCCACGTGCTTGGGCGGCTCGCCGTTGGAGGGACGCAGGATCGAGCCGCCGGTGGGGCCGGAGTAGGAGGCCAGCCGCTCCATCATGACGTTGGTGATCACGTCGGGGAAGACGCCGAACCCGTAAGTGTCCAGCTTGTTGGCGTCATAGGGCTTCCAGCCGCTGGCCCACACGATGGACCCGACCTTCAGGTCCACGGTCTGCACGCCCATGTCCAGGTCCACGGCGTCGTAGGGGCAGGCGTCCTTCACCTGCCGGGCCTCGCCGCTCTTGGCCAGGGCCGGGTCGATCACATAGCGCATGGGAAAGGCCAGCTCGTGGGGGAGGTAAGCCGCCTTCATCTTGTCCATCCCGTAGTTGAACGGGTTGTCGATCTCCATGGTGGTGGCCTCGGCGCATTGGCCGCAGGCCGTGCATTTCTCGTTCACGAACCTCGGGTTCAGCCGGACGGTGACGTCGAAGTTCCCCTCCTCGCCGGTGACCTTGTCCACCTCGGCGAGGGTGAAAAACCGGATTCTCGGGTTGTTCTTGATGCGCCGAAAGTTGATCTCCAGGCCGCAGTACGGGGGGCAGAGCTTGGGGAAATAGTGGTGAAGCTGGGCCACGCGCCCCCCGAGGTAGGGGTTCTTCTCCACGATGTAGACATCGTAACCCGCCTCGGCTGCTTCGATCGCGGCGCTCATCCCGCTCATTCCGCCGCCGACCACCAGGATACTTTGGGTCTCGTTGTTTGCCATGCTCATCCTCCTAAGGTGAATGGAATATCCAGGAAACGGCCAAGGGGTTTGAGGCCGCTTTCTCTTTGTGCGCCCCCCGCTTCGCTCGCCACACGAGGTCATGGACACCCGGTTCGGAGTTGGCTCTATATACAAAACCTGAATCGGGATTGCAAACAAAAAACGATGAAATTCCTCCAGCAGCAATACCACTTACAGGGTCTCGCCCTCCAGCCTGTGAGCCCCCCGCCCCCCCGGGCATCCCCCCGCTCTCGGGTCGCCCCCTTTCCTCAGCGGGCACAAAAAAACCCGGCCGTCCCATGAGAGGACGGCCGGGGCGGGTCATGCTCCGTCGAAAGACGGCGCTGGATCCGTGCAGGGCTTAGACGCCGGGAATGTTCCAGACATCCCTCTTGATCATTTCCCAATCACCGGAAGCCGGGTCGTACTTGCAGTTGGCGAAGCAATGCCAGTTGTCCTCGTCCATCTTGGGCGTGTCGGACCGGAAGTAGTAGCCGGGCCAACGGGTCTCCTCCCGGAAGAGCATGGTGCGGAGGTGGGACTCGGCGATCCACATCCTCTGGGTGTTCTCCCACACCCTCATGAGCTCATGCAGATCCCGCGCGGCCTGCTTGTCCGCGTCCTCATGCATGTAAACCATCAGCTCCATGCCGCGCTCGAGCAGGGCCTTGGAGGTCTTGAAGGCGGAGCTCACGCCGCCGGCGTACTCGTCCATGAGCTTCTGGAGACGATGCAGGAACTGCCGCGGCATGATGTAGTGGGTGTTCACCTCGGGATCGCTGAACTCACCCTGATGCTGCTCGAAGAGATCGATCGGCTTCAGGATCTTGGCCTTGAGCTCCTCCACCTTGGCCATGTCCACCTTGGGCTCGGCGCCCTTCTCTACGATGTACTTCACAGCCGCCTTGCCGGCGATCCTTCCTTCGGTGTGGGAACCGGAGGAGAACTTGTGGCTGGAGGCGCCGGAGGCGTCGCCGATGGCGAAGAGCGCTTCCGCGGTGGTCATGTTGGCGTATCCCCACTTGTAGGGGGTGTCCAGGTCCTCGGGACCGCTGACCCAGGCGCCGCTGGCGCCGGAGTGGGAGCCGATGAAGTAGGGCTCACAGGCCGCGATCTCGGAGTGCTTCTGCTCGGGGTAGACGTTCATGGAGGCCCAGAGGATGGCCTGGGAGATGGTCATGTCCAGGAAGTCCTCCCACGCCTCGCTCTCGAGCTCCTTCATCTTCTTCTTGAAGGCCTTGGGATCGTCCTTGTACTGGTCGGCCAGCTTCTGAATGGCCTCGTCGGTCTCCATGTACAGGGGCCCCAGACCGGCGTCCACGTCCAGCATGCCCAGGTAGTTCCGCAGGTTGGCCGGGATCGGCTTGGCCAGCCCGTAGGGAGCCCAGTTGTTCAGCTCCTCCTTGCGGAC
>CAYYVD010000496.1:0-2692 GCA_964475045.1 uncultured Desulfobacterales bacterium | reverse complement strand
AGCGAGACAAGATGAAGGAGGTCTGCACCCAGTGTCACGGCAAGACCTGGGTGGATGACCACTACGTGAAGCTCGACCGGGTGGTGGAGGAGTACAACGACGTCTACTTCAAGCCGGCCAAGGCCATGCTGGACGAGCTCTACGAAAAGGGCCTCCTGGACAAGGGCCGTTTCTTCGACGAGCGGCTGGAGGTGGAGTACTACGAGCTCTGGCACCACGAAGGCCGCAGGGCCCGCATGGGGGCGGCCATGATGGCCCCGGACTATGCCTGGTGGCATGGCTTTTACGAGTGCAAAAAGCGCTACAACAACTTCATGGAGGAGGCCCGCGAGCTGATCCACGAAAACAAAAAAGCCTACAAGGCGGACGATTTTCCCAATGCCACCGGCAGCAAGGAGAAGCCTCCGGAAGTGGCGCCCCGGAATTGAGAATGGGACTGTGGGTTCTCGATGGGCGTTGCCGCCTTTGCATCTAATGTTTCCACGGTTCACTCTCCTTCATCATGGCGCTCCCGATCCTGCAGACCAGGAGCGCCATGGGTATGCGTTTTGTCGGGAGACGCAGATTTAGTGCCCAGCCATCATGGCCGCAATGTCTTCCTGGACGGTTCCGATGGGCTTGATATCGAATTTTTCAACCAGGACATTGGCGACATTGGGTGAAAGGAAGCCCGGCAGCGTGGGGCCCAGTCGAATGCCCTTGACGCCGAGATACAGAAGGGCCAGCAGAACGGCTACCGCCTTTTGCTCGTACCAGGCAATGTCGTAGGAGACCGGCAGCTCATTGATATCATTCAGACCGAACGCTTCCTTGAGCTTCAGGGCCATCACGGCCAGGGAGTAGCAATCATTGCACTGACCCGCGTCCAGGATGCGGGGAATACCGCCGATATCGCCCAGGTCCAGCTTGTTGTAGCGGTACTTGGCGCATCCGGCCGTCAGGATTACCGTGTCCTTGGGGAGGTTCTCAGCCACTTCGGTAAAGTAGCTCCGGGCCTTCTGCCGCCCGTCGCATCCGGCCATGACCACAAAGCGCTTGATGGCACCTGATTTCACGGCGTCGACCACCTTGTCGGCCAGGGCTAGGACCTGGTTGTGGGCAAACCCTCCCACGATCTTGCCGGACTCGATCTCCCGGGGCGGCGCGCACTGCTTGGCCATCTCCACAGCTGCGGAAAAATCCTTTGACCCGCCTTCCGGCCTATCCGCGATGTGCCTGGCTCCCGAATAATTGACCACGCCGGTGGTAAACAGACGGTCCAGATAGGTATTCTCCTTTTTGATCGGGATCAAGCAGTTGGTGGTGAGCACGATGGGCCCGTTGAAGGACTCGAACTCGCTGTTCTGGTGCCACCAGGAGCCGCCGTAGTTGCCCACAAAGTGGTCGTACTTTTTGAAGGCCGGATAGGAATTGGCCGGCAACATCTCGCCGTGGGTGTAAACGTCCACGCCGGTTCCTTCGGTCTGCTTGAGCAATTCTTCCATATCTTTCAGGTCATGGCCGGAAATCAGGATGCCGGGATTCTTGCCCACGCCGATATTCACCTCGGTGATTTCGGGATGGCCATAGGCCTTGGTATTGGCCTCGTCCAGCACGGCCATGGTGTTGACTGCGGTCTCTCCGGCCTTCATGACCATGGCGATCATCTCGTCCGTTGAAAGCTCCTTGGTGGTGGAAGCCAGGGCCTCCATGAGAAAGCCATAGATGTCGTCTTTTTCATGACCGAGAATCGCGGCATGATCGGCATAAGCGGCGATTCCCTTGCTGCCGATGATCAGCAACTCTCTCAGGGAACGCACATCCTCATTTTGGGCGGCTGTGATGCGAATCTCATCCGACATGGCCTTTTCGACAATTTCCTCCTTGTCATCCGAAGCCCAAGTGGCGCAATCCGGCAGTGCGCCGGATATCTCGGCCCCGAGCTTCTCCTTGACCGCATCGCGGACTCTGAGGGCTTGCTTGATCCGGTCGATAATCACATCATCGTCCCAAGCCACGTTGGTGATGGTGGTGAAAAGGGCTTCACAGATGAAGCGGCCGGCGCCTCGGTCCACCGTACCCCTTTGCTTCAACTTTTCGGCGTAAATGGAAATACCCTTGCACACGTAAATGAGCAGATCCTGAAGATCCGCCGTCTCCTCGACCTTGCCGCACACGCCTTTGACAGTGCAGCCGGTGTTCTTGGCCGTTTCCTGACATTGAAAACAAAACATGGTTTATTCTCCTTATAAAATCATGTTGGAAACAATGAAATCCATAGGCATCCGCCCGATGCGTTTTCTACGCGAAACCATGCTCTCCGTGCTTTTCCGCAATGGTGGCGGCCAGCTTTTCCAGCGCTTCAAAGTCAGACTCCGAGGGGAGTCCTTTGCATAGCACAGGTTCCAACACCTCGACTTTCAGATTGGGGATCATTCCCGCCAGGGTTTCCACGGTCTTGCCGCCCCAGCCGTAGGACCCGACAATGGAGAGATACTTCGCCTTGGGCCTCAAGGCGTTGGCCAGAAATGTCGCGTAGGCGGCCAAAGGGTGGGGACCGGCCAGAACGGTGGGAACCCCTACCACAACGGTCGCCGCATCGACAAGCGCCATGGCGAGTTTTCCGATATCCGTGACGGCCAGGTTGAACGGTTCGACGCGAACCCCACGTTCGACCAAGCTGGATACCAGGTGGTCGACCATCTGCCGGGTG
>CAYYVD010000495.1:0-2700 GCA_964475045.1 uncultured Desulfobacterales bacterium | reverse complement strand
ACAAGTCCGAGCTGGCCATGGGCTACTGCACCCTGTACGGGGACATGAGCGGCGGTCTGGCCGTGATCTCGGATGTCCCCAAGACCCTGTGCTACCGGATCGCGCACTGGATCAACCGGTCGAAGCCGGTCATACCGGAACGCATCCTCACGCGCGCGCCCTCTGCAGAGCTTCGTCCCGACCAGACCGATCAGGACACCCTCCCCCCGTACGACGTCCTGGATCGAATCCTGAAGAAGGCCGTGGAACAAGACCTCTCCCAGGAGGAGATCGCCGCGCAGGGGTTCGACCCGGCTGTGGTGGCCGACGTGCTCCGCCGCCTGAACGCCAACGAGTACAAGCGCCGGCAGGCCCCGCCCGGCCTCAAGGTCACCACCAAGGCCTTCGGCTACGGACGGCGGTACCCCATTGCCAGGGGCGGCTTGAGCTACTGATTCATTCTCGCACCGGCCGCGCACCCCGGGGACCCGGCGGGCGCGCGCTCCATTTCCCGGAGGACACCCACCATGCGATCGGACGCCATGAAAAAGGGGCCGGAGAGGGCCCCCCATCGCTCCCTGTTCAAGGCCATGGGCCTGACCCCCTTCGAGATCGACCGCCCCATCATCGGCATCGCCAACTCGGCCAACGAGCTGATCCCGGGGCACCTGCACCTGAACGAGCTGGCCGAGGCGGTCAAGGCGGGCGTCCGCCTGGCCGGCGGCACCCCCCTGGCCTTCTCCACCATCGGCGTGTGCGACGGCATCGCCATGGGGCACGCCGGCATGCGCTACTCCCTGCCCTCCCGCGAGCTCATTGCCGACAGCGTGGAGCTCACGGCGCGCGCCTGCCCCTTCGACGGGCTGGTACTGGTGGGAAACTGCGACAAGATCGTGCCGGGGATGCTCATGGCCATGCTCCGTCTCGACATCCCGGCGATCTACCTAAGCGGCGGTCCCATGCTGGCGGGCTGCTTCGAGGACCGCTCCGTGGACCTGGTCACCGTGTTCGAGGGGGTGGGAGCGCAACGCCGCGGCACCATGAGCGACGACGCGTTTCAGGCGCTCGAGGACGGCGCCTGCCCGGGCGTGGGCTCCTGCTCCGGCATGTTCACGGCGAACTCCATGAACTGCCTCGCCGAGGTCCTCGGCCTGGCCCTGCCCGGCAACGGCACCATTCCGGCAGTCTCGGCCGCCCGCAGACGCCTGGCCAAGGAGGCCGGCATGCGAATCCTCTCCCTGGTCCGGGAGGACCTCCGTCCCCGCGCCGTGGCCACGGAGGCGGCGTTCCGGAACACCATCTGTGCGGAAATGGCGCTGGGAAGCTCCACCAACACAGTGCTCCACCTTCCGGCGATCGCCGCCGAGGCAGGCAGGCGCCTTCCCCTCGAGCTGTTCAACGAGCTCAGCCGGGTCACGCCCAACCTCTGCCGGATCGCCCCGGCCGGCCCCCACCACCTGGAGGACCTGGACCGGGCCGGCGGCATCCCCGCGGTCCTGAGGGAGCTCAGCCGAAAGGACGGCTTGCTGTCCCTGGAGGCCGCCACGGTGAGCGGACGCACCATCGGGGAGATCGCCGCCGGAGCATCTGTCCGGAACGCCGCGGTCATTCGTCCCCCGGAGCGGCCCTACTCGGAGGACGGGGGGCTGGCGATCCTTTACGAAAACCTGGCCCCGGAAGGGGCCGTGGTGAAAAAATCAGCCGTGGACCCGGCCATGCTCTCCCATGCCGGACCGGCACGGGTGTTCGACAGCGAGGAAGCGGCCATGGAGGCCATCCTCGAGGGAGGCATTCGAACGGGGGACGTGGTGGTGATCCGCTACGAAGGCCCCAAGGGCGGGCCGGGAATGCGGGAGATGCTCTCCCCGACCTCGGCCCTCGCCGGGGTGGGCCTGGACCGGGAGGTCGCTCTGATCACGGACGGCCGGTTCTCCGGAGGAACCCGCGGCGCGGCCATCGGCCACGTGTCGCCCGAGGCCCAGGAGGGCGGCGTCATCGCCGCCCTCGAGGACGGGGACGTCATTCGAATCGACATCCCGAACCGCGCCCTGGACGTCCGGCTCACCCCCGAGCAGATCGAGGCGCGTCTCGCCCGGTGGACGCAGCCGCCCTTTCGCGTGCGCGAGGGCTACCTCCACCGCTACGCCCGGCAGGTGACCTCGGCCGGGACCGGGGCGGTCTTCTCGGAAAGGTGAGAGGCGTTTCGGACGAATTTCGGGGACACCATACGTAATTCAACGAAGGAGTCGCGTTTTCACAACATCCGCTCCTGAATTACGTATGGTGTCCCCGAAATTCTGTCTCCGAAATTCTGAAATTCTTCTCCCCGAAATTCTGTCCCCGGAATCCTAGGAGTTGCGGTTCTCCGGACGGAGCCTGCGCACCGCCGCACCGGCCCGCCACATCTCAGAGTTCCGGATCTCGGCCAGTTCCTTTTCCAACCGCTCCCGGTAGTCCGGCGCGCTGTTCGCATCGAGCACGATGCGGGTCTCCCGGCCCGAGGCCACGCTGTCGTAGAGATCCTCGAAGACGGGCGCCACGGCCTCCCGGAACCGGTGCCGCCAGTCCAGGGCCCCGCGCTGGGCCGTGGTGCTGCAGTTGGCGTACATCCAATCCATGCCGTTCTCCGCCACCAGGCGGATCAGGCTCTGGGTCAGCTCCTCCACGGTCTCGTTGAAGGCCTCGCTCGGGCTGTGCCCCCGGTCCCGAAGCAGCTGGTAC
>CAYYVD010000494.1:0-2721 GCA_964475045.1 uncultured Desulfobacterales bacterium | reverse complement strand
GGCTGAAGTCCGTGGGGACCAAGAACAGCACGGTCAAGGACCTGTTCGTTCGGGCGGACGAGGTGCTCCTGAACGCGGTGCGGGGCATCTCGGATCTCATCAACAGCAGCGGCTTCATGAACCTGGATTTTGCCGACGTGAAGAAGGTCATGGAGCAGATGGGGACCGCCATCATGGGGACCGGCCGGGCCGGAGGCGAGAACCGGGCCATCGAGGCGGCCCGGGAGGCCATCAACAGCCCGCTCCTCGAGGACATTTCCATCAGTGGGGCCAGGGGTCTTCTCATGAACCTGACCGGGCCTTCGGACATGACCATGGAGGAGGTGGACGAGGCCTTCACCTACGTCAAGGGGGAAGTGGACGAGGGCGCCGAGATCTTCTCGGGTCTGGTCTTCGACGACAGCATGGGAGACGAGGTCCAGATGACGGTTATCGCCACGGGGATCGACCGGGAGCACTACAGCAAGGTCATCCGGCTCGACGACCGTGTGGGCGAGCGAAGCTGCGGGGTGAGAGAGGCGAGCCCCGAGGAGGCGCAGGGGGCCTGGACGGTCCGCACCGGAAAAGGCATGGCCCTGGACGGCGCCGATTTGGACGACGACCATCTTGACATTCCGGCGTTCATGCGGAACAAGGTGGAGGAGAACCCCTTCGGGGACATTCAAGAGGACGGCCGGGACGAGAAGAGAGGGTTCCTGAAGAGGGCGTTCTCCAAGGACAGCCTGGACTTCCCGACGTTTCTGCGCACGAAGCAGTCCAAGGCCTACTAGCGGGCGGGCGAGCGAGAGCGGCCCCTTCCCGCCCGAGGTCGATCCGGAGTGAGGCGTGGAAGGCAAGCTCGCATCGCTTCAACGACGGCGCCTTGCCGCTGAGACCGGCGCCGTCCGAAAGGACTGGGGCGGCCGTCTGTCCGTGGCCCTGGTCTATCCGAATACCTACGCCTTGGGCATGTCCAGCCTCGGTTTTCAGGTGGTCTACCGCCTCCTGAACCGGGACGACCGCGTGGCCGCGGAACGCGTGTTCTACCCCGACAAACCGGAGACCTCCCTCCCTCCGGTCCAGGGAAAGGGACTCCTTTCCATGGAGTCCCTTTCCCCCTTGTCGCGGTTCGACCTCCTCGCCTTTTCCCTGTCCTTCGAGAACGACGACATCCACGTCCTCCGCATGCTGGACTGGGCCGGCATCCCACTCCTCCAAGCGGACCGGGACGCCTCCCACCCCTTTGTTCTGGCCGGGGGGATCCGGACCATGCTCAACCCCGAGCCCCTGGCCCCCTTTTTCGATGCCTTTCTCCTGGGGGAGGCCGAGGTCGTCCTTGCACCCTTTGTGACGCGCTTTCGAAGCCTGCTGGAGGAGGGGGCGGATCGCCGTGGGATCGCCGTGCCCCTGGCCAGGGAGATCCCCTCCCTCTACGTCCCCTCCCTGTATGCTCCCCACTACGGTCCCGACGGCACCCTGCAGCGTCTGGAATCCCTGGAGGCCGGGGTCCCGAAGACGATTCGCGCCGGACGCGACCTCGAGGCCGGGGTCCCGGCCGTTTCCACGATCCGGGCGCCCGGGACGGCGTTCGGCGCGAAGACCCTCGTCGAGCTGGGGCGGGGGTGCGGGAGATCCTGCCGCTTCTGCGCGGCCGGGTACGTGTACCGTCCTCCGCGTTTTTACCGCCCGGAGGCCCTGACCGAGGCCGTGGACCGGGCCCTGGGCGAGACTCCGGAGGTGGGGCTCCTGAGCCCTGCGGTCTCGGACACGCCGGGCATCGAAGACCTCACCGGGCACATCCTGGAACGGGGAGGCGCGTTCTCCGTGTCCTCGCTTCGGGCGGATTCCCTGAGCCGGGTGCTCCTGGAGCACCTGAAACAGGCGGGCCGGAAGACCGTGACCATCGCCCCGGAGGTCGGGACCGAGCGGCTGCGCCGGGTCATCAACAAGCACCTGTCCGAGGAGCAGATCCTGGAAGCGGTCCGGCGCATCGCCTCGGTGCGGGACTTCTCTCTGAGGCTCTACTTCATGATCGGGCTGCCCACGGAGACCCGGGAGGACGCGGCCGGCCTGGTGGATCTCGTCAAGCGGATCCGGCACCACATGGTGCGCGCCTCCGGCGGAAGGGGGACCATCGGACGGATTCGCCTGAACGTGAGCTGCTTCGTGCCCAAGCCCTTCACCCCCTTTCAGTGGGTGCCCATGACGCCCACGGACGTGCTCAAGGACAGACAGAAGCAGATCCGCCGGGCCCTGGCCGGGACCGGCGGGGTGCAGGTGACCTTCGACGTCCCTCGGTGGGCCTACATCCAGGCTCTCCTGTCCCTGGGCGACCGGCGGGCCGGAAGGATCCTCCTCTCGGCCCATCGCTCGGGCGGGGACTGGAAACGGGCCTTCCGCCGCAGCGAGGTGAACCCGGACTTCTTCGTTCTCCGCCCCAAGGGGCTGGAGGAGACCCTTCCCTGGGACCACATCGACCACGGCATCCGCAAGGAGCACCTGGCCCGCGAACACCGTCTGGCCCTGGAGGAAACCGCGTCGCCGGAGTGCCGGGTCGGCCGCTGCGACCGCTGCGGGGTGTGTCCCGCCTCCTGAAAGGAGCATGTTTTGATAGGCCGGTAAGGATTGCAGAACGGGCCAACATCCCCTACCATGAACCTCAAACCTGCGATCGAAAGGGGAGTGTCGTGAAGCGCATCTGGGTCAACAAGGCCCGGACGTTCGAGGAGGCGGCCGCGTTCG
>CAYYVD010000493.1:0-2736 GCA_964475045.1 uncultured Desulfobacterales bacterium | reverse complement strand
GGACCCGGACTGTCACCGCCTCCTCCCCCCCGTTCCGCACCCCCACCCCGATCTCGGGCGTCCCCCGCCAGAAGGCCCGGGGATGAAACGAGGGCTCCTCCAGCGACACCTCCACGGCATCCGCCGCCCCCTCCCCCTTTCTCAGGGTGAAGGGGTGAAACACCTTGTGGGCCCGCCCGCTCTTCTCCTCGAAGTGCACCCGGATCATGCCCGTGTACACCCCCTCCAGCGCCGGCACGTACCGCGCCTCCACCTCCTCGATCTCCCCGGGCTCGTTGTCCCCCAGCCCCGAGAACATCTCGGTCCACCCGTCCACGAGCACGAACACTCGAAGCCCGTGGGCCGTGACCTCCCCGGTGTTGGCCACCCGGACGACCAGATCCCATCCCCCCTGCACGTTCTCCTGGCTCCGCACGCTCACCTCGGTGCGAATGACGGCGCACCGCCCCTCGCCCGGCATCCAGAGCAACCCCACCACCACCAACAGACACCCCATCCACGGACCCAGGTGTCTCATCTTCTGCTTCCGCCTTGGCCGTTCTTGTGGCTCTTCCTGGTGCCCCGTGACCTGCGGTGCTTTCCTCGCATCTCGAATGCTCATGACATGGCACCCCTCTTTCTCTGATCGGAGCTCCCCCGAACGGGATCCACGGCATGGCATTCGAAGGTCTCGAACGGACGCCCCTCTTTGCCGTGAACGGAGAGCGCCTCACGCCCCTGATGAAGCCGGGATCTCCTCGGCCACGGCCTTGAAGAAATCCTCCGACCACAGGGCCAACCGGGAGGTGTCTCGAAGAAATGGGAGCACATCCTGCTTTGCGGCCTCGATGTCCAGGGCTTCAATGGACCGGCACAGTCGATCCTTCCAGGCCTCCGGTTCCAGGCGTTCTTCCGCGGGCCAATCTCCGGTCCGGCGCATACGGGCCGCAAGGTGATCCAGGTTCAAGGGGGGTTTTTCGACCGGCGAACCAGCCCATATCGTACCAGTCCCGTCCCTTGACCCGTTGTCCCCACCGGCGGCGGAGCAGGGCATGCATGTTGCCCGCGAACAGGTCCTGGGGCGCGAACACCCGGACACTGAAGGGCGCGGGTTGCGGGATGTAGCGTATTTCCGTATCCAAGCCCGGAGGCGGATCCGGTTCCACCTCGATCTTCACCTTCAGCAGCCGGCCGACCGGCACCTGCCTGGTGATCCCCTCGGGGGCCCCGATGTGCAAAAGATGCAGGCGGGTATTGGACTGTACAAAGGCTGCCCGGATGGGTCCTCCCGATGATTTCTCCCGATGGACGATGTCGGCCTGGAACCCGAACCCCTCCAGCTCCCGTCTCACGGCGTCCAAGTAGGGATGCAGCCGGAACTCCGGAGACGGCCGCAGCAACGAAAAATCGGCTCATCGCGGATTTCCGTGGAAAATGGTCTTCATGCCCTTCAGCTTAATCCGGCTAGGAGACAAATATCACTGAAACTCCAACAGAATCAGGATTATTCGGCTTGCTCCCCGACGTTACAATGAGATGCGTTTCACACTAATCCGCGATGAGCCGAAAAATCAAGCTTGCCAAGGCGTGACCACCACCCCCTGTTCAACCCCTGGCCCAGTTGTCCAGCTCGAGGCCTTCCACCCGACGAAAATGCCTTTCGTTGTTGGTGACCAGGGTCAAGTTGAAAGCAAGGGCGGATGCTGCAATCACCAGATCGAAATCATCCAGGGGCGTTCCCTGCAACTCCAGCTCCGACTTCATCATGCCGAATGTCTCGGCTGTGGAAAAGTCCACAGCCAGGATGTCAAACGCGTGTTCGATCCGGCGTACCTTGGCAAGATTCGAGGCCATCCTTTCGGACTTGTACGCCCCATCATAGAGCTCCATCAATGAAATGACGCTGACTCTGAGGATGTCGTTCTGATGGATTTTCAGCTGACGGACGACGGCCGCTTCTCCTTTGAGAGCATAGATGAGCGTATCGGTATCCAGCAGATACATCAAAGACCTTCCGATCCCTTTCTCGATGACCGACGCGCCTTTTTGAGGTCGTCCACAATCACTTCAGCCGGCCTCGAATCCTCCCAGGCCCCCGCCATCGAGAGCAAGGCCTGAGCCGCCGTATCGTTTTGCTTCCCACGGCGTCTTTCGGCCAGAGAGCGTCGGATCAGGAACAGCACCTGTTGGCTCACCGAGCGATTCTCATCCGCTGCAAGCTGCTTGAGTTCCTGGTACAAACCTTCGTCGACACCCTTGATTTGCAGATTGGACACGGCGCTTTCCTCCCACTCGATATGCTCATGAATTTATACCCCTTCTGCATGAAAGTCAAGGGACGTCCACGAGCACGAACACCCGAAGCCCGTGGGCCGTGACCTCCCCGGTGTTGGCCACCCGCACGACCAGATCCCATCCCCCCTGCACGTTCTCCTGGCTCCGCACGCTCACCTCGGTGCGAATGACGGCGCACCGCCCCTCGCCCGGCATCCAGAGCAACCCCACCACCACCAACAGACACCCCATCCACGGACCCAGGTGTCTCATCTTCTGCTTCCGCCTTGGCCGTTCTTGTGGCTCTTCCTGGTGTCCCGTGACCTGCAGCGTGCAACCGTCGGACCTTCCGGTCCGGCTACGGGTCTCGAGGTGACTCGAGGGACCATCGGCGCACCTTTCTGAGCCCGTCCACGATCCCTTCAGCCGGCCTCGAATCCTCCCAGGCCCCCGCCATCGAGAGCAAGGCCCGAGCCGCGGGTT
>CAYYVD010000492.1:0-2759 GCA_964475045.1 uncultured Desulfobacterales bacterium | reverse complement strand
GGGCCAGCTCTTCGCCAACAGCAAGCTCTACACCCTGAACTTCCCGGACATCATTCCGGAGACCCACATCTCCCGGGATCCGTGGCGGCTGAAGAAGATCATCGACGAGTTCGGCGGTTCCATGGTGGTCAAGCCCCTCCAGCGCTTCGGCGGGGAGGGGGTCATCAAGGTCAGCGTCCGAGACCGGGAGAACCTGCACTCCCTCATCAACTACTATGTGCGGGCCTATCGGGCCTACCCCGACCGTGAGCCCATCATGGTCCAGGAGTACCTGGACTCGGTTCAGGACACAGGGGATGTGCGGATCCTGCTCTTGAACGGGGAGATCCTCGGGGCCATGCGCCGCAGGCCCCGGAACGGGGACTTTCGGACCAACATCCATGCAGGGGCCCGGGCCTTCCGGCACAGCGTCACCGAGGAGGAGAGGGCCATCTGCGAGGTGCTCAAGCCCCGTCTGGTGCAGGACGGGTTGTTCTTCGTCGGCATCGACCTCATCGGAAGCAGGCTCGTGGAGATCAACTGCGTGAGCCCGGGGGGCATTCCCCGCATCAATCGCCTCGACGGCGTCCGTCTGGAGGTGGACGTCATCGACTTTATCGAGGACAAGGTCCTCGAGATGAACCGAGGCCCGTCCACGCACGAAGGAGGCACCCCATGTACACCATGAACCAACGGCCCCACCGACGCCGCATGCTCGTTTCGATCCTCTGTCTTTTCGTCCTGGGAGGCATCCTCCCGGGGGCCGCGGCGCCCCCCGCCCAGGCCGCCGATCTGATCAAGATCGGGCTGCTGGAGGAGCCCAAGACCCTGAACTTCTGGCTGGGGAGCGACACCTGGTCCAAGAAGGTCCTGGACCTTATGTACTATCCCCTCTACGTCTACGAGCCGGAGAACCTGGAGCTCACCCCCTGGCTGGCGGCCGAGCCCCCGGAGTTCAGCGAGGACGACCTGACCTGCACGGTCAAGCTGCGCGAGGCAATGTGGTCGGACGGAACCCCCTTCACGGCCGAGGACGTGGCCTTCACCGTCAAGGTGATTCAGGACTTCAAGGACTCGCGGCGGTACTACATGTGGAAGTTCGTCAGGGAGGTGGAGGTGGTGGACGACCACACCGTCCGTTTCCATCTGAAAGAGCCCATGGCCATCTTTCGGGGACGGACCCTCACCACCCGCATCGTGCAGAAGAAGCAGTGGCTCGCCATCGTGGAGGCGGCGGCCAAGACCGAGAAGCCCCTGGCGACCCTCCGCAACCACCGGATGGACCGCCCGGTGGGCACCGGTCCCTTCGTGCTCAAGGAGTGGAAAAAGGGCGCCTACGTCTTCATGAAGACCAACGAGCACTTCTTCGGCAAGGGACGGACCATCGCCGGACGGGAGCTCGGGCCGCACATCGACGGCATCATCTTCAAGGTGTACGGCACCTCCGATGCGGCCGTCATGGCCCTCAAGAGGGGGGACGTGGACATGTTCTGGTGGCGGATCCAGCCCGGATACATCGAGGAGCTGGAGTCCGACGAGGAGATCAAGCTCTACACCAGCGAGCGCAGCGCCCTCTACTACCTCGGGTTCAATGTGCGCAGGCCGCCCTTCGACAACGTGGCCCTGCGCCGGGCCGTGGCCTTTCTGCTCGACCGCAACTTCATCATGCTTCGGGTCCTGCAGGGTTACGGGACCCTGATGACCTCCATCGTGCCGCCCGGGAACACCTTCTGGTACTGCCCGGACGTGCCGGAGTACGCCGAGTCCATGCTGCGGGGCCAGCGGATTCAAAAGGCGCACGACATCCTGAAGGAGGCGGGCTTCACCTGGGACAAGGCGCCCGTGAACGACAAGGGCGAGTTGGTCGAGGGCAAGGGCCTCCGGCTCCCCGACGGGACCCCGATGGAGGACTTCACCATCCTCACCCCGCCGGCGGACTACGACCCGGCCCGGGCCATGGCCGGGGTCATGATCCAGGAGTGGCTGCGGGCCGCGGGGATGCCCGCCTCGGCCAAGCCCATGGCCTTCGGATCGCTCCTCGACCAGGTCAAGGGGCGGCACGAGTTCGACATGTTCGTGCTGGGGTACGGAAGCCTGAGCCTGGATCCGGATTACCTGCGGACCTTCTTCCTCTCGGACAACGACAAGCCGCGGGGCTGGAACATGAGCGGGTACGCCAACCCGCAGTACGACGAGCTGGCCGAGAGGTCGGCCCGCACCATGGATCCGGAGAAACGCAGAAAGCTGATCTACGAGCTGCAGCGGATCATCATGCACGACGTCCCCTACATCCCCCTGTACAGCCCCCACCTGATCGAGGCGGTGCGCACGGACGGCTACCAGGGGTGGGTGCCCATGCTGGAGGGGATCGGGAACTCGTGGTCCTTCTGCAACCTGAAGCCCAAATGACGAAGCACTCGGGCCTCCTGCGCGTGATGTCCCTCGAAGGGCACGGGCAGGGGGCCGTTCTGTGGAGGCTCCTTGGAGCTTAGAAACTTTGTCGTCCGCCGGCTGATCCAGGTGGTGGTCATCTTCTTCGTCATCCAGACCGCCCTGTTTCTCCTGTTTCGGCTGGCCCCCGGGGACCCGGTGGAGCGCATGGTGGATCCCACCATGACGCCCGAGGACGCGGAGCGCCTCGTGGAGGTCCTGGGTCTGGGCGAACCCCTCTGGACCCAGTACGGAATCTACCTCAAGAACTTCTTTCAGGGGGAGTTCGGGACCTCGTTCCACTACGGCCAGCCCGTGGTGGAGATCATCTGGGACAAGCTGCCCAACAC
>CAYYVD010000491.1:0-2761 GCA_964475045.1 uncultured Desulfobacterales bacterium | reverse complement strand
CCCACGTTGACGTGCGGCTTCTTCCTCTCGAATTTCTGCTTGGCCATGGTCTCCCCCTAAAGTGCATACGTCTGGGTTCCTGATTCCTGTGCGCCGTTTTCACGGTCGAGGGCGCGGCTACCAACGGTAGTGGGCGAACGCCTTGTTGGCCTCGGCCATCCTGTGCGTGTCTTCCTTCTTCTTGATCGACGCGCCTCTTCCATTGGCCGCGTCCAGCAGCTCACCCGCCAGCTTCGCGGCCATGCTCTTCTCGCCGCGCTGCCTCGAGTAGGAGATGATCCATCTCAGACTGAGCGCCTGGCTCCGGCCCGGCTTGACCTCGGTGGGGACCTGATACGTGGATCCCCCCACGCGCCGCGACTTCACCTCCACGACGGGCTTGACGCTGTTCACGGCCTTCTTGAACAGGGCCAGGGGATCTTCCTTGGACTTCCCTTCCATGATGTTGAAGGCGTCATAGAGAATCGCCTGGGCGATGCTCTTCTTGCCGTCTTTCATCAGGTAGTTGATGAACTTGGCCACCAGCTGGCTCTTGTACACCGGATCCGCAATGATCTCTCTCTTTTCAGCCACTCGTTTCCTGGACATGCCCTGCTCCTCTAGATCCCCTTGGGCCGCTTGGCGCCGTACTTGGAACGGCCCTGTCTCCGGTCATTGACGCCCGAGGTGTCCATGGTACCGCGAATGATGTGGTATCGCACCCCCGGCAGGTCCTTGACCCGCCCTCCGCGGATCATCACCACCGAGTGCTCCTGCAGGTTGTGACCCACGCCTGGAATGTAGGACGTCACTTCAATGCCGTTCGTCAGCCGGACCCTGGCCACCTTCCGCAAAGCGGAGTTGGGTTTCTTCGGCGTCGAGGTGTACACCCGAACGCAGACGCCGCGCTTTTGGGGACACTGCTGCAGTGCGGGCGTCTTGACCTTCTTCCGGGTCTTTTCGCGCCCCTTCCGAATGAGCTGGTTGATGGTCGGCATAAACGGTTCTCCTGCTCTCTGGTTCGGCTCCCGAACGACCGGTCTGCGGCTTCCTCAGGCGCCGTATTGGCGAAACCACAAAATTCTTCTTTCTACGGTTTTTTTAGAAGCATGTCAAGTCAATTTGTTCCCTATTCAGGGGTCAGGCCGATTTTCGATCATTTCCCTCACGCCGCGGAGGCTTCCTCCTCGGGTACATCGATCTCCTGCTCCCGGTAGGCGCGCACGCCGGTTCCCGCCGGGATCAGCCGTCCCATGATCACGTTCTCCTTCAACCCCTTGAGAAGATCCACCTTGCCGGCGATGCTGGCGTCCGAGAGGACCTTGGTGGTCTCCTGGAACGACGCCGCCGAGATGAAGCTCTCGGTGCTCAGCGAGGCCTTGGTGATGCCCAGCAGCAAAGGCTCGGCGGTCGCCGGCTTGCCGCCCTGGGCGATCACCTCCCGGTTCGCCTCCTCGAACTTCCACCGCTCCACCTGCTCGCCGAGCAGGAACCCGGAGTCCCCGACGCCCGTCACGGTCACCTGCCGGAGCATCTGCCGAACGATGACCTCGATGTGCTTGTCGTTGATGGAAACGCCCTGGAGGCGGTAGACCTCCTGCACCTCGTCCACCAGGTACTTGGCCAGCTCCTTGACGCCCCGAATGCGAAGGATGTCGTGAGGGTTGGCGGAGCCGTCCATCAGGGGCTCCCCGGCACGCACGTAGTCGCCCTCGAGCACGCTCACGTGCTTGCCCTTGGGGATGAAGTACTCCACCGGCTCGCCGATCTCGGGCGTGATGGTCACCTTGCGCCGGCCCTTGGTGTACTTCCCAAAGGAGACGGTGCCGTCGATTTCGCTCAATATGGCGTTTTCCTTGGGTTTTCGAACCTCAAAAAGCTCGGCCACCCTGGGCAGGCCCCCTGTGATGTCCTTGGTCTTCGTGGTCTCCCGCGGGATCTTCGCCAGCACCGTGCCGGCCCCGACCTCCTGTCCCTCCTCCACCACGATGATCGCCCCGATGGGCAGGTGATACTGGGCCTTGCCCTTGGCCGTGCCCGGAAGGGTAGCCGTCCTGCCGGAAGCGTCCTTGATGGAGACCCTCGGGCGGGCCTCGATGTCCCGGCTCTCGATGATGACCCGGCTGATCTTTCCGGTCACGTTGTCCCGGCGCTCCTGCATGGTCACCCGGTCGATGATGTCCCCGAAGGTCACCGTGCCGGAGACCTCGGTCAGAATGGGGATGGTGAAGGGGTCCCACTCGGCCAGGAGCTGGCTGGACTGAATGTCCTGCCGATCCTCCACCTTGAGGGTGGCCCCGTAGGGGATCGGGTACCGCTCGATCTCGCGGCCGCCCTGGCCGTGCACGCTGACCTCGCCGTTGCGGTTCATGACCACCAGGTCGCCCTCTTCGTTGCGCACGACCTTCAGGTTGGTCATGCTGATCTTGCCCTTGTTCCTGGACTGGATGGTGGTCTGCTCCACGCTCTTGCTCGCGGTTCCGCCGATGTGGAAGGTCCGCATGGTCAGCTGGGTGCCGGGCTCTCCGATGGACTGCGCGGCCATGATCCCGATGGCCTCGCCGATGTTGACCTCGTGCCCGTGGGCCAGGTCGCGGCCGTAGCACTTCTTGCAGACCCCTTGCCGGGACTGGCAGGTGAGCACCGACCGGATCCGGACCTTCTCGATGCCCGCCCCCTCGATGATCCCCACCTTTGCCTCGTCGATCTCCTCGTTGTTGTTCACCAGGAGCTCGCCGGTGATGGGGTCGTAGATGTCCTGCAGGGCCACCCGGCCCAGAAT
>CAYYVD010000490.1:0-2798 GCA_964475045.1 uncultured Desulfobacterales bacterium | reverse complement strand
TTTCCATGAAGGAAAGGGCCACCAGCATTGTGCACCTCATCACCGAGCTCAACATGGGCGGGGCGGAGCAGATGCTCTGCAAGCTGGTCACGCGCATGGATCGGGAGCGGTTTCGGTGCATCGTGGTCTCCATGACGGACAAGGGTCCCATTGGGGAGCGGATCGCCGAGGCCGGCATTCGAGTGTTTCAGCTGGGCATGGGGCTGGGGAAGCCCACGCCCGGAGGGCTCGCCAAGTTCTACCAGCTGCTCAGGCAGGAATCCGTGGACATTGTGCAGACCTGGCTGTACCATGCCGATCTCCTGGGGCTGATCGTGGGCCGCATGGCCGAGGTGAGACGGGTTGTCTGGGGCATCCGGTGCTCGGACATGCGTCTTCGAAAGTACCGGCCGCTGACCGCGTTGACCGTGCGGCTCTGCGGGGCGCTCTCCCCCCTGGCGGATGTCATTGTGGTGAACTCCCGGGAAGGGGCGCGAATCCACCGAAAGCGGGGGTACCGGACGGATCGCATGGTGCTGATCCCCAACGGGTTCGACACCCAGGGGTTTCAACCGGATGCGAGCGCCAAGGGATGGCTTCGCCATGAGCTCGGGGTTCGGGGCGAGGCGACCTTCATCGGGCTGATCGCCCGGTACGACCTCATGAAGGACCAGCCGACCTTTCTTCGAGCGGCGGAGCTCCTGGAGGATCGGCAGCCGGCCGTGCACTTCGTGATGGTCGGCCGGGGGGTGACTTCGGAGAACCGGGCGTTGGCGGCCTGCATTCCGGATGCCATTCGGGACCGGGTGCACCTGCTAGGGCAGCGGGACGACGTGGCCCGCATTGCGGCGGGCCTGGACATCGCCACCTCCTCCTCGGCCTTTGGCGAGGGGTTCTCCAACACCATCGGGGAGGCCATGGCCTGCGGGGTGCCCTGCGTGGTCACGGATGTGGGGGACTCGGCGCAGATCGTGGGGGACACAGGGGTGGTGGTGCCGCCGGGGGATCCTCGGGCCATTGCGGACGGCTGGAGAACGCTGCTGAACGACGCGAACCGGCAACGCCTGGGAGAGCGGGCCCGGAAGCGGGTTCGGGACGAGTTCGAGCTGGACGCCGTGGTGCGGCGCTACGAGGACCTCTACGAGAAGCTGTCCCTCGCAGGGGGAGGGGACTCGGGCGGGCGGTGAACGGCCGAAGCGTTGCCCTGGTGGTCACGACCTACAACTGGCCGGAGGCGCTTCGCGTGGTCCTGACATCGGTCCGGGGACAGAGCCGCAAGCCGGACGAGGTGGTGGTGGCGGACGACGGGTCGGGGGAGGAAACGGCAAGGGCCGTGAGCGAGGTGCTCGGGGCCTCCTCTCTGGTGTGGAGGCACGTCCGGCACGAGGACCGGGGCATACGCCAGGCCCGGGTGAAGAACCTGGGGGTCCGGTGCACGGCGTCGGACTACCTGGTCTTCGTGGATCACGACGTGGTGCTCCATCCACGGTTCGTGGAGGATCACCTGAGCCTGGCCGGGCCGGGCACGTTTCTACAGGGCAAGCGGTCCTTTCTGCCGAAGCCCTTGAGCGGGCAGGTCCTCGAGGGGGTCCCGTTTTCGGGGGCCGGGTCGTGGACGGGCGGGTTGAAGAATCGAAAGAATGCGGTGCGATGCCCGGGCCTCGGACGGTGGTTGTCCCGGCCGAAGCGGTTTCAGACCTCGCTTCGGGGGTGCAACCTCTCCATGACGCGTGAGGACTTTCTTCGAGTGGACGGGTACGACGAGACCTTTGACGCGGCCTGGGGACGCGAGGACTCGGACATCTGCTATCGGCTCTTTCAGAGCGGGGTGCTCGGAAGGAATCTCTGGTTCATGGCCCTTCAGTACCACCTGCACCACCGGGTGCGAAAGAACCGGGCCCGGGACGTCCTGGACGAGGAGCTGGACCGGGTACGGAAGGATAGGCGCACCCGGGCCCTGCGCGGGTTCTCCGGGTTGACCTCGGAGGGGGGCGTGGTTCAGGAGGGCCTCTGAGAAGGGGGCGTGTGCGGGGGGATGGACGGCCGGCCGGCATCCTGAACGCATGGTCGCGGGAACAGTGCCGGTTGAAAGAGCAGCGACAAGAGGACTGATATGGACATTCTCGGCATCTCCTGCTTCTACCACGACAGCGCCGCCGCGATCTTGAGGGACGGCCGCATCGTGGCCGCTGCCCAGGAGGAGCGGTTCACGCGCAGGAAGCACGACCCGCGGTTTCCCGCCCATGCCATCGAGTACTGCCTGGAGGAGGCCGGCACCGCGGCCGACCGGCTGGACTATGTGGTGTTCTACGACAAACCCCTCTTGACCTTCGAGCGGCTTCTTCTGAGCTACATCACGGTGGCGCCCCGGGGGCTTCGCTCCTGGCTCGAGGCCATGCCCCTCTGGCTGGGAAAGAAGCTTCACGTCCCCAAGGTGATCGAGCGGGAGATCGGGTACGAGGGAGAGGTCCTGTTCACCGAGCACCACGAGGCCCACGCCGCATCGGCCTTCTACCCGTCGCCTTACGAAGAGGCGGCGATCCTCACCATCGACGGGGTGGGGGAGTGGGCCACGGCCAGCTACGGGACGGGGAGGGGGAACGAGATCGCTCTCCTCAAGGAGCTCCACTTTCCGGACTCCCTGGGCCTGCTCTACTCCGCCTTCACCTACTTCACCGGGTTCAAGGTGAACAGCGGGGAGTACAAGCTCATGGGCCTGGCCCCTTACGGGAGGCCCGTCTACCGGGACCGCATCCTGAACGAGCTCATCGATTTGAAGGAGGACGGCTCGCTCCGGTTGAACCTGGACTACTTCGACT
>CAYYVD010000489.1:0-2800 GCA_964475045.1 uncultured Desulfobacterales bacterium | reverse complement strand
TGCGGAGTGTTCGGTAGGGGCAAGGAGGCTGGTGGTGCGCGAACAGGAGAAGAGCGTAGGACTTTTCAAACGGAGAAAGGGGCGGATTTCATCGTCCGGACATGGGGTAGGGTATTCCTGCTGACCAAAAAGCTCAACGGGGCGGCCGATGGAGAATCGTTGGCAAGCCATGATGGACGAGTAGATTCCAGAGCGAAACAACCAGAAAAAGAAATAGGTCAAGCAAGTTCTTTTTTGAGCAGGCCTTTGTCTAGTTCCAATGTATAAGACAATATTGTGTTGATGTTGATTTTTTTTGATGCCTTAAGGATTTCAATTCCAATCAGCTTTCCATCTGCTGTCGTGTCCAAATTGATGCCTTCCGAAATTTCAATAACGCCATCCGGCTTATGTTCTCCAAAGTGAAGGTATAGTGCATCTATCTCTTCGTCATAATGTACTTTCATTTGGAGCACCTTTCTTTAAAGGATAATTGGTTACTACAATGATCGTATTCTCTTTTACATAAGCGACGATTTTTATCGGATATCGATTCCCTTCAACGAATTGAATGATCTCATGCTCGCCATTCTTCAGATCGAGGTCCACCAGGATGTTTTCAATCGTTGCTTCAGATAACTGATAAAGCTTCGCTCTCCTTTTCGCATGACGAGAAAACTTGATTTTCATCTGCGTTTCTGGATGATTCATTTTTTCGGTTACTTTCCTGCAACTCGGTCAAAACGGCCATCCCAGCCAGAGCCATGTCCTTGCAAAGGATGGGTCATTTCAGTATACAACGCCCTTTTCCTTTTGATCAACGGCGAATGGCGCTCCCCGCATCGCAGTCGTCTGCAGTCGGGTCGTTCAGAGATAGCGTTTCGCTTTGGGCCCGCAGCACCACACCAGATCGAAGGCCGAGAGGTTGCCCGCAAACGCCCCCCAGAGCTGCGGGTACACGGGTGACGGGGGCTGAAACCACCGGAGCTCCACGCCGGCTTGGTGGAACCGTTGGGGGTCGAGGAAGCCGGCGGCCGCGTTCTGGGACAGAAACGCGGAGGCCTCCAGGCGCCGGCAGAGGTCCACGAGAAGGTCCTGCCCCGTGGTCCGAAGATCCAGGTCCGAGAGCAGGACCACCCGGGTCTCGATCTCCAGGGCCTCCATGAGGTGCTGCATCAGGAGGAGGTTCAGGTCCGCGAGGCGGTCGAACCGGGCCGCCAGGCCCATCTCCCAGACCGCCATGTGCTCCCGGAACCAGGGCGCGTTCTTGTAGGCGTGCCACAGGGTGGTGAGGAGCTTTTCCTCCCATCTCCCTTCGTGACAGATGCGCACATCCCGAATGCGCTGAAGCCCCAGACCCTTCTTCCACACCGGCACCGTGATCCAGAGCGGCCCTCGGGGCCCCTTGAACCGGTTGCGGGACACCCAGGTGGTGCCCCGGGGGAACTGGACCGTGTCCAGGAGGACGAAGACGTCGGATCGGGCGGCCTTGGCGAAGAACCCGGGGTAGGGGGCGAAGTAGGGCTGGTTGGCGGAGAGGATCATGGGCTTCACCGTCAAAGGGGGCGCTGGTGGTCGAGGCTTGGGACGCTGGGCTTCGAAGGGGACGCTGGTAAAAAACTAAGTTTTCTGTCGAAAACTGAGTTTTTGACCAGCATCCCCACGCGGGGTTCGAGAAGCTGGTTGTCACCATCCTTTCCATTCGCGGCCCCGTTCCAGGTCTCCGAGGCACTTGAGGGCATAATGCCGGGCAAAGTCGGGGTGCTCCAGGTAGGGGCGCTTCTCGGTGAGGAGGATGTGCTCGAAGGCCTGGAGGGTCCGTTCCTTGTCGCCGGGCTCCACGAAGTGCTTCTTGAGGTCGGTCCGGTACTCGAGGACGTCCCCGTGGGCCCGCTTCAGGCGGTCGAGGAGGCGGGGGTCGTCCAGGAGGTCGTCCTCAAGGGGGATGCGGATGCGGGCCGTCAGGTGCACGAGCCAGCGGTCGCCGGCCAGGGTGCGGCTTCGGTCCAGGATCTCCAGGGTCAGGCCGTTTTCGAGGGAAAGCGCGGAGTGAAGGGGCTCGTTCAAGGGGCGGCCCCGATGGTGCGGAGCAGGGTCCGGGTGGTGAACTCGGCCGTGTCGGCCAGCCCGTCGAGCTCCAGAAAGCGCCGGGCGTTCTGGGAGAGGAGGCAGGTGGCCGAGGCCGGGAACTCCTCGTCCGGCCGGTAGAAGACGTAGCCCAGGGCGATCTTGGGAAGGGGCCGAAGGAGGAGCGAGAAGTCCCCGGGGAGATCGGGGGCGGCCGCATCCAGGCCTAGGCGGTCTCGAATCTCGGTGGCCTTGGCTTCCAGGGCCGGGACGTGGGGGACCAGCGGGCGCTCGGCATGGGTCACAAAGGCTCCCTGGTAGGGCATGCTGTCGGGGAGATCGCGAAAGGCCACCATGGGATCCAGGATCATGGGGTCGGGTGTGGCCCGGGCCGCGTAGAGGGCGATCACCACGCCCCGGGGGCCGGTCTGGGGCTCCTCGTCCAGGAGCACCTGCTCGGGGGTGATGCGGCACCGGGCGCCGAAGGCCGGAAAGGACACGCCGTCCGGTGCGGGCTCGGCCGGAAGGCGCTCGGCCAGGGGGGCCGCGCCTCGAGCAAAGGCCTGGGTCAGGTTGTCGCGCATCAGGGTCTCGTAGTTGCTCATGGCGGCCTCTTTCCAGAATTTCGGGGGCGTTGAATTTCGGGGACACCATACGAAACTCGGAATCGACAGCCCGATGCGAGACACATCATGGTTCGAATTTCGTATGGTGTCCCCGAAATTCATCCCGAAATTCCGCCGAAGTTCCTCCT
>CAYYVD010000488.1:0-2807 GCA_964475045.1 uncultured Desulfobacterales bacterium | reverse complement strand
CGAGCCCGACCTCAACCTGGACGTGGGCTCGGCCTCCCACGCGGTCCAGACCGCCGAGGTCATGATGCGCTTCGAGGAGGTGGTGCTCGCGCGCAAACCGGACCGGGTCCTGGTCTACGGCGACGTCAACTCCACCCTGGCCGCGGCCCTGGTCTGCGCCAAGCTGGGCGTGCCCGTGGACCACGTGGAGGCGGGCCTTCGCTCCTTCGACCGCACCATGCCCGAGGAGGTGAACCGCACCCTCACCGACCGCCTCTCGGACCGCCTCTACACCCCCTCGGTGGACGGCAACGAGAACCTCGCCCGGGAGGGCATTCCCTCCGGGCGCATCCACCTGGTGGGGAACGTCATGATGGACACGGTGCTCCGGCTCTTTCCCAAGGCCCTGGAGCGCTGGGAGAACGGGCTCGCCGAAACCTGGGGGCAGGGCACCTACGCCCTCGCCACCCTCCACCGCCCCTCCAACGTGGACCGTCCCGAGCGCCTCGAGGCCCTCCTGGAGACCCTCGCCGACCTGAGCCGGGACCTCCCCGTGGTCTTTCCCGTGCACCCCCGCACCCGGGCGCGCATCGAGGCCCTCCACCTCGAATCCTCCGCCGGCCTTCGCCTCATCGAGCCCCTGGGCTACCTCGACTTCCTGGCCCTCGAGCGCCACGCCGCCGTGGTGGTCACCGACTCGGGCGGCGTCCAGGCCGAGACCACCTTCCTGGGGGTTCCCTGCGTCACGGCCCGGGCCAACACCGAGTGGCCCGTCACCACGGAGCAGGGCACCAACACCCTGGTGGGCGAGGACACCGAGGCCCTGAAGCGGGCCGTCCGGCAGGCCCTTTCCGAGGACGGCCCCCAGGGCGTGGTCCCGCCCCTCTGGGACGGGCACGCGGGCGAGCGCATCGCCGCCGTGCTCCTCGAGGAGGAGGCCCCATGACCCGCTGGCTCGTCACCGGGGGCTGCGGCTTCATCGGCACGGCCCTGATTCAACGCCTGGTCTCGCAACCCGGCGTCTCCATCCGCGTCCTGGACAACGGCTCCGTGGGCACCGCCGAGGATCTTGCCCGCGTCGCCGAGGTCTCCGGGACCGACCGGCCCGGCGCGGTCCGCCTGATTTCCGGGGACGTCCGCGACGCCGCCTGCTGCCTCGAGGCCGCCCGGGAGGTGGACGTGATCGTGCACCTCGCCGCCAACACCGGCGTTGCCCCGTCCGTGGAGGACCCCCGGTTCGACTGCGAGACCAACGTGACGGGCACCGTGAACGTGCTCGAGGCGGCCCGCCCCGCCCGGGCCCGCTTCGTCTTCGCCTCCTCGGGCGCCCCGGTGGGCGAGTGCACGCCCCCCATCCACGAGGAGGTGGTGCCCCACCCGGTCTCCCCCTACGGCGCGAGCAAGCTTGCCGGCGAGGCCTACTGCTCGGCCTATTTTCGCACCTTTCGGGTCCCCACCACGGCCCTTCGCTTCGGAAACGTCTACGGCCCCGGCTCCACCCGCAAGTCGAGCGTGGTGGCCCGGTTCATCCGCCGGGCCCTGGCGGGCAAGCCCTGCGAGATCTACGGCGACGGCACCCAGACCCGGGACTTCATCTACATCGACGACCTCACCTCGGCCATCCTGAAGGCGGCCCGGGCCGGCGCCGATGTCGCCGGGGAGGTCTTTCAGATCGCCACGGGCCGGGAGCACACCGTGAACGAGGTGGCACGGGCCCTGAGGGCGATCCTCGAGGAGCACGGCGTCCCCATGACCCTGACCTCGGCCGACCCCCGCCCGGGCGACGTCACCCGCTCCTACGCCGACACCACCAAGGCCCGCACCCGGCTCGGCTGGGAGGCCCGCACCGGCCTCGACCAAGGCCTCCGCCGCACCGTCCAATGGTTTCTCTCGCCCCCGCCTTCCGGCGCTTGATTCCGGGCCGGTTTTCTTCTATGGTTGCTCTGCACCGTGCGCGCCCCGGCCCGCCGGGCGCGGCGCCCTCGACCACCCGTCCCACGTCCCGGAGGACCCCATGACCGACCTCACCGGAAAGCGCGTCTTCGTCACCGGCGCCTGCGGCACCGTGGGCTCGGAGCTCACCCGCCAGCTCCTCGAGGAGCACCGGGTGGCCGAGCTCGTGGGCGTCGACAACAACGAGAGCGATCTCTTCTTTCTGGAGCACCGCTTCGCCGACCATCCCCACGCGCGCTTCTTCCTGGGCGACGTCCGGGACCTCAGCAAGCTCACCCGGCTCATGCGCCGCGCCCAGATCGTCTTCCACGCCGCGGCCTTCAAGCACGTGATCCTCTGCGAGCGCTCCCCCTACGAGGCGGTCCAGACCAACATCATGGGCGTCCAGAACCTGACCCTCGCCGCCACCGAGAACCACGCGGAGCGGGTGATCTTCACCAGCTCGGACAAGGCCGTGAACCCCACCAACGTCATGGGCACCTCCAAGCTCATGGGCGAGCGCCTCATGACCGCGGCCAACAGCAACCGCATGGCCGACGGCCCCGTCTTCGCCTCCACCCGGTTCGGAAACGTCCTGGGCTCCCGGGGCTCGGTGATCCCCGTGTTCCGAGAGCAGATCCGCAAAGGGGGCCCGGTGACCCTCACCGACCCGGACATGACCCGCTTCATCATGAGCATTCAGCAGGCCGTTCGCCTGGTGATCGACTCGGCGCTTCTCGCCAACGGCGGGTGCGTCTTCATCACCAAAATGCCCGTCGCCCGCATTCAGGACCTGGCCGAGATCATGATCCAGGACCTCGCCCCCCTCTACGGCCACGCCCCCGAGGACATCGCCGTCCGCGTCATCGGCACCAAGCCCGGCGAGAAGATGTACG
>CAYYVD010000487.1:0-2812 GCA_964475045.1 uncultured Desulfobacterales bacterium | reverse complement strand
CTAAAAGGCGAAGCGAACGCCTGCCATGAAAAACAGCTGCTCGGTATCCTCCCCTCGGGCCCCTGCGATGTTGTCCGTTTCTCCAGCGAGGAACCGGGATCGAACGCCGACATAGGGGGCGAACTCGCGCTTGATCTCATAGCGCAGCCGCAGGTCGAGTGTGACGTCGGTCATGCCCGCACCGAGGCTTCGTTCGGGGACGTCTTGAAAGGCAACACCTATTTCCGCCCGCGGCTGAAGCACGAGGCCCTGGGTGATGCGGAGGTCGTACTCGGCTTCGAACTCGAAGGTAAAATCACCGTCCTCGGATACATAGAGCGAGTGATCGAGCTCGAACTTGTAGGGGGCCAGCCCCTGCAGCGCGATCACGCCGGACCAGCGGTCTTCGGAGTCGTCTTCATGCCACTCGTTGGCGTATTGGGCTCCGATCTGGAAGTCCCAGAACGGCGTGATCAGGCTGGAGTAGAGCAGGTCGGTTTCCATTTCCCACGCATCCGGACCGTCGAAGATCGCCTCGCCCTCGTTTTTCCACCAGAACTTGTCGAAGTCGCCGCCGATCCAGCCCTGGGCCCCCGCAGCCGAGGTGATCGGAGGGTTCGTCTTCGGTCGAAACCCGATACTCCAGCCGCTCGAACAGCGTGAAAGCGCGGTGACAACAAAGACGCAGAACGAACCTACCACCTTCTTTCCGGCGGCCTTCTCGCCCAGGAGCTCTTTGATGCGGAGCCCGTGCACCTCGCTCACGACGAAATCGAAGTATCCCATGCCTTCCGGTCGTTGCGCCTGGGCCATGTAGATTGTCCTGGTAGGCTTTTCCCAGTACCTCCAGAAGGGCGTCGTGGGCCGCGAGATCCAGCCCGAGGTCCTTCCACATGCTCCGGTAGTCTTCACTCATGGTATTCCATCTGTTCGGGACCCGCACGCCTGCTCGGCATGGGGTCGTTTCATGGGGCCTCTGCGAAGGCCTTCATCCGGGCCGGACGGGCCCGGTCTGCGACTGCTCGGAAAGACAGATGACGCCTCCTGAGCCAATGGGGAGCCTGGTCTTGCTCAGAATCGGAAAATGCCGGACATCTTCCTTCTTCGGC
Source organism: uncultured Desulfobacterales bacterium (assembly GCA_964475045.1). Classification (GTDB taxonomy): domain Bacteria; phylum Desulfobacterota; class DSM-4660; order Desulfatiglandales; family HGW-15; genus JAIPEI01. Next base: position 1,724 of record CAYYVD010000487.1, on the reverse strand, counting down.
ATGGCGGACTTCTTGATTTCCAGCGGATAGACCATGCCGTCTCGCAGGATGAGCAGGTCGATTTCCTTCTGGTCTTTGTCCCGATAAAAAAAACGGCGCCCGGCGACCATTGTGCCAGTAGCCTTTCAGGATTTCCGCCAGGACCCATGTCTCGAATACGGCACCGGACATGGCGCCGGCCTCCAGGGTTTCAGGGGTGGACCATTCCGTCAGATAGGCGCACAACCCGGTATCCAGGAAGTATATCTTAGGCGTCTTGACGAGACGTTTGGTCACATTGGTGTGGTAGGGTTCCAGCAGATAAACCAGGCTGGACGCCTGAAGAATAGAGAGCCAGCTCTTGGCGGTGCCGGGTGACACGTCCGCCTCCGAGTGTTTCCCGGTGCGAGAGCCCCAGCAGGTTGATGATACCGCCCTGAGCACGGTCAGCGATTCCGAAACACCCGCCATCCATAGAAACTGCTGCGAGCCGGTCATCCAGAACTACCCCGCCGGGGGGGCTTTGACGACGGTCATCGTGTGCTGCAATTCGGGCTTCAAACGGCGGTCAGGACGGCCGTGGCTCGGGCGGCATCTCCAATGGGACCTGATGCGTCTTCCTCGGGGGCCAGGTTGAGGACCCGGTGGCAGACAGCTTTCACCAGATTCAGGTCATGGCTGATGAGCATCATGCCCAAGCCGCCTTTTTCCACCAGACCGGCCAACAGGCGGATCACATGGGCCTGTACCGAGATGTCCAGCCGGGAGGTGGGTTCGTCCGCGACAATGAAGCCTGGATCGAGCAAGAGGACCCTGGCCAACGCCAGGCGCTGAATCTCGCCTCCGGACAATTGATGGGGATATCTCTCGAGGTGCCCGGGGGTGAGGCCCATAGCGGAAACCGCCGCCGCCATGAGGTCCATGCACCCCTTGTCCCCCCGGGCCAAGTGGTGATACCGGATGACATCCACAAAAGCCCGCTCCAGTGTCTGCCCCGGATGGAAAGATGCAACAGGGTCCTGATATATCTTCTGGCACTTGATTCTGAGCTCTTTTCGAACGGGCCTGGAGCCCTCGTAGACATCCTCACCGTTCCACGACACCCTGCCCCTGTTCGGCCTGCGCAGGCCCAGCAGAACGTCGCCCAGGGTCGTCTTGCCGCTCCCGCTGGGGCCCACGAGCCCCACCAACTCTCCCGGGCTGATTGAAACGCCGACGTCCCGGAAAAGGTCCGTGGAACGCCGGCCCCTCCCGAAAGAGACAGCGAGCTCTTCAGCCTGGATGAGCATGGCATCGACACCCCCTTGAGACAAGGTTCGAGGAGGGCTCCCGGTGAAAGCAGATGTCGAGTGCGCTGGTGCAACGAGGGGCGAACGCGCACCCGCCGTTGACCGGACGATCATGGACCCGGCGTGGGATCGGGTGAAGGCCGTTGGCCGGCAATGCCCGCAGCAACGCCTTGGTATAAGGGTGGGAGGGGGTATGGAAAACCTCCTCAACAGGGCCCTGCTCCACAACCCGTCCGGCGTACATGACCGCCGTTTGACCTCCCAGTCTCTTGGCCGCGTCCAAATCATGGGTTATGACCAGAAGCCCCTTATCCCTCTTTAGAATGCCCTTGAGCAGATCCACAACCGAGTCCCGCCGGGCAGTATCGAGGCCCTTTGTGGGCTCGTCTGCAATGACCAGGTCGGCCGGTTCAGCCAGCGTGACAGCCGCTGCCAGACGCTGTCTCATGCCTCCGG
>CAYYVD010000486.1:0-2825 GCA_964475045.1 uncultured Desulfobacterales bacterium | reverse complement strand
CCAGCCCGAAGAAGGCGCAGCACATGGACAGCGCGCTTCCCCACTGACCGGCGCCGGTCTCGGTGGTGATCCGTTTGGTCCCGGCCACCTTGTTGTAGTAGGCCTGGGCGATGGCGGTGTTGGGCTTGTGGCTGCCGGCCGGGCTCACGCCCTCGTTCTTGAAGTAGATCTTGGCCGGGGTCTCCAGGTACCGCTCCAGGTTGTAGGCCCGGTAGAGCGGGCTCGGACGCCAGATCACGTACTTCTCCAGGACCTCCTCGGGAATGTCGATCCAGCGCTCGGTGCTCACCTCCTGCTCGATCAGGTTCATGGGGAAGATGGGTGCCAGGTCCTCCGGTCCCACGGGCTGTCCCGTCCCCGGGTGCAGAGGCGGCTCCATCGGGGTGGGCATGTCCGCCATGATGTTGTACCATTGACGCGGCATCTCGGTCTCGGGCAAAAAGATCTTTTTCACATCCATAACCCCTCCTTTTCCTGGTCAATGGGTGATTCCTGAGGGCCTGCGCGAAACCGCCGCAGGTCGTCCGGTTCAAGCCGCGAACGGAACGACCGCCGGGTTTCGGACCCTCCGCACGGCCATGCGGCGGACCACTCCGGCGGGGCGAAACGAAGACCGGCACGAGCGGTGTGCCGAGGCGAGGGTGTGGGAGGGTCGGGATCCGGATTCGCGGCAACACACATCAACGAGAGGAGGAGACGTCGCGTGCGATCGCAGAAGGAGGTGCGCTCGGGATGTCAAGGTGAAGCCTACTCCTCGGGCTCCGCGTCGTCAAGGCATTTCCAGCCCCCCGTTCCGGTGAACCCATCCGGAGCCGGGGGGGGGCCACCCGACGGGACGCGACCGGGTCGCTCACCGGATTTCATGTTTATCTTTCTCCTGCTTTGTGAAATAATTTGATGTATTTGAAAACGAGGGTTCCAATGGATTCAACCACTTTCTCCCGCCTCGATTCCAAGAAGGCGCAAGGGTGCAGCCATGGCCGAAACGGCGAAAACCTACTCCGGTGATGACAAGGTGACCTACTACAAGGCCCTGAATGACATCGCCAACCAGATCCACGCCGCACGCGACATCAACGAGATCCTCATCAACCTGAAGGACCAGATCCTGAGTCTCTTCGATGCGGACCGGATCACCATCTACGTGGTGGACGGCAAGCGAAAGGAGATCTACTCCCGGTTCAAAGCGGGCGATCTGCCCGGGGAGATCCGGGTTCCCATCGACAACAGCAGCATCGCGGGCTACACCGCCAACAACGCCCAGATCACCAACATCCTGAACGCCTACGACGGGCATGAGCTGTCCATGATCAACAAGGACCTCACCTTTGACAAGCGCTGGGACGAGGCAAGCGGCTACGTCACCCGCCAGATCCTCTCCCTGCCCATCTTTTACAAGAAGTACGTGATCGGCGTGCTTCAGCTCGTCAACAAAAAGAACGGAGACCGGTTCACCCTCGACGATCAGAGCTCCGCCACCGAGATGGCCAAGGTGCTCGGCATCGCTTTCTTCAACCAGCGAAAGCTCACCCAGCGGGCCACGAAGCGGACCAGGTTCGACTACCTGATCAACAACACCATCATCACCGAGAAGGAGCTCTCGGATGCCGTCACCATGAGCCGGGAGCGGAAGATCCCCATCGAGAGCGTGCTCATGGAGGAGATGAGCGTCAAGAAGGAGCACATCGGACAGTCCCTCGCCGAGTTCTACAACTGCGAGTACGTGCCGTTCGACGACAGCTACCCGATCCCCGGGGAGCTCCTGGCGCGTCTCAAGCAGGTTTACCTGAAGCGCAACCTCTGGGTCCCGCTGGAGCGACAGGACGGCAAGGTCAAAATCCTCCTGGACAACCCTCAGAGGCTGGACAAGATCGACAGCGTCAAGTCCCTGATTCCAGCCGAGCGGTACGAGTTCGCCGTGGGGCTGCGGGAGGACATCCTCCAGTTTCTCGACTACTTCTACGGAAAGCCCGATGCCCGGAACGGGGGTTCGGACGATGGGAGCATCGACGACCTCATCGGCAAACTCGACGCGGACGAGGAGGTCGGGGAGTTCGAGGACGGCGCGGAGATGATCACCGAGGACGACAGCACCATCGTCAAGCTCGTGAACAAGGTGATCACGGACGGCCACAAGAAGAACTGCTCGGACATCCACATCGAGCCCTACCCCGGGAAGCTGGGAGCCGAGATTCGCTTCCGCATCGACGGCGCCTGTCAGGTCTACCAGACCATTCCCGCCCACTACAAGAAGGCCATCGCCTCCCGCATCAAGATCATGTCCGACCTCGACATCTCCGAGCGCCGGAAGCCTCAGGACGGAAAGATCAAGTTCAAGAAGTACGCACCCCTGGACATCGAACTGCGTGTGGCCACCATCCCAACCGTGGGCGGGGAGGAGGACGTGGTCATGCGGATCCTGGCGGCCGGGGAGCCCATCCCCCTGGCCAAGATGGGCATGGGCGAGCGGGACCACACCATGCTGCTCGACTGTATCTCCAAGCCTTACGGCATCTTTCTGGTGGTGGGCCCCACCGGCAGCGGCAAGACCACCACCCTTCACTCGGCCCTGGCCCACATCAACAAGAAGGAGACCAAGATCTGGACCGCCGAGGACCCGGTGGAGATCACCCAGAGGGGTCTGCGGCAGGTCCAGGTGCTGCCCAAGATCGGATTCGATTTCGCCGCGGCCATGCGGGCCTTTCTGCGGGCTGACCCGGACGTCATCATGGTGGGCGAGATGCGGGACCACGAGACCGTGGCCACGGGCATCGAGGCCTCCCTCACCGGGCACCTGGTCTTCAGCACCCTGCTCACCAACAGCG
>CAYYVD010000485.1:0-2841 GCA_964475045.1 uncultured Desulfobacterales bacterium | reverse complement strand
AGGCGTCCGTGTTGAGGACGTGCGCGCCCCGGGCCGCCTCGAGGGGATCGTTCACCAGGCGCACACCGGGGCCGGCCCCGGAGAGGACGGCCTCGTCCGGGCGGTACCCCGAAGGGCACGCGAGAACCAGCTCGAACCCGAGGATGGACGCGGCGTTGATCCAGGAGTGCGACACGTTGTTGCCGTCCCCGATCCAGGCCACCCGCAGCCCCTCGAGCCCGCCCCGTTTTTCCACCACGGTCATGAGATCGCTCAGGATCTGACACGGGTGAAAGCGGTCGGTCAGGGCGTTGACGACCGGGACGTCCGCCCAGCGGGCCATCTGCTCCACGAGCCCCTGGGAGTAAGTTCGAATGACCAGCCCGTCCAGGTAACGGGACAGCACCCGGGCGGTGTCCCGAACCGGCTCGTCCCGGGCGATCTGGGTGTGCGCGCTCTGAAGGAACAGGGTCCGTCCCCCGCAGCGGAACATGGCGGTCTCGAAGGACACCCGGGTCCTCGTGGAGCTCTTGTCGAAGATCAGACCGATGGTCTTTCCGGCCAGCGCATCGCCGGCGCCCCGGCCGGCATCCTTGATCTCCAGGCCGCGTTGAATGAGAAAGAGGATCTCCTCCGCGGACAGATCTCGAACGGTCAACAGATCGCGTTTCATGGTCTGTTCGTTTTCCTTTGCTCGGCGCCGCGGCTCCGGCCTCGTTAGGGCCGGATCCGCTCCAGGACCCGGTCCAGGGCCCGAATCGCCTGGTCGATCTCCTCTTCGGTCACCACCAGGGGAGGCAGAAACCGAAGCACGTTCTCGTGGGTGCAGTTCACGAGGATCCCTTCCTCCCGGCAGGCATCCACCAGCGGCGCCCCGGGTCGATCCAGCTCCACGCCCACGATCAGGCCGAGTCCCCGGACGTCCGTGATGACGGGGTGCTTTCGGGCGAGCGCCTCGAGCCCCGTCTTGAAGGACATCCCGGCGCTGCGGGCGTGGCCGATCCAACCGTCCTCCAGCAGGCTCGTGAGCACCCCGCGGGCCACCGCGGTCACCAGGGGGGTCCCGCCGAACGTGGTGGCATGGCTCCCCGGCGCGAACGCCCCGCTCAAGGCCTCCTTCGACAGCATGGCCCCGACGGGCAGGCCGTTTCCCAGGGCCTTGGCCAGGGTCACGATGTCGGGCGTGACGTCGAAGTGCTCGTGGGCGAAGAGCTTCCCGGTCCGTCCCATGCCCACCTGCACCTCGTCGAGGATCATGAGCGCCCCCCGCTCCCGGCAGAGCGCCTCCACTCCCGGGAGATACCCCTCGGCCGGAAGCACCACCCCGCCCTCGCCCTGGATCGGCTCCAGCATCACCGCGCAGACGGCATCGTCCACGGCGGCCTCCAGGGCGCTCAGGTCGTTGAAGGACACGAAGCGGAACCCTTCGAGCAGCGGATCGTACCCCTTGCGGACCTTCTCCTGCCCCGTGGCCGAAAGGGTCGCCATGGTGCGCCCGTGAAATGAGTTGTCCATGCAGACGATGGTGTGCCGGCCGGGGCCGTGGGTCTCGAACGAGGACCGGCGGGCCAGTTTGATGGCCGCCTCGTTCGCCTCGGCCCCGCTGTTGCACAAGAACACCCGGTCCGCGAAGGAGTGCCGCACCAGGAGGCGGGCCAGCTCCACCTGGGGAACCGTGTAGTAGAGATTGGAGACGTGGACGAGGGTCCGGGACTGCTCCTCCAGGATCCTCGTCACCAGCGGCGCGCTGTGGCCCAGGGCGCACACCGCGATGCCGCCGACGAAGTCGAGGTACTCCCGGCCCTGGTCGTCCCAGACCCGGCACCCCTCACCCCGGACCAGCGTGAGGGGCCGTTTTCCGTAGGTCTCGAAGAGGTACCGATCCGCCAGGCCGGCGACGGACTGCCGCGTTGAATCATTCATGGGGTGTCAACCTCGAGTGTCATCCCGTGCGACACTTGGATTTCGATTCGGGATCAGCGAACAATTTCCGTTCCCACACCCGCCTTCGTGAAGATCTCGAGAAGAATGGCGTGCTCCTTGCGTCCGTCCAGGATGTGGGCCTTGCCCACGCCGCCCTCCAGGGCCTCCAGGCAGCAGCGCACCTTGGGGATCATACCGCCGCGGATGGCCCCTTCCTTCACCAGGCGCCGGGCCTGCTCGGCGTTCAGCGTGGAGATCAGGTTTCCTCCGGCGCCGAGCACGCCCTCGGTGTCCGTGAGGAGCACCAGCTTCCGGGCCTCGAGCGAGGCGGCGATCCGGCCGGCCACGATGTCCGCGTTGATGTTGTAGGTCTCCCCGTTCTCCCCGGCGCCCACCGGGGCGATCACCGGGATGAAGTCCTGCATGAGACCGCGGAGGACGCGGTTGTCCACGGCCGTGATCTCGCCCACCATGCCCATGTCGATGATCTCGGGGGGCTGATCCACGCCTTTCTCCCGGACGTAGTGCATCTTCTCGGCCACGATCAGGCCGCCGTCCTTGCCCGACAGTCCCACGCTTCTTCCACCATGCGCGTTGATCAGGGCCACGATCTCCTTGTTCACCTTGCCCACCAGCACCATCTCCACCACGTCCATGGTCTGCTGGTCGGTGACCCGCATGCCGTCCACAAACTCGCTCTCGATGGAGAGCCTGCGCAGAAAATCGCCGATCTGGGGCCCGCCCCCGTGCACCACGATGGGGTTCATCCCCACGAACTTCATGAGGATGACGTTCAGGGCGAAGTCCCGCTTCAGCGTCTCGTCCACCATGGCGTGCCCGCCGTACTTCACCACCACGGTGGCGTTGTTGAACCGCCGGATGTAAGGCAGGGCCTCGATCAGCACCTTGGCCCGGTCGACCTGCTCGAGCTGCTCCATG
>CAYYVD010000484.1:0-2843 GCA_964475045.1 uncultured Desulfobacterales bacterium | reverse complement strand
GAATTACGTATGGTGTCCCCGAAATTCTCCCGGAAATTCAGAGCCCCAGGTCCTGGTTGATCAGGACCACCTTGATCCGCCTGGGAGGAAACGACTTCTCCGTGATCGTCCAGGTGTTGCAGATCCTCTCCGCGCTCTTGCAGGACTCGCATCGAGAGGTCTCGCTGCACGGCGTCTTCTTCCCCAGCCGCCTGGCATTGGCCGGGGCGGCGTACCCCCGGATTCGGGCCATGGCCGCCGTCAGGTCCGGCACCACCTTGTTTCTTCCGGCCAGCACGGCCACGAATCGCGGTCCGAAGGTGATGGCTCCCGTGCGGTTTCCGTACATGTCCAGGTTGACGAGCTGGCCCGCCTCGGTCAAGGCGTTCGTGCCCGTCAGGAACAGGTCCACCAGAAGCGCCCGGCGTCTCCGCTCGAGGCTCTCGGCTCGGGAGATGCGCTTGTCGAAGGTGTCCACCACCTCCAGCCCGTTCATGTCCCGAAGCATCGGGTAGAGACCGGTGGCCAGGAACGTGGCCGACCCACCCCAGGAAACGCTGTCGGCCCCCGTGCCCGGCAGGATGTTCTCCAGAACCGTCTCCCGCGCCGCGTCGGCGGTCTCCACCAGGAACACCTCGAAGTTGTTCGCCTCGAGCGCGGCTCGTGTGCGTTTCAGGCGGGTCCGCCAGAAGGCCTGAATCGTCTTTTCCATCGGCATGCTCCTTTGCGATCCACAGGCTTCTGAACCCGGCCCTTCCACCACCTGTTCTCGAGACCGCTCTCCAGCCGTCGAGTAGCAACCGGCCGCAGGGGCTCACCCGACCAAGTGGAGGAACAGGGTGACCATGCCCAGATAGATGAACAGGGCCACGATATCGTTGGAGGTGGTGACAAAGGGGCCTGTGGCCAGGGCCGGGTCCACATCCATCTTCTTGAAGGCGAACGGGATGGCCGCCCCGATGAAACCGGAGTTGAGGATGATCAACACCAGGGCCATGGCCACGATCGCACCCAGCAGGAAGTCCGACAGCCACGCCCCCACGATCAGCCCCAGCAGGGCCCCGCAAATGAGCCCGTTGAACAGGGCCACCTTCATCTCGAGCCAGAGACGCCGGCCGATATTGACCATGCTGATATCCCCGGTGGCCAGCCCGCGCACCGCCACGGTGGCGGCCTGGGTGCCCGTGTTTCCTCCCATGGCCATGATCACGGGGAAGAAGAAGGAGAGCGCGAGGACCCTCTGCAGGGAGGCCTCGAACTGATTGATCACGAATGCGGCCAGCACGCCCCCGAGCAGGCCGGCCAGAAGCCAGGGAAGCCGTGCCCGGGAGATCCGCATGGGGGAGTCCTCGGTGATCTCGGCATGGATCACCCCCCCCATGAGCGCGATGTCCTCGTCCGCCTCGTCCTCGATGACGTCCATGATGTCGTCGTGGGTGATCCTTCCCACGAGCCGGTAGGCGTCGTCGACCACCGGTATGCTGACCAGGTCGTACCTCTTGAACAGGTGCGCCACCTCCTCCTGATCCATGCGCACGTTGACCGAGATCACCTCCGGGTTCATGATCTCGGAGACCCGGGTGGCTGCGGAGGCCAGCACCAGGTCCTTGAGCGACACAACCCCCGCCAGCTTGTCGCTGCTGTCCATGACGAACAGGTAATACAGGTTCTCCACGTCCTCGCGCTTCTCTCGAATGCGGTCGATGGCCTCCTGAACCGTGGCCTCGGAGCGAACGGCCACGAACTCCAGCGCCATGAGCCCCCCGGCCGTGTCGTCCTCGTAGGGAAGGAGCTTCCCCAGCTCCTCGGAGACGTCCTGCTGGAGGTTTCCCAGGATCTCCACGGCCCGATTCTCTGGGAGATCGCCCACGAGATCCGCGGCGTCGTCCGAGTCCAGCTCCTGGACGATCTCAGAGATGACCCGATTGTCCAGGCTGCTCAGGATGCTTCCCTGAATCGGGGCCTCGATCTCCACGAGCACCTCGCCGGCGCCCTCCGGCTCCAGAAGATCGAAGACGAACATGCGCTCGTCCTGACTCAGGTGCTCGATGAGGTCGGCGAGATCCGCCGGCCGGAGCTCGTCGATCATCAGAGAAAGTCTTCGAACGTCCCTTTCGGCGATGGCCGACCGGATCGCGTCCACGAACGTATCGTCGAGAATGTGTTCTGCACTGCCGGCCATAGGACCTCGTCCTGTTCCAGCCCCGCGCCCCGAGGATCATGTGCGGTTTTTCGAAAAAAAAACTGGCCTTTTGCGGTCTTCCCTACATCTTGCGAACCCGGTCCAGAACAAAACGGGCCAGGGATTTCTCGTCCTTGGCCGCATCCCCCAGCTCCTGAACGGGAATCTCGGCGCGAGCCGCACTCTGGTGTCCTCCGGCCGATCCCAGCTTCCCGAAGAGCTCCTCGGCCCGCTTCCCCGCGTTCCTGCGAAACCCGGCGTTACGAATGATGACGATCAGCTTCGGGCCGTACACCCCCGAAACAATGGACCAGCTCGCCTCGGCGACCCTGAGAAAGAAGTCGGCGATCATGACCAGTACGTCCGGGTCCTTCACTACGCCCATGTGGACCACGACTCGGTCTCGAATGATCACGTAACGGTCCAAGGCGTCCCGAAAACTGGCCAGGGATTTCTTGGTGAACTCGGAGGCCTCGATCTTCTTGATGATGTGGATGTTGACAAACGGGTAGAGGTACCGGAACGCCTTGATGTCCCCGCCCGTGGTGGGCCTGGCGAAGTTTTCCGTATCCGTCTTGATACCGTAGAAAAGGGCCGTGGCCAGCTGGGGGGAGGGCTGGATCCTCACGGCGCGCAGGTACTCGATCATCATGGTGGCGGTGGCGCCGTAGTCCTCCTTGAT
>CAYYVD010000483.1:0-2844 GCA_964475045.1 uncultured Desulfobacterales bacterium | reverse complement strand
CCGCCACCCTGTTCCGAAGCATTCCGTCACCCGATTCCGACGGATTCCGCCACCCATAGCGGATGAGGGATTGAAGCAACGCTGGATAATCGAGAATCCGGCCGGTACCCTTCTGTCAAAAAACGATCAGGAGGTGTGCTGAGCACCCTCAGTGTGGAAGGCTCCGTCATCAGGGTTGCTCCTTGTAGAACCCCTCCGGCCTGTCAAGCCCCTCCGTGAGGAGATGCCGGGGCCCTTGCCCCCGGCGTTCCACCGGTCGAAGGGGTGTCGGTCCGTGCGGAAGCCCACCTTCCTGCCTGCATCAAAGAATCCTTTGGCAGCCGTCAGGCTTCGCTTTTCCCAAGAAGAACTGCCCTTACCTCTCTGTACTCGACCACTCTTGCGTGGTCCTTTTTTGTCGGTTGGGAAATCCGACTCAAATCCATGTTTTCGGCGTTGTCGGCCAGCTTGACCTCTCGAGCGATTGGATTGGCCCTTGCCCGGTGCGCAGCATCCGTTCTGCTCTCGCCGGGCTGCTTCGTCAGCGCCTCCAACGCCTCCAGGACCTCCTCTGAGAACCCCTCTGCCCGCAGGGCGTCGAAGGTGATCTCTGAATCCTCCACGACATCGTGAAGGACTGCGGCGATGCGCGATTCCCTATCGGGCACCCTGAGCATGACCCTGATCGGGTGCAGGATGTACGGCTGCCCGGCCTTGTCGACCTGTCCAGCGTGTGCCTTCGCGGCAATCTCAATCGCTCGCTCCAGACTGGCCATCAGCGGTTCTCCTCTCGAAAACTCGAATATGCCGCAAGGTCGCAGAGAGACACCCCTTACGCCTTCTTGATCAGCCCGCCGTCCGGGTTTTCCTCGCAGGGGACGTGATTTCAACTTGTTCGGGACCCCTAATCACGATTGACGTTAATCACGCAATGCATTACTATCATCATCAATGATTCGATCCTTTGCGTGCTCCGATACTGAGGCTCTTTCGAAAGGAAACCGCGTCAAGCGATTCGCGGGGATGGCCGCAATCGCGCGCCGGAAACTGAGACAGCTTGAAATTGCGGCAAATCTCGATGATCTGAACGTGCCGCCCGGCAATCGGCTGGAAGCGCTCAAGGGCGATCGAGCCGGACAATACAGCATCCGAATCAATCGGCAATGGCGCATCTGCTTCCGCTGGACGGAAGCCGGCGCTGAAGACGTTGAAATCATTGATTACCATTGAGGTGAACGTACCATGGGAAAATTGGATCCCGTAACCCCCGGTGAGCTTCTGCTGGAAGAGTTCCTAAAACCGATGGGTTTGACTCAGTATCGCCTGGCCAAAGAGATTGGTGTGCCCGCACAACGCATCAGCGAGATCATTTCGGGAAAACGTTCGATCACGGCTGACACCGACCTGAGATTGTGCAAGTTTTTCGGCCTTTCCAACGGCTATTGGCTGCGAGCTCAGATTGCGCACGACACAGAGGTGGCCGAACGTCAGATGGGAGATTTGCTCAGCAGAATCAGACCATACACGGATGTCCTTGCCCAACGCACAAACTCGACGGACACCAAGAACCGCACCGCTGATTGAATCGTCAGCGAGATCTGTCCGTTCAGGAATCGCGCCACCCATCAGCCGCCGTCCCACAACCGGGTGATGGGTACGGCATAGAGTCGGTCCCCAAAGCCCGCCACGGCTTCTCCGTCGTAGAGGACCACACCGGCGGCGAAGCTCTTCTCCACGGCGTCCTTCAACTTCCGCAGCCCCTTGAAGTCACCGCTGGTCACCGTTGAGGCGGCCTTCACCTCCACGCCGGCCACGCGCCCTTCGGATTCCAGCACCAGATCCACTTCCACCTGATCCTTGTCGCGGAAATGACTGAAAACCAACAAGGCTTTCCACCAACTGGCGTGCCGGCGCAACTCCTGGTAGACGAATGTCTCCAGGAACCGGCCGAACAACGAACGGTCCGCCCACAACGTTTCCCCGCTCAACCCCAGCAGGGCGCCGGCCAGTCCGGTGTCGCCCATGTGAAGCTTGGGCGTCTTTACCAGCCGTTTCAACCGGTTGCTGTGCCAGACCGGCAACTCATCCAGCAGGAAGATCCTCGACAGCAGCGTCAGGTATTCGCGAATGGTCGGGCGGCTGATCTGAAACGGAGCCGCCAGCTCGGAGACATTGACAAGGCACGCGGTCTGCCCTGCGGCCGCCGTCAACAGGCGCGGCAACGCGTCCAGAGCGCTGATACGCGCCAGATCCCGAACATCGCGTTGAATCATGGTTTCGGCATCATCGCGATACCAGGCGAACCGCCGGCGTGGAGCGGCACGCGCCAGGGCCGCCGGAAAGCCGCCGCCAACCACCCGCTCGGCGAGGGCTTTGCCCAGACGCTGCCCGGAGCGCCCCGCCCTGAAGTCCCCGGCGAACAACCGGCCCAGAAAATCCGGTGCTTTTCGACCCACCTCCGCCTGCGACAAGGGGTGAAGCCGAAGAATCTGCATCCGACCGGCAAGCGAATGCGACAGCTTGGGCACCAGCAGCACATTGGCCGATCCCGTCAGGAGGAAACGACCGGGCGTCCGCCGCGCATCCACCACCGCCTTGAACGATGTAAACAACTCCGGAACCCGCTGTACCTCGTCCAGCACCGCCCGCTCCGGCAGATCGGCCACATAACCGACCGGATCCACCTGGGCCGCCGCCCGTTGTACATCGTCGTCGAAGGTGAAGTAGGGAAACCCCGCCTCCTTCACCGCCTCCCCCGTGATCTCTTGCCAGCAGGCCCGGCAGGTCTCCGCCTGGGGCCGGTCGTGATCCACCAGCGCCTCCAGGTTCCCGTCCACCGCATCGGTCTTGTAGTCCGCCAGCACC
>CAYYVD010000482.1:0-2867 GCA_964475045.1 uncultured Desulfobacterales bacterium | reverse complement strand
AACGCCCAGGGGAGGCTCGCTTCCATGGGACTTCGAAAGGGCGACGAGGTGGAGGTGATCAGCAACAACGGTCAGGGTCGCCTGATCGTGGGGCACGGAGCCACCCGCCTCGCCCTGGGACGGGGGGTGGCGGAAAAGGTCATGGTCTCGCTCGCCCCCCAGTAACCCGGATGCCCCCCACCGGCCCGATTCCTGGTTGCATGCGTCGTCCGCGTGTACTATGCTCCTCTTTCTTGTCGGGCCCGGCCGGGCCTGCACGGGACCTGCGGGTTTCAACCGCCGGGGGGCACCCCTGAGCGGATGGACGTTTGCGTGAAAGGGGGAGCCAGTCATTGGAGTCGTTCATCCCGAAACGAATGTTTTTCACCAAAGGCGTGGGGGTTCACCGCAACAAGCTCCAGAGCTTCGAGCTCGCGCTTCGCGACGCGGGTGTAGAACGCTGCAACATCGTCACCATCTCCAGCATTTTTCCGCCGGACTGCAAGATCATCTCCAGGGAGGTCGGCGTCAAGGAGCTGCAGCCGGGCCAGATCACCTTCACGGTCCTGGCCAGAAACAGCACCAATGAGCCCAATCGTCTCATCTCTGCGGCCGTGGGCCTGGCACGGCCCAAGAGCGCCAAGCAGTACGGCTACATCAGCGAGCACCACGCCTTCGGCGAGACCATGCGCAAGTCCGCCGATTTTGCAGAGGACCTGGCCGCAACCATGCTGGCCTCCACCATGGGCATCGAGCTCGACCCGGACGTGGCCTGGGACGAACGGAAGCAGCTCTACAAGGTGGGTAAGCGACTGTTCGTGTCCAAGAGCGTGGCCCAGTCCGCCCGGGGAGACAAGAAAGGGCACTGGACCACGGTGTTGGCCTGCGCCGTCATGCTGCTCAACTGAGGCGACCCGCTCGGCCGCGCCCCGGGGAACCGGCAAGGAAAGTGAAGTCGACCCGTCATGACCTCCCATGAGTCTCTCTTCCACAGGGCGCCGGACATTCGGCCGCCCGCCCTGGAGCGCGGAATGCGCCTCCCCGATCTGCTGGCGGCCCTCGGCCGGACCTCGTTCGAGGCACGCAACGTGTACCGCGGCGCCTGCTTGCTGGAACGCATGATTCAGGAGGGCGACGTGGTCTGGCTGGGCATCGCCGGCGCCGGCATTGCGGGGGGCATGGGACGGATGGTGGCGTCTCTGATGGAGGCCGGTTTCGTGGATGTCGTCTGCTCCACGGGAGCCCAGGTCTACCACGACCTCCACTTCGCCTTCGGTCTGCCGGTGAAGGCGGTTTCCCCTCATCAGGACGACAACGCGTTGAGAGAGCGGGGAGACACGCGCATTTACGACATCGGCATCCGCGAACGGGAGACCCTGGAGGCCCAGGACGACATCCTGCGCTCCTTTGTCCGGGATCGCTGGCAGGCGGACCTCTCCGACCGGACCCTGTCGAGCTGGGAGTTCAACCGTGCCCTCGGCCGATGGGTCCTGAAGGAAAGCCCCCACCCGGAACGGAGCTTCACCGCGGCGGCCGCCCGGCTCGGGGTCCCGGTGTTCTGGGACTCCCTGGCCAACCACTCCATCGCCATGAACCTGGCCCGCACCGACCGGGAGGGCTTTCCCGTCGTCCTCTCCGCCCAGAAGGACATCTTCGACTCGGCGGCCATCGTGTACGACTCGGGCCGGACCGGTTTCGTGGAGCTGGGAGGGGGCGGACCGAAGAACTTCATCCAGCAGACCAGCCCCTTCATCAGCCAGATCCTCGGGGTGCCGTTTCAGGGCGCGGACCGGGGCCTTCAGATCGGGACCGCCGTGGAGCGCGAGGGCAGCCTTTCCGGCTGCACCTTCGGTGAGGCCGTCACCTGGGGCAAGTACCGTGAGGCCGAGGAGGACAAGCTGGTCCAGATCTGGGGGGAGTACAGCGTCCTCTTCCCCCTGATCGGGGCGTATGCCTTGGAGGTGTGCGGGGATCGGCGGCCCAGGGATCTGTGCTCCCGCATGACGGCCATGGTCGAGCGTCTCGAGGAGGCCCTTTGAGAACCCACACCCGCGCTTTTCTGGACCTTGGCCCGGAGCTGTCCGACCCCGGCTCGGCCGCGGCCGTGCTGCTCCCGGTTCCCTACGAAGGCGGCGTCTCCTGGGGTCGGGGGGCTTCCCTGGCGCCGGACGCGGTGATCGAGGCCTCGGCGGAGCTCGAGCTCTACGACGAAGGGCTCCGCTTCGAGCCCTGCCGCATGGGCATCGCCACCGCCGCCCCCCCGCAGGATCTTTCCGGCCCCGAGGCCATGGTCGCCTCGGTGCGCCGCTCCGTCGGCGCCGTGCTCGAGGAGGGCCGGTACCCGGTGGTCCTGGGCGGGGATCACTCCGTCAGCATCGGGGTGTTCGAGGCGCTGCACGACCGGTACGGCCGGCTTTCGGTCGTTCAGCTCGACGCCCACGCCGATCTTCGCGAGCGCTACCAGCGGGACCGTCTCAGCCACGCCTGCACCATGGCGCGCATCCGCGAGCGCACCGGGGATACCCTGCAGGTCGGCGTCCGCAGCCTCTGCCGGGAGGAGGCCGAGCGGATCACCCGGGAGGGCATGCCGGTGTGTACCATGGAAGCCTTGCGATCCGGGGGGTTCGACCTCCACGGGGCGATTCGGCGGCTCCCCGATCCCGTGTTTCTCACCCTGGACGTGGACGTCCTGGACTGGAGCGTGGTTCGAAGCACCGGCACACCCGAGCCCGGAGGTCTCTTCTGGCACGAGGCCCTCGAGCTCCTGAGGACTCTCTTTCACGAGCGCGAGGTGGTGGGTTTCGACGTCATGGAGTTGAGCCAGGATCCGCCGGACCGCAACGGGGCCTTTGCCGTGGCCAAGCTGGTGTACAAGATGCTGGGTTTCG
>CAYYVD010000481.1:2522-2873 GCA_964475045.1 uncultured Desulfobacterales bacterium | reverse complement strand
CCATGAGCTGCTCGAAGGCCTCCCGGCTCTCGGCCACCACGCCCAGGAGGTCCCCCGAGGCCACCTTGTCCTTGACCTTTCTCAGATAGAAGATCATGCCCGCGGCCGGGGCGTAGATGTCGTAGGAGACCTTGGCCGTCTCGATGACCGCGACCTTCTCGTCCTTGTCCACGGCGTCCCCGTCGCTCCGGGAAAGCTCGATCACGGTGATGTCGGACTGGACCATGCCCAGCTTGGGCACGCGAATCTCCGTTGCCATGGGCTTCGACGACCTCCTTGAACGCTGAGGGGAGGGGGTTCGGCCCTGCGGGACCCGGCCGGCGGGGCCCGCAGGGCGTTTGGGTCAAAGGG
>CAYYVD010000481.1:0-2512 GCA_964475045.1 uncultured Desulfobacterales bacterium | reverse complement strand
GACCTCCTTGGACGCTCAGGAAAGGGGTTTCGACCCTGCGGGACCCCGGCCGGCGGGACCCGCAGGGCGCTTGGGTCAAAGGGTCCGCTGGACGGCCCGAACGATGGTGTCCTTGTTCGGGAGGTAGAGGTCCTCCAGGGCCGGGCTCCCCGCTATGGGCACCATGGGCGCGGCCACGCGCTGAACCGGGGCCTTCAGCAGGGAGAAGGACTCCCCGGCGGCCAGGGCCGCGATCTCCGCCCCGATCCCGCCCCGGATGCGGCCTTCCTCCACGGTGACCAGGCGGCCGGTCTTTTCCACGGATTGAAAGATCGTGTCCCTGTCCACGGGCACGATGGACCGCAGATCGATCACCTCCACGTCCACCCCCTCCTCGGCCAGCGCCTGGGCGGCGCCCAGGGCCTCGTAGGTCATGAACCCCACCGCGACCACGGTGGCGTCCTTGCCCTCCTTTCGGACCGCCGCCTCCCCGAAGGGCAGGGTGTAGTCCTCCTCGGGCACCTCGCCCTCCACCCCGCCGAAGATGAGCTTCTTGGACTCCACCACGATGACCGGGTCGTCGGACCGGATGGCGCTCTTGAGGAGGCCCTTGGCGTCGTACGGCGTGGACGGCTCCACGATCATGAGCCCCGGGGCCTGGATCAGCTGGCTCTGGAGGCACTGGGAGTGGCCGTAGCCCATGCGCATGCCGGCGCCGCAGGCGGTCCGGATGGTGAGCGGGACGGTGTACTGCCCGCCGGTGATGTACCGCCACTGGCCCAGGTTGTTGCAGAGCTGGTCCATGGCCAGCATGGTGAAGTCCATGAACATGAGCTCCAGGACGGGCCGCAGCCCGCTCATGGCGGCCCCCATGGCCGCCCCGGTGATGGCATTCTCCGCGATGGGCGTGTTGAGGACGCGCTCCTCGCCAAACTCGTCCACCAGCCCGGCGGTCTGCCCGAAGGCACTCACCCGGACGTCCTCCCCCATGACGAAGACGTTGGGATCCCGCCGCATCTCCTCGGCCATGGCCTCGTTCAGGGCCTGCGAAAACGTGATGGTTCTCATTGGATCACCCCCTCTCCGGAGTAGACGTCCTTGAACAGGTCCTCGATCGTGGGGTCGGGCGCGGCGAAGGCCGCCGCCACGGCCTCGTCCACCTCGGCCTGAATGCCGTCTCTCAGCTCCCGGTCCTTCTCCTCGGTCAGGATGCCCTTCTCCAGGAGACGGGTCCGGCAGAGGTCGATGGGGTCCCTTCGGGCCCACTCCTCGAGCTCCTGGCGGTTGACGTAAGTGCCCGGGTCCCCGGAGAAGTGCGTGGCCATGCGGTAGGTCTTGTACTCCACCAGGTAGGGGCCGTTGCCCCCGCGCGCGTGCTCCACGGCTTTCTTCGTGGCCTCGTAGGTCTTCTCGATGTCCTGGCCGTCCACGATGTCGAAGGGGATGTCGTAGGCGGTGGCCCGCGGCGCCACGTCGCCCGTGGGGTAGTGGTCGCACATGTAGGAGAGCTCGCAGAACTGGTTGGTGCAGACCGCAAAGACGAGAGGAAGCTTCCAGAGGGCCGCCATGCACATGGACGGGTGGGCGTCCGCCTGGTTGCAGGTGCCCTCCCCCACGAAGTAGAGGGTCACCTGGTCGATCCCCTTCATCTTGGAAGCCAGGGCCGTTCCCACGGCGATGGAGAAGTCCGAGCCCAGGGTGGCCACCAGCCCGGGGATGTTGTGCTCCCGGTCGCAGAGGTGGAGCCCGCCCTTGCCGTGGCAGGGGCTGTCCTTCTTGCCCATGTACTCCAGCCAGATGTCCCTGGGGGCCATGCCCTTGCCGATGAACTCGCCCACCCCCCGGTGGGTGCCGAACAGGATGTCCTCCTGCCGGAGCGGGCCGGTCACGCCCACGGCTACGGCCTCCTGCCCGGTCCCGAAGTGACCCATCAGCTGGATCTTTCCCTCCTTGAGGAGACTGTCGTGGGTCTCCTCCATGAACCGCACGAGGATCATGCGGCGGTACAATGCCTCGAGGATGTCGTTCTGGCCGTTCATCTCCCCCTCCTTTGCGTCTCGGGTTCGGGTCAAGGTCCCTCCACCTCTCCAGCCAGAGGATAAAGCAGACCTCCAGCCGGAGGCAATGGCGGAAATCCGTCATTTTTTGGGGAAACCGCACCATCTGTGGTATGGTGGGCACCGATCGGCGAAAGGGGGTGCACCATGGTCTCGTCGAACCGGACCGCCGGAGATCACCGGGTCCTTCACGCCTTCTGCCGGGACCTCTTCACGCTGGACGACGTGGACGAGGTGCGGCGGGAGAGCCTGCTCTTCTTCGAGAGGCACCTGGGGGCGGAGAAGGGGAACTTCTTCATGGCCGAGGCCCCGGACAAGCCCGTGAGCTTCATGCGGATCGTCCAGCGCGGCATCGACAACGGGGCGCTTCACCACTACCGCCGCTACTACTGGCAAATCGATCCGTTCTACCGGGTCTTTGCCTCACAGAAACCGCACGGCGTCCTGGACGTCCTCACCACGGAGGACATCGTCCC
>CAYYVD010000480.1:0-2887 GCA_964475045.1 uncultured Desulfobacterales bacterium | reverse complement strand
CCAATCTCATCGTCGATCAGCGAGGTTCCTTGTGCGGCGTACGAGAGTGCGCCTCCGCATCACTCCTCCGCGAGGAGCCCTGAGCGACGCCGGATCGAAAACCTGAAGCCGGAAGCCACGCCATGCTGAACATCGATCGCCAAGAGACGGGCCGGGTGCCCGTGCTCACCCTCCAAGGCCGCCTGGACAGCCGCGGCGCGGCGCTCCTGGAAAAGGCCTCCGAGGACCTCGACGGGGAGGGCGTCCGGGTGGTGGTGGACCTCTCCGACGTGGACTACCTCTCGAGCCTGGGCATCCGCGCCCTCATGGCCCTGGAGAAGCGGCTGAAATCCCGCTCCGGGGGGCTGGTGCTGACGGGTCTCAACCCCTTCGTCACCCAGGTCTTGAGCCTCTCCGGACTCCTGACCCAGTTCCTCTGCGCGGAGAGCCCCGAGCAGGCCCTGCGCATGATTGAGGAGCCGGGGTCGGAGGAAGACCTGGGCGAGGTTTCCCTGGCCGGCAGGGCCTACCGGGTCGTCCGGTGGAGGGAGGCGGAATCCGAACTGGCCCTCTGGGGGGAACCCTGGGGCGTCACCGGCAGCGGTGCGGCGGGAGAGCACCTGGTCCCCGTGTCCATGGAGGACCTGGGGTACAGCATCGGGTTCGGAGGGTTCGGGCGCACCCGGGCACAGGCGGCCGAGTGCCCGGGCCTGTTCGCCGCAGCCGGGTGGTTGACGGGGCTCCGAATGGCGGACGGCCACGGCACGGCCGACTTTCTGGTGGTGGAGCGTCCCTCGGAGGCGATGGTTCACGTGGGCTCGGGGGCCGGCTTCACCGGGGATCCCCTGCTGCAAATCGCCGCCTCCGACTCGACGGAACTGGGTCTGGAGGCGCTGCTGGGCGACGCCCTCGACATGGTGGATCGCATGGGGGAAGCGGCGCCCCCCCTGCTCGGCGTGGTGCTCACGGCCCAGGGCGGTCGGCCCTCTGCGTCCGGAGCCCGCCGGACCGAAGACTCGACCGGCACCGTGCTCATCGTGGGGGCGATGGCCCGGTCCTGGACACCCCAAACGGAGGAGGACCCCCTTCTGCAGGCCCTGAGCACAGGGCTACAGTCACGAGACATGGGAAACGGGGTCGTCTTTCTCGGGCACGGGATCGGCATTTCCGGCCCTCCGGGGCCGGATGGAGGCTCCTCCCTGGAGGACTGCGCGAGAGGCCTGGCCGATCTGAGCCGGGTGGAAACCGTCTTCGAGGTGCAGGCGGGCATGCGGGTTCGACGGCCGCAGGTGTGGGTGTTCCGGCCTTCCAGGGTCGTGAAGGGAGAGGAAAAGCTCCTCCGGGTGGAGGTGGAAACCGACGACGCCTTCCCCGAGCCCTGGGAGATGATCACGCGGCGTCTGTATGCGGATGCCGCCCGGGTCGTGCTTCGCCCCATCCACGGGGGATACTCGGCCAAGACCTTCCAGGTGGACACCTACGGCCGGGACGGCCTTCGCTGGATCCCCACCGTGCTCAAGATCGCCCGGACCGAGGTCTCCCGTCGGGAGGAGGTCGCGTTCCGCCGGTACGTGGAAAAAACCATCCTGAACAACAGCACCGCCATCATGGGGGCGGCCCAACACGGCGACTGGATGGGGCTTCGCTACAACTTCGTCGGGATCGGGGGAACGGAGAGCCGCCTGACCTGGCTTGCGGATCGAGTGCGGGATCGTCCCGCGGAAGCCCTGGTTCTCCTCTTCGAGAGGCTCTTCACCGTGGTTCTCAAGCCCTGGTACGGGCAGCCCCGCTGGGAGGAGACCTTTCTGTTCGAGGAGCATGACCCGCGGGGACTGTTTCCCCGCATCCTGCAGGACGCCCGGGAAGCCTTGTCCATTCGACCGGAGGACGAGACCATTCCCTGCACCCCGCTGAAGGGCTCCCTCCCCAACCCCTACCGGTTCCTGGCGGAGGCCTTTCCCCTCCGGAGACGCGAGGGCCGCCTGTGGTACCGCTCCATCTGCCACGGGGACCTGAACATGCAAAACGTCCTCGTGGACGAGCGGGACAACCTCTACGTCATCGACTACTCGGAGACCGCCCCCCGGAACGTGGTCTCGGACTTTGCCCGGCTGGAGGCGATCCTGAAGATCGAGACGACCCGCCTGGAGAGCGAAACCGACCTGGCAGCCTTGATGCGGTTCGAGCGGGCCCTGGGCTCTGTCGCCTCCCTGGACGGGGTCGCTCCGCTCCACGACGAAGGCCGGGACCCCATGGTCCCCAAGGTCTATGCGCTGATCACCCTGCTGCGTTCCCTGGCCGACCGGGCCACCCTCTTCGAGAAGGACATGACGCCCTACTGGCTGGCCCTGCTCCAGTGGACCCTGCCCGTGGTCTCCTACCCGAGCGCGGGCCCCTTGCAGAAGCGTTTCGCCGCATACAGCGCCGGCATTCTCGTGCGAAACATCCTGGAGAACGATCGGTCCGTCAACCCGGATTGACGGCCAGGTCGTTGTCCACCCACACGGCCCCGCCCTCGCAGACTCGATCCCGCCCTGCCTCCCGGAATACAGGGTACACCCCATTTCGTGCGCCGGTTTTCCGTGGTACCTTCTTACATCATCGAAATTCGGCTGGGTTGCGGGCATCAGCCCGCTTTGGGTTTTCCCCGGCTTCCCTTGACCAGGAAGTAGATCCCCACGCCGATGGCCGGAACGCCGAGCACCACCCCGACGATGGGGATCACGGAGAAGTTGAGGAGAAACAACACCAGCCCCAGCACGATCAGCAGGGCGCCGATGAAGACGGGAGATTTGGATGAAAGCTTGGTGTTTTCCATCACGATGCCTCCTTTCTTCACAACACCTTAAACTTCGGGGTGAGCCGAGACCATGGGGCCGATCCTGTATTGTCCCGGATCGGGGACGGC
>CAYYVD010000479.1:0-2897 GCA_964475045.1 uncultured Desulfobacterales bacterium | reverse complement strand
TCGCGGTCATGGCTGTCGACGACATCACCCGCCACAAGCGGGCGGAAGAGAAGCTGCGGCACACCATGGCCGAGCTGTCGGTGATTCACGAGCATGCCCCCATCGCCATGCTGTTGGTGGACCGGGACCGGCGCGTGCACAAGGTCAACGGCTTTGCAGCCGGGTTCGCAGACAGGCCGCCTGAAGAGATGGTGGGACTGCGAGGGGGCGAAGCCCTGCGCTGTCTGCACCACCTGGACGATCCCCAGGGGTGCGGCTTCGGACCCGCCTGTGCCGAATGCCGTGTTCGGCGGGCCGTGCTGGAGACCTTCGAAACGGGTCTCGGTCAAAGGGAGATCGAGGCGTGGTTGCCGTTTCCCCGCGGTGACACCCATGAAGAGCGATGCCTGCTGATCTCCACCGCGCTCCTCAGGATCGACCCCGTGGAACGGGTGCTCTTATGCTCCCAGGACATCACCGCGCTCAAGAAGACCGAGGTGAATCTGGCGCATTCCCATGACCTGATGCGTTACATCATCGAGCACGCCAACAGCGCCGTTGCCGTCCATGACCGGGAGCTCAGATACGTCTATGTCAGCCAGAACTACCTCGACCAGTACAACGTGAAGGAGACGGATGTCATCGGGAAGCATCACTACGAGGTCTTTCCCGACCTGCCTCGAAAATGGCGGGATGCCCACCAAAGGGCGTTGGCCGGGGAGGTCTCCAGGGCCGACCGGGACCCCTACCCGCGGGAGGATGGAACCGTCGAGTGGACCCGCTGGGAGTGCCGGCCCTGGTATGAGGTCAATGGCTCCATCGGCGGCCTCGTCCTCTACACCGAGGTCATCACCGATCGAGTACAGGCGGAGGAGGCACTGCGGAAGAGTGAGAAACGGTACCGTTCCCTTTTCGAAAGCATCAGAGACGCCATTCTGGTGGCGGACTCGGAACGAAAGATCATCGACTGCAACGCGGCTTTCCGTGAGCTGTTTGGTTACGGACTGGAAGAGCTGAAGGGAAAGGACACCGTCTGTGTCTATGAGAGCGAGAACGAGCACGCGCAGCTCGGTGAGGCCCTGAAGGAGCACATGGGAGAGCCCGGCTTTCTCTTCACGGTCCGTTACAGGAAGAAGACGGGGGAGATCTTCCCCGGGGAAACGAATGTTTACTACCTTCGAAGCGAGGATGGAGAGGTCATCGGCTTCATCGGCATGATTCGGGACGTCACCGAACGCAACCGGATGCAGGGGGAAAAGGCGAAGCTGGAGAAGCAGTACCATCAGGCCCAAAAGGTTGAGTCCATCGGCCGGCTGGCCGGCGGCGTGGCCCACGATTTGAACAACCTGCTTTCACCCATTCTCGGCTACAGCGAGATGCTGCGCGACGACTTGGACCCCGAAGACGACCGCCGGGAGTCGGTGGACGAGATCATGAGTGCCGGGCTGCGGGCCCGGGACCTGGTGCGGCAGCTCCTGGCCTTCAGCCGCAAGCAGATCCTGGAATTCAGACCGGTCGACCTGAACAAGGTCGTGGCCGGGTTGAGGAACCTGCTTCAGCGCACGATCCGGGAAGACATCGAGATGGCCTTCGATCTCTCCCCCGACCCGGAGCTGATCCTGGCGGATACGGGCCAGATCGAGCAGGTCATCATGAACCTGGCGGTCAACGCCGCCGATGCCATGCCCGAGGGCGGGCAGCTGACCATTGAAACCTCGAATGTGTACTTGGACGAGGAGTATGCCAAAAGTCATCAAAGCGCAGAACCGGGCAGGCACGTCATGCTGGCGATCAGCGACTCGGGCCAGGGAATGGATCAGGAAACCCGGGAGCATATTTTCGAGCCGTTTTTCTCCACCAAAGGCGAGCAGGGGACCGGGCTCGGCCTCTCCACGGTGTACGGAATCGTCAAGCAGCACGGTGGCAATATTTGGGTTTACTCGGAGCCGGGCAAGGGAACGACGATCAAAATTTACCTGCCCGCTGCAGACAAGTCGGAAGCAGAAGAGAAACCCCGCCCGGAGGCAGCTCAGGGCCTGAAGGGCTCCGAGACCATTCTGCTCGTAGAGGACAACGTCGAAGTGCGCCGCCTGGCCAAATCCGTGCTGAGCCGAAAGGGATATCGGGTTCTGGACGCGAAAGACGGTGGGGAGGCATTAGAGGCATTGAGAGGGCACGACGGGCCGATTCACCTGTTGCTGAGCGATGTGGTCCTTCCGGGGATGAACGGCAAGGAGCTCTACGAGAGAGCCCTTGCCATGCGACCATCTCTCAAAGTCCTCTACATGTCCGGTTATACCGGCAACGTGATCGCGCATCGCGGCGTACTGGACGAGGGTGTTCAGTTTATCCAGAAACCGTTCACCGTCGACGGATTGGCCATCAAGGTCCGGGAGTTGCTCTCCCGTCATTGACACTCGCGGACCTTGTGAAATCGAATCTCCGGCCATTTCTCGGCGGTGTAGTTGAGACGCCATTCACTTTCGGCCAGGAAGGTCAGGTTTCCTTCGGCATCCAGCGCCAGGTTGGACAGAAACTCCTTTTCGAAGGCGGCTTGCATCGCTTTGTCATCGCAGCGTATCCAGCGGGCGGTGGCGATATCCACCCTCTCATAAACGGCGTCGACCCCGTACTCGGACCTGAGTCGCGCCATGGTCACCTCGAACTGCAGAACCCCCACGGCTCCCAGGACCAAGGCATTTCCCGTCAACGGCCGGAACAGCTGGATCGCGCCTTCCTCGACCAGCTGCCCCACTCCTTTCTGAAGCTGTTTCATCCTGAGCGGGGATTTGAGCCGCACCCGCCGGAAATGCTCGGGGGCGAAATTCGGTATGCCGGTGAAGCTGAGCGGTTCCTTTTCCGTGAACGTGTCGCCGATCCGGATGGTGCCGTGGTTGTGGATGCCGATGATGTCGCCG
>CAYYVD010000478.1:0-2910 GCA_964475045.1 uncultured Desulfobacterales bacterium | reverse complement strand
GTCGAAACGGACCTTTTTGACCGTTTCAAAGGCGCCGTCCGCGACCCGCCAAATCTCAATGGCCGTAAAGGTCGACCCGTACTCATCGAAATCAAAGACTCCCGACGCCCCCTGGTAGTTCACATCGCCGCCTTCCTTGATCAGGCTGAAGGCCTTTTTCAAGTCGGCGGACGAGACCTCGACGCCCGGAGGATTGGCCACCGCCCGCAGGTGATCCCTGATGGCCACGCCCGATGCCTTCCCGGCCTTTTGAATGGCCAGGGCGATGGCAATGATCGCGTCGTACGCGCCTTCCATGAACGGCTTCGCCGGTTCCTCCTGAAACTTCTTCCGGTAGGTCTCCAGGTAGAATTCCCTGGACTCGGTGTTGAACGATGTCGGGGCGATGCCTACGGCGCCCTCCAGATACTTGGCCCCGATTTTCTCGAACATCTCCGGGGACTTCATGCCGTCTCCCAGCAGCAGCCGCCCCTGGTATCCGAGACCGATCATTTGCCTCAGGATGGTGATGCCGTCCTCGACGTACCCGATGACAAAAACCGCCTCCGGCTCCCCTTTCAGGGCCTTGGCAATCTCGCTGGCATAGGACGCCTTTCCCTGATCATAGGGCACGGCTTCCGGGACCCGGCCTCCCATCGCCTTCATGGACTTTTCGAAATGGTCGGAAAGGGCTTTTCCGTAAGCGTTGTTGACGTAGATCGTCGACGCCGTGTTGATTCCAATGGCCTTGGCCACCTTGGCCTGCGCGACCCCCTTTGCGTCATTGGCGATGGTCGCCCGATAGATGAAATCCTGGTCCTCCAGGAAGGTGACATCCGGAGATGTGGCCGCCGTACACATCATGACCACCCGATTGTCGATCACGGGCCGGGCGGCTGCCAGGGTGACGGCGCTGGAAAAGCCTCCCACGATCGCCGGCACCCGGTCGACGGTGGTCAACTTGGTTGCCGCGTCCACCCCGGCGGTCGGATCGGTTTGAGAATCGCGGTGCACGAATTCGAGCGGCCTGCCCAATGGCCCTCCGGCCTGGTTCACCTGCTCTCTGGCCAGCTCACAGGCATTGGTCAGATAGGGACCGAAGGCCGCCAAGGCTCCGGTCATGGGAAACATCAGCCCGATGGAGATGGGCTCCTCCTTGGCCAGCACGTCGATTCTTCCAAAGGCCAGGGCCCCCACGGCCATCCCCATCCCCTTGACAAAGGTACGTCTTGTAACACCGTTGAACTGCTTGATTTTATCTGGCATTTTATCTCCCTTTTGTTGATATTTATGCATCACCATTTTGGCAACGACCGATGACCTTGATCAGGCTCAACCCCCGAGGTATAGCCGTCCCACCTCCGGATCACTCAGGAGTTCCTTCCCGGTCCCCTCGAGCTTGTTCTTTCCTTCCGCCAGGACATACCCACGGTGGGAGATGCTCAACGACTCCCTGGCGTTCTGCTCAACAAGGAGCAGAGAAACACCGCGCTGATTGATCTCTTTGATCTTATCAAAAATCATTCGAGACAGCTTGGGCGCCAAAGCGGCCGTTGGTTCGTCCAGCATCAGGACCGAAGGCTCGAGCATCAAGGCGCGTCCCATGGCCACGAGTTGACGCTCTCCGCCAGACATCTTCCCCACCCTCTGGGTCTCCCTGGATTTCAATATGGGGAACAGGGTAAAGATGTCTTCCATTTTTCTTTGGACAAAGCGAGGGTCTTTGCTGATGAACGCGCCCATTTCAAGATTTTCTTTGACCGTTAAGGTAGAAAAAATGTTTTCGACTTGCGGTACGTAGGAGATGCCATATCGCACGATCACGTTCGGGGGAAGACTGGTAATATCCTGCTCGGACAACAGGATGTTTCCCTGGGTTGGCTTCAAAAGACCAAATATGGTTTTCATCAAGGTGGATTTTCCAGCACCATTAGGCCCAATAATGGTAATAATTTCTCCCTCATTGACTTCGATTGATACGCCATGCAGAATTTCCATGGCATGGTAGCCGGAAAACAAATTTTCAGCCTTCAGCAGCGCCATATTGTCCACCTAGATAAGCTTCAATAACCCGTTGGTCCTTTTTGACTTCATCAGGGCTTCCCATCATCAGCGGCATTCCCTGACTCATCACGATGATCGGATCGCAGAGGTTCATGACAAGATCCATGTCATGCTCGATCAACAAGAAGGTCATCTTCTTTTCATCACACAGTCGTTCGATCGCGTTCGTCAACCGCTTCATCAATGAGGGGTTCACCCCGGCCCCTGGTTCATCCAGTAGGACCAGGGCCGGATCCGACATCATGGTCTTGCCGAGTTCAAGGAGTTTTTTCTGGCCGCCTGAAAGACCCTTTGCATACTCGTTCTTGAGGGGGAGCAAGTCTAGGAACGCAAGGGTTTCGAGAGCCTTTTCTCGAATTCGGGATTCCTGGCGTCTGATCCTTCCGGGTCGGACAAAGGCGTTCCATATCCTTTCCCCGGCCTGGTTCGGGGGAACGAGCATCATGTTTTCCAAAACAGTCATCTCGCCGAACTCTCTGGGGACCTGAAATGTCCGGCACAGCTTTTTTCGAAAAATGGTGTGCGGGGGCAAACCGGTGATTTGCTCTCCTCTGAAATGCACGTGACCCTGGTCGGGTTGCTCAAACCCGGTGATCATATTGAAGACCGTGGTTTTCCCGGCCCCATTGGGACCGATCAATCCGGAAATCCCACCTTCTCGAACAGAAAAGGAGCAATTGAAGACTGCCTGCAAACCCCCATAACTCTTTGACAGATGATCGACTTCCAACATAGCGGACACCCGGCGTTGATCTACAAATTCAAATGACGACAGAACGCAGACATTTTTCATGTTGTAGTGGCCAACATCGCACGGAGCAAGGGGATCACGGCCATCTCTCGGAGTTTCAAGCCGGTGACGGTTGC
>CAYYVD010000477.1:0-2914 GCA_964475045.1 uncultured Desulfobacterales bacterium | reverse complement strand
GCCTCCCGGCTGAACCCCAGCCACTCGGGGTCCGAGATCACCGACTTGGTGGTCTTGAGCACGTCGTAGAGGGCGATGATCACCACCAGGGAGGTGTCCTTGAAGGCCGAGATGAGAATGCTCACCGTGGGCGGGATCACGATCTTGAGGGCCTGGGGCAGGATCACGAGGCGCATGGTCTGATAGTAGTTGAGGCCCATGGAGTGGGCCGCTTCGTACTGTCCCCGGCTCATGCCCTGGAGCCCGCCCCGCACCACCTCGGCGATGTAGGCCGCCGTGAACAGGATGATGGCCGCCTGGGCACGAAGGATCTTGTTGATGGTGACGCCCTCGGGCAGAAAGAGCGGAAAGATGATGGCGGACATGAAGAGCAGGCTGATCAGGGGCACGCCCCGAATGGCCTCGATGTACACGATGCAGAGCCAGCGCACGCCCGGCAGGGTGGACTGCCGGCCCAGGGCGAGGATCACCCCCAGGGGGTAGGCCGCGGCCAGGCCGAACACCGAGAGCAGGAGCGTCAGGGGCAGCCCGCCCCACTTGGTGCTGTTCACAGGCTCCAGGCCCAGGAGCCCGCCCCGCATGAGCAGCCCCATGGTGACGAGCCCGAGGACCCAGGCGTAGAGCAGGCTCTTCTTCCAGTGGGTCCGGTCCTGGCTGTAGTAGAGGAGCCCGAACAGGATGAGCATGGCTGCGAGGGGTCGCCACTGCAGGTCATAGGGGTAGAAGCCGAACAGGATGAAGCGGATGTTCTCGGTGATCACGGACCAGCAGGCGCCCTGGGCCTCCCGGCAGGCCTCGCTCCCGGCGGTCCAGACCGCGTCCAGAAAAAGCCACCGGGCCATGGGAGGGACCACCTCCCACAGGAACCACAGGGTCACCACGGTCAGGATCGAGTTGAACCAGCCGTTGAACAGGTTCGCGCGCACCCACCCGATGACGCCCACATCGGTCACCGGCGGTTTCAGGGTGCTGGCCTCGGGGTTGTAGCTGTCCTGCATGTCGTCACCGCTCCACCAGAGCGGCCCGTTTGTTGTACCAGTTCATGAAGGCCGACGTGGACAGGCTGAAGAACAGGTACACCGTCATGATCAGGGCCACCCCTTCGATGGCCTGGCCGGTCTGGTTGATGGTGGTGTTGGCCACGGACACGAAGTCCGGGTAGCCGATGGCCACGGCCAGGGAGCTGTTCTTGGTGAGGTTGAGCATCTGGCTCGTGAGCGGAGGAATGATCACCCGCAGGGCCTGCGGGAGGATGACCAGGTTGAGCACCAGATTGGGACGCAGGCCGATGCTCATGGCGGCCTCGGTCTGGCCCTTGCTCACGGACTGGATGCCCGCCCGCACCACCTCGGCCACGAAGGCGGCCGTGTACAGGACGAGCCCCATGAGCAGCGCGAAGAACTCCGGGCTCACGGTGAGCCCGCCCTGAAAGTTGAATCCCTTCAGCTCGGGCACGTCCAGGGCCGTGGGGGCGCCGCCCAGCCACCAGGCCATCAGGGGGAGCCCCAGGATCATGGCCAGGGAGATGCGAAAGGTGGGAAAGGGCTGACCGGTCCGGTCCTGACGCCTGCGCGCCCAGCGACGCAGGGCCCAGGCCGCGACACAGGCCACAACAAGGGCCACGGCCATGTACGCATGGGCCGGGTGTGCCTCGGGGACCGTGAACAGCACCCCGCGGTTGCACAGGAACACCCCGTCCACCGGGTTCAGGG
Organism: uncultured Desulfobacterales bacterium; assembly: GCA_964475045.1. Lineage (GTDB taxonomy): Bacteria > Desulfobacterota > DSM-4660 > Desulfatiglandales > HGW-15 > JAIPEI01. The sequence goes on along the minus strand of CAYYVD010000477.1, from coordinate 1,202 downwards.
CCTGCCTCGGCGACGGCATGGTCTCGTAGAAGATGGCGTACCAGAAGAAGAGCTGCAGGAGCACGGGGATGTCCTGCATGACCTCGATGTAGACCGCCGCAATCTTGGAGACCAGCCAGTTGGACGAGAGCCGGGCCACCCCGACGATGGTCCCCAGGATGACGGTGATGAGGTTGCCGACAAAGGCCACCAGGAGGGTGTTCAGCACCCCTACAGCCAGGGCCCGGAGATAACTGCTCGCCGCCGAGTAGGGGATCATGGACTCCCCGATCTCGAAGGAGGCTTCCTTGCCCAGAAAGCTCCAGCCCGTGGCGATGGCCTGCCGCTCCAGGTTGGCCAGCACGTTCGAGACGAGGTAATAGCCCAGCAGGCCCACCGCGCAAAGCGTCACGACCTGAAACATGACGGCGCGCTTCTTGGCGTCGAGCCAGAACGGAACCTTTTCCGTGGCTGCGGTGCCGGGTTCGCTGTCCACCGGGGTCATGCCTGCTTCCTTGCCGGCAGGGGTCAACGGTTCTTGGTCCGAACATCATGAAAGACCCGGCCCGGACGTTCCGGGCCGGGCTCGAGATCATGGGAGAGCGCCCCTCGGGGGGGGCGCCCCGGAGCATCGAGAATCACCTGAACGGTGAGGCGTACATCAGACCGCCCTCGGTCCAGAGGGCGTTCAGGCCGCGCTCCAGTCCGAGCTTCGTGTCGGGACCCACGGTCCGCTCGTAGATCTCACCGTAGTTGCCCAGCTGCTTGATGACGTTGTAGAAGCACTTGTCATCCAGGCCCAGGGCCTTGCCCATGCCCTCGGTGACGCCGAGCAGGCGCTTGATCTTGGGGTTGCTGCTCTCGAGCATCTTGTCCACGTTCTTGGAGGTGACGCCCAGCTCCTCGGCCTCGATCAGGGACATGGTCACCCAATTCACGATGTCGTACCACTGGTCGTCGCCGTGCCTGACCACGGGAGCCAGGGGCTCCTTGGAGATGATCTCGGGCAGGAGCACGTAGTCGTCCGGGTTCGGGGCCACCGAGCGGTGGGCGGCCAGCTGGGAGGCGTCCGAGGTCAGGGCGTCGCAGCGACCCGCGAAAAAGGCCTTGTTGAGCTCGGAGGCCTGCTCGATGACCACGGGTTTCCAGGAGAGCTTGTTGGCGCGGAAGAAGTCCGCGGCGTTCATCTCGGTGGTGGTCCCGGGGAGCACGCAGACCGCTGC
>CAYYVD010000476.1:0-2926 GCA_964475045.1 uncultured Desulfobacterales bacterium | reverse complement strand
GCCACGGGGCCTCCAATCTCCTGGGAGGAAGGGCCCTGTATCGAACCATGCACCCCCTTACCCATGACGAACTGGCAGAGGATTTCGACCTCAAGCAGGTCCTTGCATACGGCTCTCTCCCCAAGCTCTCCACTGCTCTCGGGCAGACCCGACCTATCGCTCTTGCCGGGTTTCCGACCATGAGCACATGACCCGGCACGTTGGGAAGCACTATGGCCCCGGCGTGGAAAGCATGGCTATGTGATGACCGAGCATGTCCGGTGCAGTGTTGGCCCTGGTGGCCCTCTGACCGGATGTGGAAGGGGGAGGCTGGTAGGTTGCCGGGGCCGGCCAAGAAACTCAATCGAGGATCTTCCGGAACTCCTCTGTGGTCTGAACCCGCAGGGCGTGTCGCAACAGGTCTTTCAGTTGCCGGCGTGATTCCAGTGTGCTTATACGGTCTTCCAGATCACCGGGCACTGCCCCGAATCTTTCCGACAGGGCTTCCAGAACCATCTCTCTTGCTTCCGCAAGCATGCCCTGCTGCATGCCCTGCTGCATGCCCTGCTGCATACCCTGCTGCATACCCTGCTGCATGCCCTGCTGCATGCCCTGTTGCATACCCTGCTGCATGCCCTGCTGCATGCCCTGCTTCATGCCCTGCTGGAGGCCTTCTTCATAGCCCTCTTTTTTGATCATCTCGTAGGCAGCCGATTCCATCATGATGTCCCTCCTTCGACTCAAGAGTCGTCCTGGCAGGTCTTTTGAAACCAGACCGGACAAAAGCGCCATGCCTGTAAGCAGATCCGCCTTGTCATTTCTGTCTATCCCCGCCTCGGTGAGTGTTCGTTCGGCCTCGTCAAAAAGCTCCGGTCCGCCTTTCATAAGGGGGATAAACGGGTAAAGGCATGGATCACCCCGCCTCAATACTTCCGCCCCATCCATCGCTGCAAGAGAAATCACCCGAAATTCGTAACGAAGCCCCCCATCCTCGAATCTCTCCGTTACACAAGTGCCGGGGGTCAGGAGCAGGATCGCGGGGAGTACCGAAAGGCCTGTCTTAAGACGATATCGTACATCGTATTCCAATAATCTGAGAGGCAAATCCGGCGCCCATCTGCTCTGGACCTCCAGGAGCACCACGAAGACCCTCTGGTCATGGGTCCGGACCCGGATGGGAAAATCGCTCCGTCTCACAGAGGCGGTCTCCTGAGGGAGCTCCAGAAACTCGGATTCCTCCACTTGCAGACCCAGGAAATGTTCCAGTGCCGCTTGACGGCAGTGCCCCAGGACTACCTTGGCTGCTGCATCGTAGCTTCCCATGGTTTTCTCCGGATGGCTCTAAATTACCACGCTCCGGGCCGCATAAGCGAGGAAAACTCGTCCAGTACAAAAAGCCTTCCGTATCGCACAATGTCCCTCCCCGGCGTCCCTTGGGCCTGGTATCCCACAAAGAGAATGTCGTTCCTTTCACCCCAAGGACCCTCTGGTGATCGCGGTGCGAGCGCACGGCGTAAAGATGCTCAAAGCGCAGGGGGGGTGAGGGTCCCCCTTTTGCCGTGAGGCCGCAGGGGCCGGGCACATCAGGCTCGGGCGCTGGAGAAGGGTGTCGAGCGGCCTGCCCGAAAGATTCTTACAATTTGACAGGGACGCCCCAAAGCACCCGGATCTGCGAAGCTTCCTGGAGAGCCGCACGCTGCTTCAACAGAACCCTTGGGGAGTTGACCATTACCGTTTGTGCTTCCGTGTAGCGGGTGATGGGCCTCTGAGACCATGGAATTAAGTATACTCCCCCAAACGCCGGAAAGGACAATTTGCATTTACGGTTTGTCCATAGATGCCTTATCCTTTTCCATGCTCGGGAAGGAGGGGAGGTCATGACCTACATCAAGAAAGATTTGGAGGAGTATCTCTCATACGTCTCGACAAAGCTCCTGGTGGTAACCCTGACAGGCCCCAGGCAATCCGGCAAATCCACGCTGGTCAGGCAGGTGGTTTCGCAAAGGGAGTATGTTTCGTGTGAAGATCCCGACATTCAAGTGTTTGCAAGGCAGGATCCGCGCGGGTTCCTGCACACGTACAGAAATGCCGTCATTGACGAGGCCCAAAAGGTTCATTGTTTGAAGGGTTGATCATCACCGAACTCATGAAACAAAGGTTCAATCGAGGCAGGCCCGCCAACAGCTACTTCTGGAGAGACAAGAGCGGAAACGAGATCGATTGCCTCATAGACGAGGGCGGGTCCTTGCTTCCCATCGAGATCAAGGCCGGACGGACCATCACTCGGGACTACTTCAAAGGGGCCGACTACTTTTCGAGACTGGCCGCAGGCCGGACTTCAAAACCCTGCATTGTTTACGGGGGGGACACGGACCAGGAGAGGTCCAACGCGCGGGTCCTCTCCTGGAGGAGCCTGGACAAGCTATTGCAATAATTTCTTACCAGCCTCCCGCTTCATAAGAGTAGTCGGCCTCCACCGAAATTCCCGGCAGAGAAGTTCGAAGCGCAGCCTCCAGACCCGCCCGGGCATCGGGCTCCCCATGCACCAGCTTGATGCGCCCAGGAGCCACCTTGCCCGCCCACCGGATCAGGTCGTCCCGGTCCGCGTGTGCCGAGTACCCGCCCAGGGTGTAGATCTTCGCTCGAATGTCGAACCGCTCCCCTTCCAGGATCACATACCCGCCCGGCCGCCTTCCATACCTTACAATATCCCTCCCGGGCGTCCCTTGGGCCTGGTATCCCACAAAGAGAATGTCGTTCCTTTCATCCCCCAGCCCCTCCTTCAGGTGGTTCACAATGCGCCCGCCCGTGCACATGCCGCTTCCCGCCACCACAATGGCCGGGCCTTCCACCCCCAGGACCCTCTGGTGATCCCGGTACGAGCGCACAGCGTAAACCCACATGACCAGGGTCCCTCTTCTGGTCACCCCCGAGGATGAAAATGGAT
>CAYYVD010000475.1:0-2932 GCA_964475045.1 uncultured Desulfobacterales bacterium | reverse complement strand
GAACCCCGGACTTCCACCGTGTGAGGATGGCACTCTCCCGCTGAGTTAACCGCCCATGTCTCGATGCCGTTGATCGAATGCCTCCCCCTATTACAATAGAAAACGAGGCTTGTAAACAGAAAATTGTGCCTGCAATCGCCCCTGCCGGCTGTTCCTCAGTCCAGGCCCACGGCGCGCCTGGCCGCCTCCACCTCGGCCCCGGTGAGGGGGCGGTGGGTGCCGACCTTCAGGTCCCCCAGGACCAGCGGGCCGAACCCGATGCGAATGAGCTGAATCACCCGGTGTCCGACCGCCTCGAAGGTTCGACGGACGATTCGGTTGCGGCCCGCGTGCATGGTGACACGGAGGACGCTCCGGCCTCCCGCTTTCTTCAGCAGCGTCACCCCGGCCGGGCCGCTCGGGCCGTCCTCCAGGGGCACACCGTCTCGAATCCTCTGAATCGCCTCCGCGGACACGTCGCCTTCCACCGTGGCCTTGTAGGTGCGCGGGACACGATATCTCGGGTGGGTCATGCGGTGGGCCCACTCCCCGTCATTGGTCAGCAGCAGAAGCCCCAGGGAGTCGAAGTCGAGGCGCCCCACCGGGTAAACCCGCTCGTCCACATCGCGGAGGAGATCGCCGACCACCGGACGCCCCTGGGGGTCGCGCAGGCCCGAGATGACCCCGAAGGGTTTGTTCAGCATGAGGTACACCGGGTATCGGGGCGGCGGGATCTCGCGGCCGTCCACACAAATCCGATCGCGGCCCCACTCGGCGGCGGCCCCCGGAGTGGTCACAGTGCGGCCGTTCACGGTCACGCGGCCGGCCGCCATGAGCTCCTCCGCCTGCCTCCTGGAGCACACGCCCGCAGATGAAAGGATCTTATTCATCCGTATCGGAGTCGTCGGGATCGGAGGTCGTCTCGGTTCCTCGATCGGGGGTTCCTTCAGCCGGAGGTCCCGGTTCGGTCCGGGTTTCGTCGTCTTCCGGCGTTGCGGGGGCTGCCTGCTCCGGGGGGTGGCCCTGCCCGGTTTCCTGCGGGGCTTCCGGCGGCTGAAAGAGGGCCGTTTCGAGGAGGGACGCTTCGTTTTCCGTGCCATAATCCTCGCTTCCAAATGCTTTGATTTCTTTGAGCTTGGGGAGGGAATCGATGCTGTCGAGGTCGAACACCTCCAGAAAGCGGCGGGTGGTGCCGTAGATCAACGGGCGGCCCGGAAGGTCCTTTCGCCCCATGATGCGGATCAAGTCCTTTTCCAGGAGGCTTCGAAGGATGCCGCCGGACTCCACGCCTCGAATCCGTTCGATCTCGTGCCGGACGGCGGGCTGCTTGTAGGCGATGATGGCCAGGGTTTCCAGGGCCGCCCGGGACAGCCTGGCCGGCGTGGCCTGGAGCATGCGAAGGATGTAGGGACCGTACTCGGCGTGGCTCCGGAACTGGTATCCCCCAGCGACCTCGCGCAGCCCGAAGCTGCGTCCCATGGCCTCGTACTCGTACTTGAGCACCTTGAGCGCACTCCGAATGTGGACGGGGTCCGCATCCGGGAGCCAGGACCGGAAGTCCTTGACCCCCAGGGGGCGGTCGGATGCAAAGAGCAGGGCCTCGATGATGAGCTTCAGAGACTTAGCCACGATCCTTATCCTCGGGTTTGTCAAAGGCGGCCTTCAGGACGATGTCCTCGTCCGGATCGGCCTGGTACACAAGGATCAGCCCGGTCTGAACCAGCTCGAGAACGGCCAGGAAGGTCGCCACGAGCTCGCCCGGCGCATGCTGATTCTCGAAGAGGTCGAAGAAGGAAAGGTCCCGGACCTTGATCCGCTCCATGATGAAGGTCATCTTGTCCTTGAGGGTCCACTCCTCCGTCCGGAATCTCAGCTCCTCACCGGGAGTCTGGCGTTCCAGGACCCGCTTGAAGGCGTCCATAAGTTGGAACAGGTTGGCCCTGGGAAGCGGGGCTTCCTGGCGGTACGGGGCGAGGTCGTCCGGCGCGATCCGCCGCGTAAAGGTGTCCCGCTCCAGGATGTCCCGGTCGGACAGCTCGCCGGCCACCTCCTTCAAACGGAGGTACTCCATGAGGGGACGGGTGATCTCCACGCGCGGGTCCTCCTCGTCCTCCTCCCCGGGCACAGGTGGCAGGAGCATGCGGGACTTGATGTGGATGAGGGTGGCGGCCATGACCAGAAAATCCCCGGCCACCGAGATGTTCAGGGCCTTGAGCATGTCCAGGTACGCGAGGTACTGGTCCGTGATCACGGCGATGGGGATGTCGAAGATGTCCACCTCGTTCTTGCGAATGAGATGAATGAGCAGGTCCAGGGGCCCCTCGAACACGTCCAGCTTGATTTCATACGCTTCGGATGCGCTCATGATCAGATATTGACTCGGCCGCGGACCTCTTCCATGGTCTGGCGGGCGATGGACCGGGCCCGGTTCGTACCCTCTTCCATGATGTCGCGCACGGCGTCCGGATCGGCCTCGAGCGCCTGTCTCCGCTCCCGGATCGGCTCCAGGGCCCGGTTCAGGTTCTCGGCCATCCGTTTCTTGCACTCCACGCATCCCACGGCCGCAGCCCGGCAGTCCGCCTCGATCTGCTTCACCGTCCCGGGGTCGGTGTAGAACTCGTGAAAGCTGAACACGTTGCAGACGCCCGGATCCCCCGGATCGCTCTTTCGGGCCCGCTGCGGGTCGGTGATCATCTGAGCGACCTTGGAGCGCACCGCGCCGGCGTCGTCCGAGAGCAGAATGGCGTTTCCGTAGCTCTTGCTCATCTTGCGCCGGTCCAGACCCAGGAGCTTGGAGGTGGGAGCCAGGAGCAGATCCGGAACGGGGAACACCTCGCCGAAGACGTGGTTGAAGCGCCGGGCGATCTCGCGGGTCAGCTCCACGTGCGGGGCCTGATCCTCCCCCACCGGAACACCGTTGGCCTTGTAGATCAGGATGTCCGCCGCCTGAAGC
>CAYYVD010000474.1:0-2948 GCA_964475045.1 uncultured Desulfobacterales bacterium | reverse complement strand
TCCGCGGGGCCTACTTCGCCATCGCGACCATCGGCGTGAACGAGGGGTTCCGGTTCCTCATCGAGGGTGCCCGTATCTGGAACGGCTCCGAGGGCATGATCTTCATGGCGGAGCTGAACCAGATCCTGGGACGCGACGCGGCCAGCGCCCTCGCCACCTTCTGGGCGGACGTCATGGTCCTGGTGATCGCCGCACTGGCCGCCGCGGTGACCCTGGTCTACATGCGGAGCAAGATCGGCTACGCGCTGACCGCGCTTCGCGAGGACGAGGACGCGGCCAAGGTCATGGGGATCAATGTCACCAAGTTCAAGATCATCGCCTTTGTCACGAGCTCCAGCTTCGCCGGGCTGGTCGGGGCCACCTCCTGGGCCCTCAAGACCCCTTACGTGTTTCCGCCGGAGGTGTTCGAGATCCATTATACCATCGAGGCGATCATCATCGTGCTCCTGGGGGGTGCGGGCACCCTGCTGGGGCCCGTGGCGGGCGGGTTGATCTACGGGCTGTCCAAGTACTACCTGTCGATCTTTCTTCCCGGCTTTCAGCTTCTCATCTTCGCACCGATCATCATCTGCATCATCGTCCTCTTTCCGGAGGGCGTGGTAGGGATGTTCAAGAAACGGTTCAGGGACTCCGCCATGGGCCGTTACATCGTGTAAGGTGGAACTATGGCTCTGCTCAAGCTCGAGGATGTGACCAAGCGCTTCGGAGGCCTCGTCGCCGTCAACGCCGTGAGCCTTCAGATCGAAGCCGGCGAGTTCGTGGGCATCGTGGGCCCCAACGGCAGCGGAAAGACGACGCTGTTCAACGTGATCAGCGGGGTCTTCTTCCCCGAGGAAGGGCGCGTGTTCTTCGAGGACAAGGACATCACGCGGCTTCCTCCTTACAAGCGGGCCCCCCTCGGTCTCGGCCGGACCTTTCAGATTCCCCGGCCCTTCGCCTCGGCCCCGGTCCGGGAAAACGTGGCCGTGGGCGCCATGTTCGGCGTCCTGGGGCCGGAGGTGAACGTGAACGAGTCCCTGGAGATCGCCGACCAGATCATCGAGCGCGTGGGTCTCCAGGAGCACCGTGCCAAGCAGGCGGGAAGCCTGACCCCCGTGGAGAAGAAGCTCATGGAGATCGCCCGGGCCCTGGCCATGAAGCCCAAGCTGCTCCTCATGGACGAGGCCATGGCGGGCATGCACCCGAGCGACATCGACGGCATGGTGGCGTTCCTCAAGGCCCTGGCCAAGGACGAGGGCATCGCCGTGGTGGCCATGGTGGAGCACATCATGCGGGCGGTGGTGGGCATGGCCGAGAAGGTCATCGTGCTCGATCAGGGTACCAAAATCGTGGACGCCCCCACCAAGGAGGCGCTCGAGGATCCCAAGGTCATCGAGGTCTACCTGGGGCACCCACCGGAGGAGTGATCCATGCTCGATGTCAAAGACCTGGAGTCCGGCTACGGTCCCATGCAGGTCCTGTGGAAGCCGAGCCTCACCGTGAAGAAGGGGACCATCACCTCGCTCCTCGGCCCCAACGGGGTGGGCAAGAGCACCCTCCTGGCGACGGTGTTCGGCTCGGTGACTCCCTGGGGCGGCCGGGTCCTGTACGACGGTGAGGAGGTGACCCGGACGCCCACCCACAAGAAGGTGGACCTGGGCCTGGCCCTGGTGCCCGAGGGAAAGCACCTGTTTCCCAGCATGACCGTGTACGAGAATCTCTCGATGGGGGCCTACCCCAAGAAGGCCCTGCCCCACCGGGATGAGAACATGGAGCTGGTCTACACCCTCTTTCCGAGGCTCAAGGAGCGCGAGTGGCAGGCGGCCGGTTCGCTCAGCGGCGGCGAGCAGCAGATGGTGACCATCGGACGGGCCTTGATGACCCACCCCCAGCTCATCATGCTGGACGAGCCCAGTCAGGGCCTGGCGCCACTGTTGGTTAGAGAAGTGTTCGAAACCATTATAAAAATGAAGACAGACATCGGCCTGACGGTGCTCCTCATCGAGCAGAACGCGGATGCCTCGCTCAACTCGGCGGACTACGTGTACATCATGCACGAGGGCATGATCAAGGCGGACGGCACCCCGAAGACGATCAAAGGGTCCTCGGAGATTCGGGAGGCCTATCTCGGCATTTGACCGGCCTACACGGTCCCCTTTCCCGCCTTGCGGCCTTCCCGGGCCGCCCGTCCGGTCTCAACATCCGGCAGGTCATTGTGAACAGAGACAAAAAAAGAGGCGCCGGCTTCTTTTTTTTTTCGTTGCGCGCCGTGCTCAAATTCCATTGACACAAATTTCACAAGCGATATAACAGCTATACATCGAAGGAGGAAAACACCATGGATCCATTTTTGGAAGAAGGACCGAAGAACCCGATTCACATTCAGGACAACACCTTTCGCGACGGGCATCAGTCCCTCCTCGCCACCCGCATGCGCACCGATGACATGCTCCCAATCGCCGAGAAAATGGACAGCGTCGGCTTCTGGGCCATGGAGGTCTGGGGCGGAGCCACCTTCGACACCATGCACCGCTTTCTGGCCGAGGATCCCTTCGACCGGATTCGGACCCTGAAGAAGCACATCAAGAAGACCCCCTTCTCCATGCTGCTCCGGGGGCAGAACCTCGTGGGCTACCGCAACTACGCCGACGACGTGGCCAGGCTCTTCGTGGACAAGACCTGCGAGGCGGGCATGGACGTCTTCCGGGTCTTCGACGCGCTGAACGACTTCCGGAACTTCGAGACGGTCGTGGAGCGGATCAAGGCCAACGGCAAGCACTTTCAGGGAACCATCTGTTATTCCCTGACCGAACGCCGTATGGGCGGAGACGTCTTCAACCTGGACTACTACCTGACCAAGGCCAAAGAGATCCAGGACATGGGCGCCGACACCCTCTGTCTCAAGGACATGGCGGGGATCATGAGCCCGTTCGACATCGCCAAGCTGGTGACCGAGCTCAAGAAGGAGA
>CAYYVD010000473.1:0-2954 GCA_964475045.1 uncultured Desulfobacterales bacterium | reverse complement strand
CAGCGGCTCAAAAGCATCCCCGAGGGTCTGCACCCCTGCCCCGCAAGGCGACTTTCCCAACGTCACCCTCGTGGGTGTCATTGCGGCGGACGCCTCGCTGGGGTTCCCGGATTTTCGTGCGGCCGAGCGGACCTTTCATCTCCTGTGCCAGGTGGCGGGAAGGGCCGGACGCGGCCACAAGCCGGGACGGGTGGTGGTTCAGACCTACAACCCCGGGCACTATGCCGTCACCACGGCCCGACTGCACGACTATGTCAGCTTCTACCGGGAGGAGACGCGTCTGCGCGCTCAGCTGGGCTATCCCCCCTTCGGCCACCTGGCGAGACTCCACATCCAGGGACCCGACGAGGAGGCCACAGAGCGCCTCGCGCGCAGGCTGGGTCGCGGCATGGGGGAGATCCTGGGGCGGCCGGCGGCCTCGGACGGGACCCTCAGGGTGCTGGGACCGGTGGAGGCGCCCATCGCCCGTATCAAGGGAAGGTACCGATGGCAGATCCTGGTCAAGGCGGACCGGGTGGCCGGGCTGCAGCGTTTCCTGGTGCAGGTGGAGGGCCTGTGCCACCGGCTGGCCCAGGATACGGGCGTGAGCGTGGTGGTGGACGTGGATCCCTACCAGATGCTCTGAGCAGTGGACCCCGGAACGAGTGCCGCTCCCCGCAGGGGGTCAGCCGGTGCGAATCAGCCGGCTCAGGACCCGGTAGTTCCCCGCGAGGCCGTACACCACGAAGAGGCCCAGGAGCGCGCCTCCCAGCATCTGGGGATTGCGCACCTTGATGAGATATGCTGCAATGAGGAGCACGAAGAATCCGAGCAGGATCACGAGGCTCCGCGGCATCAGGGGAAGGATGACCCGCCCGAAGTGGACGAACCGGATGTGGCTCACCAGGAGATAAGACGTGAGGCAGATCACGACCCAGGATACCCAGGTGTCCCGCCAGAACAGCATCGCGCCCAAGGCCACCAGGGCGCCCGCAGGGCTCGGCAGGCCGTTGAACGCCCCCTGGGGGATGCGCGGGTCGCGTTTGTCCTGAATCACGAACCGCCACAGCCGAAAGGACACGGACGCAAAGTAGAGGGCCCCGAGAACCAGGGCGTGGGGAGCGAACCCCCCCAGCTCGGACATGAGCAGCGCGGGGCAGAGCCCGAAGCTCACCAGGTCCGCGATGTCGTCCAGCCAGGGGCCGAAACTTGTGCCGCCGTGCTTTTCCGCCATGCGGCCGTCGAACAGATCGAACACCTGCCCGGCCAGAATGGACAGGGCGGCAAGCACATAGTTCCCCTGGTGCACGAGCACGATGCCCAGGGACCCGCAGAGAAGGTTGAGGATGCTGAGGATGTCCGCGTAGAACCGGTTGGGGATCGCCTTGAACACGATGGAGGCCATGGACATGATGATGCTCAGGTAGAGGAGTTGCGTGGTGAAGTTGGGAACCGGCAGGGAGTCGTCGAGGATGGCCAGGTAGATGATCAGGGCGAACAACAGGACGGCCTTGATCTTGCCGAAGTTGTTGGCCTGCACCGAAAAGGAGGTGAACCGCTTCAGCAGGTACCGCACCACGAACTGGCCCAGGATCTCGATGCCGACGAGGACCCAGAAGGCGGTGACCGGAATCAGGCCCTGATAGGCGAAAAAGCCCATGGGAGGAAGATAGGTGAGCTTGTCGCAGAGGGGATCGATCTCCTCGCCGAACTCGGTGATGAGCTCGCAGGTCCGGGCCACGAGACCGTCCACGCCGTCCAGGAAGGCGGAGACGGTGAACAGGAGAATGCCCCAGAAGTGCTGATGGAGGACAAAGTAGAGGAGCATCCCCAAAAGGCCGATCAGGACGCGCCAGACGCAGATGGCGTTGGGATGCAGGGCGGGGTGATCGAGGACGTAGCGGCGGACGCCGGCCCTTCTCAGGGCGACCACGATCCCCCAGTACATGAGCGACGAGAGGCCGACGGCCGTCAGGATGGAGATGATTCGATGCATGGCATGCGCTGGGCCTGACCAGCCCCGCTGGCGTTGATGGGTCCCCCTGGACCTCCGCGACGGTCTTTCGATGATGTGTCCACCCATACCACATCCCGACGGATCCACAAACGGTTTTCGGCGCCGCTCAAGACAAGAAAGGAGCGTTTGGACATGGCACTTCACGAGCTGGCGGGGAAAAGCGTTCCTCCGTCCATGCGGGTTCACATTCCCAGGCTGGTTTCGTCTTACTTCACGGACGAAGCCACAGGACCGGTCTCCTTCGGAACCTCCGGGCATCGCGGCTCCAGCCGGGAGGGGACCTTCAACGAGGCGCACATCGCGGCCACGGCCCAGGCCATCTGCGATTACCGCAGGGATCAGGGCGTCACCGGCCCCCTGTTCATGGGATTCGACACCCATGCCCTGTCCGAGCCGGCCTTTCGCACCGCCCTGGAGGTCTTCGCGGGAAACGGCCTGCACGTGGTCATCCATGCCGGCGACGGGTACACACCCACTCCGGTGATCTCGTTTCTCATCCTCGAGCACAACCGGACGGGACGTTCCCGGCCGGCGGACGGGGTGGTCATCACCCCCTCCCACAATCCGCCCCGCGACGGGGGGTTCAAGTACAACCCGCCGCACGGGGGACCTGCGGACGTGGACGCCACACGGAGGATCCAGGACCGGGCCAACGGGCTCATGAAGCAGTCCGGAGAAGGGATTCGACGCGTTCCCTATGCCCGGGCTCGAAGGGCCGAGACCACGGAGGAGCGGGACTTCATCACGCCCTTTGTGCAGGCCCTCCAAGAGGTCGTGGACATGGACGCGGTGCGGGGCGCCGGCCTTCACCTGGGGGTGGATCCCATGGGCGGGGCCTCGGTGGGGTTTTGGGGGGTCATTGAGGAGACCTACGGCCTGGATTTGGAGGTGGTGAACGATCAGGTGGATCCGGCCTTCGGGTTCATGACCCTGGACGGGGACGGGGAGATTCGAATGG
>CAYYVD010000472.1:0-2971 GCA_964475045.1 uncultured Desulfobacterales bacterium | reverse complement strand
CTGGGTGAGGACGTGGATCACCTCGCGGTCCATGGGGATGGCCACGGCGCTCGCCGCCTCGATGACCCGCTCGATGTCCTTCCGGGTCACCTCCTTTTCCTTGAGGGGGATGACGCCGTGGCTGTTGAACCCCTTGATGTGCCCTCCGGCGATTCCGGCGTACACCGTGCTGATCTCGATGCCCGCCATGGTCTCCGCTTCCTCGATCGCCTCCTTGATGGAGTTCACCGTGTGCTCGATGTTGATCACGACGCCTTTGCGGATGCCCTCCGAAGGGTGGCTTCCGATGCCGATGATCTCGATGCCGTCCGGCTTCAGCTCCCCGACCACGGCGCAGATCTTGGTGGTTCCGATGTCCAGCCCTACGATGATCTCTCCGGCCATGCTTGGACCTCCTCCCTTCATGCGACCGTGCCCGCGGGTCTTCACCCCCTTCGAAAGGACACCACGGCGCCGTCCCGGTAGTGCAGGTTGATCCCTGTGACCTGCTGGACCTGCTCCGTCTCCCGCAGGTGCTGGACGACGCGGTTCAGATCATCGATCTTCTGTTCCAAATCGGGCACGCTCACCTGAACGATGGCCGGCAGAGACCGGAAGTAGAGCGACACGTTGCCGGCGTTGCGCAGGTGGACCTCGGAGATTTCCTCTTTCATCCAGTCCTTTCCCCGGCGCTCGAGGACCCCGAGCACGTGGGCGGCCAGCTCGAGGTTCCGTTCGCCTTGGGTCGGGTCGTCGAAGTCGCCGGTGATGACCGGAAAATCCACCGGCTCGGAAAGCTCCACCTCCTTGAACACGTCGCCCTCGCGGTTCATGTAGAAGAGTCCCCCGGTGGACACCACGGCCCACGGCTCCTCCCGCACGGCCCGGATTCTCAGGGCGTGAGGATAGTGCTTCTCCGCCTTGACGGTTTTGACCCAGGGATGATGCTCCAGCGTCTGCTCGAGCTCCCGGAGGTTCACGGCGAGAAGCGTCATGTCCGCCCGAAGCCCGGACATCTCCAGGAGCTCCCGCTTGGTCGTGTCCTCCACCCCGGTGATCTCCACCCGCTCCAGACGGATGTAGGGCGAGTGGAGCAGGAACTGGTACCCGGCCAGGAAAAGCACGCTGATCATCATAAGGCACACCAGCAGGCAAGAGACTTTGATCAGTGAAGAGCCCATCCAGCAGGCCACCTGCCAGGCCGTGGCCAGGGGATGGGGTTTCCGCTTCTTCGCCGCTTGCTTCGTCATGGGTTCTCTCGGACTCCGGGGTCCGCTTCCCTGCTCCGGCCGGCGCCCCCCGTCACGCCTCCGGAAAAAAGCCGATGAACCGGATCTCCGGTTCCAGCGCCACGCCCGAGCGGCGAAGGACCTCCCCACGCGTCAGGCGCATCAGCGAGAATACGTCCCGGGCCGTGGCCCGCCCGCGGTTCACGATGACATTGGCGTGGCGGGGAGAGATCTCCGCGCCGCCGATCCGCCTCCCTTTCAGGCCCGCCGCCTCCACCAGCCTGCCCGCCGTATCCCCGGCGGGGTTGCGGAAGACCGAGCCCGCTGAAAGGGCCTGCGAGGGCTGCCGCTCCCGGCGGCACTCCAGGTTTCGTTCGATGTCGCGCCTCACCGTGTCCGGCGCGCTCGGCTGCACCCGGAAGCGCACCCCCGTGACCAGGGCCCCGGGGGGGAGCGTGCAGCTCCGGTAGGCGAACCCGAGCTGCTCCGGAGAGCGGGTCTCCAAGTCCCCCGTCCTCATGAGAAGCGTTACAGACTCCACCGCATCCGCCGTCTCCCGGCCCCAGGCCCCGGCGTTCATGGCCACGGCCCCGCCGGCGGTCCCCGGAATCCCGGCCAGGAACTCCAGCCCGCCGAGCCCTCGAGCGGCGCAGGCGTCCAGCAGGCGGCGGATCGTCGCACCCGCGCCTGCATGCAGGGTGCTTCCACCCGGTCCCGCCTCGATCCCGGCCAGCTCGCCCCTCAGGCGAATGACCGCCCCGTCGAAGCCCCGGTCCGACACGAGCAGATTGCTTCCCTTGCCCACCACCAGCCATGGGATCCTCTGATCGAGCAGATAGCCGTGCACCCGCTTCAGGACGGCCAGGGTCCGGGGACGCAGGAGCACCGACGCCGGGCCACCCACGCGAAACGTGGTGTACAGACGCATGGGGCGGTCGAACCGGATGTCCGGGCCCGCCATGTCCAGGAGCGCTTTTCGCCGGCCTTCCTCCATGCATCTCCCTACAGCGCGTCCATGACGCGCTCCCCCAACCGGTACACGTCGCCGGCGCCCAGGGTGATGAGCACGTCCTCGGAGCGCAGGGTCTCGGTGAGGCGGTGCTGGATCCAGTCCAGGTCCTCTCCCAGGATCACCTCGCGGTGGCCGTGCCGTTTGATCCCGCGGTAGAGCCAGGCGGAGTCCACCCCCTCGATCACCGCCTCTCCGGCTCCGTAGATGGGGGCCACGATCAGGACGTCCGCCTGGTTGAAGCTCAGAACGAACCGGTCGAACAGGGCATGGGTCCGGGTGTATCGATGGGGCTGGAACACAACCACAAGGCGACGCTCGGGCCAGCAGGCCCTGGCCGTCTCCAGGGTGTGGGCGATCTCGGTCGGGTGGTGGCCGTAGTCGTCCACGAACAGGATGCCCTTCCGCTCCCCCTTGACCTGAAACCGCCGGGCCAGACCCCCGAGGTTTCGAAGGCCCGCCTTGATGTCCTCGAGATCCACCTCAAGCTCCAGCCCCACCGCGACGGCGGCCAGGGCGTTGAGCACGTTGTGCCTCCCGGGTATACCCACCAGCACCCGGCCCAGGGGACGGTCCTGGTGGAGGACCTCGAAGGACGAGGCGAACTCGTGCGTCTCCACCTCCCGGGCCCGCACATCGGCCTGGGAGGTCATGCCGTAGGTCAGGTAGCGCTTTCGCAGCCGCGGCAGAATGCCCTGAATCTCCTCGTTGTCCAGGCAGAGCACGGCCGATCCGTAGAACGGGATCTTGTTCA
>CAYYVD010000471.1:0-2992 GCA_964475045.1 uncultured Desulfobacterales bacterium | reverse complement strand
GCCTCAGGCGCAGGTAGACGTCCTGTCCGAGCGACCGCCGCTCCGGCAGGGACTCGAGCCCCCTGAACTCCTCGCCTTCGGTTTCCGCACACCTGGCCATCTTACACCACACTCGTTCTTTTCCTTACCTCTTTCCTCTTGTCTCTTTCCTCTGCTCAGTACCTTCCCAGCACCTCGCGGGCGATGATCATCTTCTCCACCGCCTTGGTGCCCTCGTAGATCTCGATCACCTTGGCGTCCCGGTAGAAGCGCTCGATGGGGTAGTCCTTGAGGTAGCCGTACCCCCCGTGGAGCTGCAGGGCCTCGTCCACCACCTCCACGCCGATGCGCGCGCCGTACCACTTGGCCATGGCCACGAGCCGCTTGTTCACTGTGCCCTGGTCCAGGTTCCAGCAGGCCTTGTAGATGAGGTTCCGGGCGGTCTCGATCTTGGTGTCCATGACGGCGACGGTGAACTGCACGTCCTGGAAGGCCGCCAGGGGCTGCCCGAAGGCCACGCGCTGCTTGACGTGCTTGACCGCCTGCTCCATGGCCCCCTGGGCGAGGCCCAGCCCGTGGGCCGCCACGTAGGCCCGGGAGTGGTCGAAGAACCGCATGAGCTGGTAGAAGCCCTGGCCCTCCTTGCCCCCCAGGAGCCGGCTCTCGGGGACCCGGCAGTCGCTCAGGAAGATGTCCCCCAGGTCCGCGGCCCGGGTGCCCATCTTCTCCGCGTGGGTGGCGTCGTAGCCCGGGGTGTCGGTCTCCACGATCAGGAAGCTCCACTTCTTGTGCCCCTCGGCCTCGGGGTTGGTCATGCACAGGATCAGGACGAAGTCCGCGATGGTGGCGTTGCCGATCATGACCTTGTTGCCGTTGATCACGTACTCGCCGCCGTCCTTCTCCGCGCGGGTGCTCACGTTGCTCACGTCGCTTCCGGCCTCGGGCTCGGTGGTGGCCATGCCCATCTTCTTCTCGCTCTCCGCCACCGCGGGGAGGTACTTGGCCTTCTGCTCGTCCGTGCCGAACCACCAGAGCAGTTCGCTGCCGAAGGAGCAGTTGATCAGGGCCTGGGACACGCCCGGGTCCACGCGCCAAAACTGCTCCAGGATGAGGGCCTGGTCCAGAAACCCCAGGCCCGGCCCGCCGTGCTCCTCGGGGACGGTGCTGCCGATGAATCCCAGCTCTCCGGCCTTGCGCCACAGGGCCTCGGGAAACGTCTGGTTCACGTCGCAGTCCGCTCCCACCTCGACGAACTCCTTCTCCGCGAACTCCCGCGCCGCGCTCTGAATGTCCTTCTGCTCGTTGGTCAGTTCAAAGTCCATTGGGTTGCCTCCGGAGTGGGTCCGCGCCGCCGCGCGAACCGTGCGTTTGCTCGTCTGTTCTAGATGACCCCTTGCTCCTGGAGCGCCGCCAGGTCCTCGCCGGACACCCCCAGGACGCCGCCGTAGATGGCCTCGTTGTGCTCCCCGAAACGCGGCGGGAAGGTCAGCTCGCGGTTTCGAGCCTCCACGAAGGACGTCATGTTGGGCGGCGGGGGGAGGGTGACGGTCGTGCCGGTCCGGGGATCGGTGGCGTGCATGAGCCGCCGCTCCACCAGGGGGTCGGCCACGACCTCCGGAATCTTCTTGATCTTGCTGGCGGGCAGGGTGATGGATCGGAGCCGCTCGATCAGGGCCTCCGACGTCATGCGCCGGGTGATCCCGGCTATCTCCCGGTTCAGGTTGTCCACGTCCCCAATGCGCCCCGCGTTCTTCTCGTACTCGGGCCGGTCCAGGGATTGGAACCCCTCCAGGGAGGCCAGGGCCTTCCACTGCCGGTCGTTGCCCACGGCCAGGTACACGAACCCGTCGCTGGTGGGGTAGACCGAAACCGGGCAGAAGAACTGGTGGGTGTTGCCCCGCCTCGTCATCTCCTGGTCGAGCAGCGTGGACAGGGTGATGGGTACCGTGAGCCAGGACACGGACGACTCGAACATGGACATGTCGATGCGCGTCCCCTCGCCGGTCACGGCCCGGTGGTAGAGGGCCTTCATGAGGAGCCCGTAGGAGTGCTCGCTAGTGCCCATGTCCGGCAAGGGGATGCCGAGCACCTGGGGGTCGCCGTCCGGCTCGCCGGTCATCTCCATGAGACCGGAGCGGGCCTGGAGGATCGGGTCGTAGGCCGCCTCGTTGCTGTCCGGCCCGAACCCGGTCACCCCCAGCCAGATGATGTCCGGCTTGACCGCCCGGAGGGCGTCGTAGTCGATGCCCAGCTTATCGTAGTTTCGAGGGAGCTGGTTGGTGGCGAAGATGTCCACGTCGAGCTCCCGAATGAGCCCGTGAAAGAGCTTCTGTCCTTCCGGGTCGGCCAGATTGAGCGTCAGGGCCTCCTTGCCGGCGTTGATGCACAGAAAGTAGGCGTTCATGCGCTCCTCGCCGAGCACGTTGTCCCCGATCATGCGGTTGGGGTCGCCGTACACCGGGTGCTCCAGGCGGATCACCCGGACGCCGTCCTGGGCCAGCCGGTAGGTCAGGTACGGAAGCACGGTGGCCTGCTCCAGGGACAGCACCGTGATGTCCTCGAGACGGTTCATGGGTCCTCCCCCTTGTTTCCGGGTCGTTGTGGGTCGTGGTGTGGGGAACGGCTTGTCACAGGGGCCGTATCGGCCCTGTATACTGTATACAGACCAACCCTGTCAAGACGTTTCGCCTCCACGCCGCTTCTGGTACCTCCCGACCGCGCGGTTGTGCTCTGCCAGGCTTCGGGAGAAGTGGTGGGTGCCGTCGTTTCTGGAGACGAAGTAGAGGTAGTCGGACTCGGCCGGGTTCAGGACCGCTCGAATGGCCGCCTCCCCGGGGCTGGCAATGGGACCGCGGGGAAGCCCCCGCATGCGGTAGGTGTTGTAGGGCGTGGGGGTCTCGAGATGCTTGCGGGTCAGGTTTCCGTCAAAGTCCTCGACGCCGTAGATCACCGTGGGGTCGCTGTCCAGGCGCATGCCCCGGTCCAGGCGGTTGAGGAACACCGAGGCGATCAG
>CAYYVD010000470.1:0-3023 GCA_964475045.1 uncultured Desulfobacterales bacterium | reverse complement strand
CTTGCCGCGCCTTGTCCAGGGCCGCCTCCGGGGTGTGGCCGAACCCCCTCACGCCCTCCCGCAGCTCCTCGGCCAGGGCCTTGCCCGTGCCCCCGCTGAAAAGGCCGATCCGGCCGCTTGCGCTTGCGGCGTGGAAGTTCTCGGCAAAGGCCCGGGGCGGGGTCTCGTCCAGGCAGAGGGCCAGGACCAGGTCGTTTCCGGTCTCTTGGGCCAGCGCCCGGACCCGGTCCTCATCCAGGACGGCCAGGTCGTCCCGCGGAAACGGGGCCAGGGTCAGATGAAACCCGGCCCGGGAAAAGGCCCGGGCGGCCCGCTCCAGGAGCGCCCGGCTCCTCACTTCCGTTTCCCCCTCGGGGTGGAGGACGAGCACCCGCTTCTCCCCGGCCGCCCGGCTCAGGGCCTCGGATGCGGCGGCTCTGTCCACCACGGCCTCCAGGGTGACGCGGTAGAGCCCTCCCGGGGCGATGCCCTCCTCCAGGATGGTGTACGAGTGCACCGTCCCCCGGGTGCGCGTCACCACGGTGTCGTCCAGGAGCAGGGCCTTGTGAAGGGCGGTTCGGGCGTCCACCTCCACGCCCAGGGCCTGCTCCAGGGCCCGGGCCTGGGCGTCCCGAATGGCCCGGTCCCGGGCCGCGGCCGTGTCCCCGCCTGCAATGAACCCCACGCCCGTGGCCCGAACGGTCTCCTCCCCGGCGGCGGGGACCGCGGCCGCCATCAGGAAGAGCATGACCATCAGAGGGATGAGAGATCGCGTCTTCATGGTTCACTTGCCCGCTCGGACAACACGGGTTCCTGCGATTTGAAGGCGACCCGAGGTTCAGTCAAACCCGGCCGCCCGGTTCAGGGTCTCCAGCATGACCTCCACAGCCACGGGACCGGCCTCCTTTCCGCCCAGGCCGGCATGCTCGGCCATCACCGCGACCGCAAAGCGGGGCTCGTCCAGGGGCGCCACGGCCACGAACCAGGCGTGGTCGCCCCGGTCCGGCCGGCTCTGAGCCGTCCCGGTCTTGCCGGCGAGCACGTTTTCCGCGCCTTCGGGAAGCACGGGCACGGCCCGGAAGGCCTTCCCGTCCCGGACGAGCTTCTGGAGCGCATACCCCGTGCCCGTGTCCATGACCGAGGCCATCATCCCGAGGATCGCCTCGGCCGTGTCCTCGGAGCAGGCCCGGCCCGCCTCGCGTGGGGCCTCGGAGCGAAGGTCGATCCACCCGGGCTCCCCTTGTCCTTCGGCCGGGGCATAGCCCACGGACTTCACCAGGCGGGGGGCCATCAGGACGCCCTCGTTGGCCAGGGCCGCCCCCACCATGGCCATCTGGAGGGGGGTGGCGGCCACCACGTTCTGGCCCACCGCGCCCTGGGCCACGAGCTTGGGGTTGCGCTCGAAGTCCACGGGCTCCCAGTCCCTGCCCTCGCGCACCCCGGGGTGGCCCCGAAAGGCCCGGCTGGGAACGATGGCCCGGGTCTCGTGCCCCAGGAGGAGCCAGTCCCGGTTGAACCCGAACCGCTCGGCCGCATCGGCCAGGGCGGGCCCCAGGCGCGGCCCCACGTCCGCGAAGAAGACGTTGCAGGAGAGTCGGACGGCCGTTCTCAGGCTCACCCAGCCGTGGGCCCTTCCCCGGTACTCCCGGATGCGGTACTTGGGATGGCGGCCCCGGCACGGAAGCCCCCAGTCCGGGTCGAACCCCTCCTGCTCCATCCAGGCGGCGGCGGTCACCAGCTTGAAGGTGCTCCCGGGCGGGTACCGCCGCTCGAGACCCCGGTTCACAAAGGGTCCCTTGTAGCGGAGCCGGGCGGCCGCATCCCAGGCCGGACCGGCCGGGGCGGCCGGGTCGAACGAGGGCCGGCTCGCCGCAGCCAGGACCCCACCGGTCCGCGCGTCCAGGACCACCACCGCACCGGTCAGCCCCTCCAGGGCGGCAAAGGCCTTTTCCTGGATCGCTGCGTCCAGGGTGAGGACCACGTCACAGGTGCGCTTGCGGCCCGAGAGGAACCGGTAGATCCGCTGCCACCAGCGCTCCTCGGCCTCGCCCTCGAGGTAGGGCGCCAGGGACCGCTCCAGACCCTTGAGCCCGTAGACCGGGTGGGCCACCCCCAGGAGCGGGAGCCCGGCCGGTCCCAGGGGGTACTCCCGAAGGACCCGACCGTCCCCCTCCCGGGTGACGTTCCGGGCCAGGACCTGGCCCGTGCGATCCAAAATGCGCCCGCGATCCGCCCCCACCGAGGCCCGGAGCAGCCGGCGATTGGAGACCGTGACGGCGGCCGGGTCGATGCGAAGCCCCCCGTCCTCGAACGAGAGATAGGGCCTTCGGTCCAGGACCCACTGCCGGAGGCCGGGTCGCGGCACCTCCTCCTTCAAGCGCTCCCGGTCCACCTCCACCCCGTCGCCGGACGGGCGGATCACGCCCTTGCGGGCCAGGTCGTCGAGGAGCCCGGCCATGGGCCGGTCCTCGTAGGCCCTTCGGGCCAGGTCGTCCCCCTGGACCAGCATGCGGTACGCGGTGGTCCCGGCCAGGAGCACCAGCAGGACACCAAAAAACCAGGCCAGCCGCAGGATTCTTCGGGAGTAGCTCACATTCCCCCCGCCAGCTTCCGCTCCACCTCCCGCTCGAGCAGGTACAGGGTGAGGCCCTGGTCCTTGAGGGGGCCCTCCAGGTCGTCCCCCCGGCCCAGGGCGTTCAGCATCTCCCGGACCACCGTCCAGCCGTGGGCCTCCACCAGGTGCTCCACCAGGGATGCGCTCTGGGCATAGGCCAGGGTCTTGAGCCCCCGGTCCAGCCGGGAAAAGGAGCCCTCGAGCGCCTCCAGGGGGAGGAGCAGGTCCTGCCGGGCGGCCGTCTCCAGGGTCTCCCGATACGCCGCAGGCAGGCTCTGGGAAAAAGCCACGGCCAGGCCCTCGTCCAGCCAGGCCGGGGCCCGGCCCCCGGTGGCGGCCCGCACGGCCTGGTGCACGCACTCGTGGGTGGCCATGACCTGGAGCCGCGCAAAGCTCTGAATCTCCGCCTCGTCCATGACCAAGCGGATCA
>CAYYVD010000469.1:0-3026 GCA_964475045.1 uncultured Desulfobacterales bacterium | reverse complement strand
AGGGCATCTCCACCGTGGAGGAGGCCTTGTTCCTGATTCAGGGGTTGAACGCCCACGACATCTTCCCCGACTGGATCGCGTTGAACAACGGTACCACTCACGGCATCCAGGACAGCGAGGCGGGCATTCAGGTGGAGCTCACCGCCGAGATCCACGAGGCCCTCGCCCCGTATGCGGTCAGCGGGGCCCAGCACGGGACCTCGGGCAACGACTCGGAGCGGCTCCGCCGGATCGCCACGGAGACCCGGACCACAAAGGCGAACGTGGCTACGGCGCTCCAGATGATCACCTGGGGCGTGGACGTCAACGAGTACGGAAACGCCCGGCTGGACGAGAACGGCCGGTTCGTCAAACGCTCCGATCGGGGCGTGCGGGACGACCTGTGGGAGGACATGGTCCATTACGCCACGGAGAAGGGCTTCAAGCCGGGGGACTACAAGAAGCTGAACCTGCCCTTCGAGAACCGGCTCCTGACCCAGTCCAGGGAGATTCAGGAGCGGATGACCGAGGGGGTGGCCGAGTTCGTGTACGGCCTGCTCACGAACGTCTTCAACGCCAGGGACGCGGCGCCTTTGGCCGTGGAGGCCGTCCTGGAGGCCGGTTCCTATGACCTGGGGCCCAAGGGAACCCGCATCGAGGACCCGGCGGACTGGACCGAGGAGCGCATTCGAGAGCGGGCGTCGTCCATTCAGATGGACCGAGGGCCGGCCGGGGACTTCGACGACTGACATCCATGGAAACACGCAACGGACAAACCACGGACCTCCACGTCTGGGTGGAGAAGCTCAGGGAGAACGATCCGGTCAGCGGGCGGTATCTGGTCAAGCTCAAGCGGTTGGGAACCACCCGCCAGGGCAACCCCTTCCTGACCCTGGTGCTGGCGGACCGAACCGGTGAGGTGTCCGCGAGGGTCTGGAACGACGCCAGGGCGGTGAGCGACGGGTTTGCGGAAGGCGATGTGGTGGAGGTGGCGGGCCTTGCCGAGTCCTTTCGCAACGAGCTGCAGCTCAAGCTGACCCGGGTGGAGCGGGTCGACGACGTCGAGGATCCGTCTCTGTTCCTGGAGGCCGCCCCGCTGAGCGCGCAGGAGATGATGGCCGAGCTGCGCGCCCTCCTCAGCACGATCCGAAACCCCCACCTGGACCGCCTCGTCAAACGCTTCCTGTCCGACTCCGCCTTCACCTCCCGATTCAAGAGGGCCCCGGCCGCCAAGAACTTCCACCACGGCTATCTGGGCGGGCTCCTGGAGCACAGCCTGTCGGTCTGCCGGTTGGCGGCGGCGGTGGGAGACCATTACACCGGCCTGGGCCTGGACCGGGACCTCCTGCTGTGCGGGGCGTTTCTCCACGACGTCGGGAAGGTCCGGGAGTACGCCTTCACCACCCACATCGACTACACGGACGAAGGAAGGCTGCTGGGGCACCTGGTGCTGGGGGTGGGCATGCTGGAAGAGAAGCTGGCGGGGATCAAGGGCTTTCCTCCGGACCTGGCCATGCGGCTCAAGCACCTCCTGCTAAGCCATCATGGGGAGCTGGAGTTCGGGTCCCCCAAGCGTCCCAAGTTCCTGGAGGCCTTTGCCCTCCATCTGATCGACGACCTGGATGCCAAGATGAACGGCCTGCGGCGCTTCATGGACCGCGACCGGCAGGAAGGGGCCTGGACCGAGTTCAACCGGCTGTTCGAGCGGTTTTTTCTCAAAGGAGCCATCCAGGAGGAAACCGCGGCCACAGACGAGGACTCCGTAGAAAAGGGGACCTCACAGCTGCCGATCGGCTTTTGACATGGACATCCTGTTCGCAGCCCATGAGACGGCGTGGACCTCGAGGCCGCACAGGACCTCGGGATCCGCGTGACCAACGTCCCCTTGAACGTCCTGGCCACGCCCCATTCTGAACCTCCACACCCCACTCGAAAGGAAGCCTCGTTGATCGACCGGAACAACCGCATCATCAACTACCTCCGCATCTCCCTCACGGATCGCTGCAACCTGCGCTGCGTCTACTGCATGCCGGAGGAGGGCGTGCGGCACATTCCCCACGAGGACATCCTGACCTACGAAGAGATCCTCCGGTTGACCCGGATCGCCGTGCGGAGCGGGGTTCGAAAGGTGCGCCTGACCGGGGGCGAGCCTCTGGTGCGCAAGGAGATCGTGAGCTTCGTGGCCCGCCTCGGGCAGGTGGAAGGCCTGGAGCAGATCACCCTGACCACGAACGGTGTTTTGCTGGCGGATTACGCCGAGGACCTCTACCGGCACGGGGTCCACCGGGTCAATGTCAGCCTCGACTCCCTCAAGCCGGAGCGCTTCGCCCGCATCACCCGGCGGGACGCCTTTCACCGGGTCTGGCAAGGACTCCAGGAGGCCGAGCGTCTGGGTTTCGACCCCGTCAAGATCAACCTGGTTGCCATGCGGGGCGTGAACGACGACGAGATTCTGGACTTCGCCCGTCTGAGCCTGGAGAAGCCTTACCACGTCCGGTTCATCGAGTTCATGCCGGTGGGCGAGGGAAACGGGTGGACCAACGACCGGTTCATCTCCATCGACGAGATTCGGGAGCGCATCGGGCGTCTGGGGCCTTTGAGGGGCCTGCAGTGGCGCGATATGGACGGGCCTGCGGAGCGGTTCACCTTGGAAGGGGCCAGGGGGGAGATCGGCTTCATCGGCGCCCTTTCCCACCACTTCTGCTCCCGCTGCAACCGGCTGCGACTGACCTCGGCGGGGACCCTGCGCGGGTGCCTCTTTTCGGACGACGAGATCGACGTCAGAGGCCCCCTTCGTTCCGGGGCCCCGGACGAGGTCCTCGAAGGCCTGATCCGCGAGGCGATCGAGACCAAGCCGGCCGGGCACGGATCCATGCTCCAGTCGCCCCGCAAGTGCTCTCGGGGCATGTCCACCATCGGCGGTTAGGAGGTCAGCAAAAGCCGATTGGACAACATTGCGGGGATTGAGCAAAACCGCAGGCGTAGCTGGACAGCGTCGAGGATTTTGCGATTGAGCCGCAGCCGAAGATGGCCCGAAGATGAGATGC
>CAYYVD010000468.1:0-3028 GCA_964475045.1 uncultured Desulfobacterales bacterium | reverse complement strand
GCACGCAGCCGTGTTCGAGGAGCTGGCCGAGCGCCTGGGCCTTCGCCCGGTACTGCTCACGGGAAGCCTGAAGAGCAATGAGCGCAGGCGGCGGATCGAGGCGGTTCGCCGGGGGCGCGCCGACCTGGTGATCGGGACCCACTCCCTGGTCCGGGAGGAGGTCTCGTTCCAGCGGCTCGGGCTGGCCGTGATCGACGAGCAGCAGCGGTTCGGGGTGCGCGCCCGGGCGCGACTCGCAGGCAAAGGCCGATGCCCTCACCTGCTGGTGCTGACGGCCACGCCCATCCCGCGGACCCTGGCCATGACGGTCTACGGGGACTTGGATCTCTCCGTGATCCGGGATCGACCCGAGGGCCGTCTTCCGGTGGTCACCCGGCTGGTCGAGGAGGACGGAAAACGGGAAATGGCCGCTTTTTTGGCCGAACGCATGGCCGGGGGCGAGCAGGGGATCGTGATCTGCCCGGCGGTGGAGGCCGCTGAGGAAACCGGGCTCAAGGACGTGACGACCATGTCGCGCGGGTTGAAGCGCCTCTACGGCCAGAGGTTCCGGGTGGGCACGGTTCACGGCCGCCTTCCGGAGGAGGAGCGCTCGAGGGTCATGGACGGGTTCCGCCGAGGGACGTTCGACCTGCTGGTGGCCACCACGGTGATCGAGGTGGGCATGCATGTCCCCAACGCCACGGTCATGGTGGTGGAGCATCCCGAGCGCTTCGGCCTGGCCCAGCTCCACCAGCTGCGGGGGCGTGTGGGCCGGGGGACCGTCCAGGGCACCTGCTTTCTGGTCCGGCCTCCGGAGCTGTCGAAGCAGGGCCTGGCCCGGCTGAGAACCCTGGTGGAGGAGGACGACGGGTTTCGCATCGCGGAGCGGGACCTTCTCCTCCGGGGCCCGGGGGAGCTCACCGGTCTCCGTCAGGCCGGTGCGGGCGAGCTCGACCTGGAGGAGATTCTCGCCCACCCGGTGCTCCTGGAGGAGGCCAAACGGGCGGCGGAGGAGATCCTCGAGCAGGACCCCGCCCTCGAGCGTCCAGAGCACGCCGCCCTGCGCCGCATGACGGCTCGGCAGCTAGAATTTCGGGGACACCATACTTAATTCGAAACCTGCTGTGTCGAGCATCGGACTTCGCGTCTCGAATTAAGTATGGTGTCCCCGAAATTCGGGCCGGAAGGGGGGAGCCGAAGGAAAGCCCGACCACCTTCATTTCACCTCCGAGTTTCCCCTTGACACCTCCAAGACCCCTTCCCTATATTAGCGCGGCTTAAGGAAAATCTCCCTAAATAAGCAGAACTGGATGCCCCGCGGAGAGGCAAGGCGGACGACCCACAGACCCGGATGGCGGGGGTCCGTGGGTCTTTTGCCGTGAGGGGCTCCCGTAACGGTTCGAGCACCCGGCACGGCCGGGACAGAAAGGAGATCGCCATGCCCAAGCGCGAGGACATTCACAAGGTCATGATCATCGGATCCGGTCCCATTGTGATCGGCCAGGCCTGCGAGTTCGACTACTCCGGGACGCAGGCCTGCAAGGCGCTGCGGAAGCTGGGGTACGAGGTCGTGCTGGTCAACTCCAACCCCGCCACCATCATGACCGATCCGGGCATGGCCGATGTGACCTACGTCGAGCCCCTCGACCTGGACACCATGGAGCGCATCGTGGAGCGGGAGAAACCGGACGCCCTCCTGCCGAACCTGGGCGGGCAGTCCGGGCTCAATCTGTCCTCCGAGCTGGCGCGCACCGGGGTGCTGGACCGCCACGGCGTGAAGATCATCGGGGTGCAGGTGGATGCCATCAAGCGGGGCGAGGACCGGATTGCGTTCAAGGAGACCATGGATCGGCTCGGCATCGAGATGCCCCGAAGCGAGCCTGCGTTCACCGTCGAGGAGGCTGAGCGAATCGCCGACAAGCTGGGGTACCCCGTCGTGATCCGCCCGGCCTACACCATGGGCGGGACCGGTGGCGGCCACGTCTACAACGTGGAGGAGCTCCGGGTGGTGGCGGCCCGGGGGCTGGCCGCGAGCCTGGTCCACCAGATCCTGGTGGAGGAGTCGGTCCTCGGGTGGGAGGAGCTGGAGCTGGAGGTGGTTCGGGACGCCAAGAACCAGCTCATCACGGTGTGCTTCATCGAGAACGTGGATGCAATGGGCGTGCACACCGGGGACTCCTTCTGCACCGCGCCCATGCTCACCATTTCCCCCGAGCTCCAGGAGCGCCTCCAGCGGTACTCCTACGCCATTGTGGAGGCCATCGAGGTCATCGGAGGGACCAACATCCAGTTCGCCCACGATCCCGAGACCGGCCGGGTGGTGGTGATCGAGATCAACCCGAGGACGTCCCGCTCCTCGGCCCTGGCCTCCAAGGCCACCGGGTTCCCCATTGCGCTTATCTCCGCCATCCTGGCCGGCGGGTTGACCCTGGACGAGATTCCTTACTGGCGCGAAGGAACCCTGGACAAGTACACCCCATGGGGGGAGTACGTGGTGGTGAAGTTCGCCCGCTGGGGGTTCGAAAAGTTCCCCGGAGCCGAGGATCGCCTGGGGACCCAGATGCGGGCCGTGGGCGAGGTGATGAGCATCGGGAAGAACTACAAGGAGGCCTTCCAGAAGGCGATCCGATCGCTCGAGACCGGCCGGTACGGGCTCGGCTTTGCGGCGGACTTCCACGAGCGCCCGCTGGAGGACCTCATGGATCGCCTGTCGGAGCCCTCGAGCGAGCGGCAGTTCATCATGTACGAGGCGCTCCGCAAGGGCGCGGACGTGCAGGCCCTCTTCGAGAAGACCCACATCAAGCCCTGGTTCATCGAGCAGATGAAGGAGCTGGTGGAGCTGGAGGAGGAGATCCGCGGGTGCGCCGCCGGCGACCTCCCGGACGCCCTCCTGGAGCGGGCCAAGAAGGACGGGTTCAGCGACCGGTACCTCTCCATGCTCCTCGAGCGTCCGGAGGGGGGGATCCGCGAGCGGAGGACCGGGCTGGGCCTGGTCGAGGCCTGGGAGCCCGTTCCCGTGAGCGGCGTAGAGAACGCCGCCTATTATTTT
>CAYYVD010000467.1:0-3030 GCA_964475045.1 uncultured Desulfobacterales bacterium | reverse complement strand
TACGCAGTGTGGGGGATCGATGCGTCGGCCCGCACCTCGCTGCCGGGCGTGGAGGGCGTCCGGGGGGTGGTCAGGAACCCGGCCTTCTGGGCCCTGGCCGTGCTTCTGAGCCTGGCGGTGGGTGTGGAGACTGGGGTCTACGCGGTCCTTCCCCTGTTCCTCGTGAACGAGCGTGGGTTCGACCTGCCGGAAGCCAACCGGCTCTTGGGCCTGTCGCGCATTCCAGGGCTGGCCATCGTGCTGCTCTCCGGCTGGATCACCGACCGGCTGGGGCCGGGGACCACCCTTCGCCTGGCCCTGGGCCTGACCGGGGTCACCGTCGCGGCCCTGGGCCTCGGTCCGCGGAGCATCTCGGCGGCCGCGGTGTTCCTGCAGGCCGCCGCCGCAGCCTGCCTGTTCCCTCCGATCCTCTCGGCCGCGTCCGGCATCTCCACTCCGGAGAATCGGGCCCTGACCCTCTCCATGAGCCTGGCGGTCGCCCCGGTGCTCGGCGGCGGGTTCTTTCCGGCGGGCATCGCCCTGGCCGGGGACCTCGGGTCGTTCGGCGCCGGGATGGCCGTGGCAGGGGCCCTGGTGGTCTGCGGTGCGCTGCTCGTCGGGCGCCTGGGGAGCGGCCGGGCGCGCTGAGCTTAGAGACGGGGATCCCGCCGGGCCCGTGAGCGCCGGCGGCGCCGGTCCAGAAAGAGGGCCAGACCGGCGAGCAGGGTGGCCGTGGCGATGATGACCGCGGCCGTCCCGTACACCCCGGACAGACCCGACACCAGGGCATGGGGCGGGGCCTGGGTCACGTCGGTCAGGTCCGGCCTCCGGGCTGCGGCCAGGGTCCACGCCGTGAAGGCGGTTCCGGCCAGGGGGATGCCGGTGGTGTGCCCCAGGGTGCGGGACAGGGTCATCAACCCGGAGGCCAGACCGAGCCGGTTCCGCGGTGCCGCGCCCATGATGGCGCTGTTGTTGGGGGACTGGAACAGGCCCATGCCCACGCCGAGCGGAATGAGCCTCAGGGCCGTGCCGAGCAGCCCCACGTCCTGGTCCAGGCCGCTGATGCTCAGGCAGCCCCCGACGCAGACGAGGAGGCCGGTCAGGGACACGCCCCGGGCCCCGAACCGGTCGGCCAGCACGCCCGCCGCAAGAGCGAGCAGTCCCATGCACACGGGCAGGATCATCATCAGAAGGCCCACGATCTCCGGTCTGAACGCTTTGACTTCCTCCAGGTAGAAGGGCAGGGTGAAGGTGGCGCCGACCACGATGAAGACGAGCCAGCTCATCAGGAGGTTGATGCTGAAGAGCACGTTCCCGAAGAGCTTCAGGTCCACCATGGGCGATTGCATCCGCTTCTCCACCGCGATGAAGGCGGCGAGAAGCACGGCGGCCGTCAGCAGGAGACCTGCGGTTTCCGGCTGGCCGAAGCCCCGGCGCTGCCCCAGGGTCATGCCCAGGGCGTAGGTGCCCATGAGCAGCAGGACCACCACCGCGCCGGCCACGTCGAACCCCCGGCCGTCTCCCTCGTGGCCCGAGGGGCGGACAAAACGAAAGGTGGCCCAGACGGCCAGCATCCCGATGGGGATGTTGATCAGAAAGACGCTTCGCCATCCGAGGGTCCCGATCAGGAGGCCTCCCAGGGCCGGGCCCATGGCCAGGCCGACGGAAACGGTGCTTCCGATGAGGCCCATGGCCCGGCCCCTTTGCGAGGAAGGGAAGGCCTCGGTCAAGATGGCGACTCCCAGGGCCTGGGTGACGGCCGCTCCGAGCCCCTGCACCATGCGAAAGCCGATCAGCCAGTAAATGCCCGGGGAAAGCCCGCACAGCAGGGAGCCCAGGGTGAAGAGGCCCAGTCCGCAAGCGAACAGGGTTCGCTTTCCGTACATGTCTCCCAGACGCCCCATGCTCAGGGTCATGGAGGTGACCACCAGGACGTAGCCGAGGATCACCCACTGAACCGTGGCGAAGTCGGTGTGAAGCGCCTCGACCAGCGTGGGCAGGGACACGTTCACGATGTTCACGTCCAGGGTGGCCATGAAGAGGCTCAGCCCGACGGCGATCATGGCCCCCCACTTGCCGTGGGCCCCGGCTTCCGGGTTCCGAGGACCCCAGTGTTTGCTGTTTTCGGTGTCGGCTAGGCTCATGTGGCTCCGGTCCCGGTCGTGCACGCTGGAAACGGCGGTTTCTGTCCGCGGTGCTGAACGCGTGGGTGCCTTATATCCGGGTTCAACGGGTTGCGCCAGGGGTTTGTGGATTTGACCGGGTGCCCCGTTTCGCAGTAGAATACGCCGCCGCCTCGCTTCGACGGGCATGCACCGATTCCTCGCGAACCACCCCCAGGCCTCCTGCAGCGCGGCTTTTTCACCGGCGGCATGAGCTTCCCGGTATCCGCGTTCTTCTCAATCCCGGAACCTTATTCGGAGGGCGTCATGGAATGCAAGGACATCATGCAGGCCATCGAAACCGTGATCTGCGAGGACGATCCGGCCTCCACGGTCATCAACTTCATGCAGGAGAGGCACATCGGGCTCGCTCCCGTGGTGGACCGGGACGGCGCCTTTGTGGGCCTGCTGAGCGGGGACCGGCTCATGCACTTTATGCTCCCCAAGACCATCCACATGATGCGGGGGAAGAAGCGCGCGGGATTCTTGCGTGAGAGCCGGGAGGAGCTCAGGACGCGACTCGAGGAGCTCAAGCAACGTCCGATCCGCGACCTGATGGATCGCCACGTGGAGGTCGCCCACCCCGACACGGGGCTGGTGGACGCCATGCTGCTCATCACGGGCAAGCAGTTCGTGGTTCCGGTGGTGGAACGAGGGTCCCGTCGGCTCGTGGGGGCCATCTCCTTCTTTACCGTGCTCAACGCCCTGAAGGAGGTGAGATCATGAGTGGACACCCTGCAGACGCGGCATCCGTGGTGTTCGGAATGGACCCCATGTGGCTCTCCGCGGGCATCCTGGTGGCCACCTATGCGGTCCTGCTCACCGAGAAGGTCCATCGAACGGTGGTGGCCCTGCTGGGTGCCGGGCTCGTGGTCCTCACCGGCCTGCT
>CAYYVD010000466.1:0-3060 GCA_964475045.1 uncultured Desulfobacterales bacterium | reverse complement strand
CCTTGCCCGGCACGCCGAACACCACGGCGGAGCTGTAGACGTAGGCCGTGATGACGGCCAGGAGGAGTTTCGGGGACACCATACGAAATTCAAGAAGTCCCCTCGCGGAAAACATCACCCGTTTTGTGAATTACGTATGGTGTCCCCGAAACTCCGACCTTCCCGTCCGGTGGTTTCCAAAAAAGGTCAAGATTCAAGACCCCATTTTCGGGTCTTGACATTTATTCCATGATGGAATAATTCATTTTGGAATGAATGCTGAGGATTTGCCGTGAAGACCCAACCAGACAGCGAGTACGCCCTGCTAGGGGCCTTGATGACCGGCCCCCGTCACGGGTACGAGATTCGGACCTTTCTCAAGCAGCACCTTGGTGTCATCTGGCGCATTCCCACCAGCCAGCTCTACGCACGGCTCAAGCGGCTCGAAGAGAACGGGCTCGTGAGCTCCAGCCTGGAAGCCCAGGCCTCCCGGCCCTCCAAGCGCGTGTTTCAGCTCACGGAACCGGGCCGCGATGGCTTTCTGGCCTGGGTGCTCGCCCCGACCGAGCACGTGCGCGACCTCCGCGTGGAGTTCCTGGCCAAGCTCTTCTTCATTCGCGAGCTCGGCCTGGACGGCACCCGCCTGGTCCGGGAGCAGGACCGGGTGCTCGAGCAGGCCCTCTCCCGCATGGGCCGCCGCGTCGAGCGGGAGACCGCTCCCCACCGGCGGCTGTCCGCCGGATTCAAGCGGGCCACCACCCAGGCCTGGCGGGACTGGCTCTGGGAGGAAGCCCAACCCTATCTCGAGGAGACGAACCAGCCATGACGAACGTCTTTGACCGCATCAAGCAGGAGGCCCGCCCGCTGCTCGAGCCCCGGGATCTCATGAGCCGGAGGATCCGCGTGAAGGCCCGGGCGCTCACCACAGAGGAGGCCATCGGCAACCCCGAGGGCGACGACTTTCCGCTGCAGCAAGGCAAGGAACGCCTCATGCAGGCCGAGCTCGACGGCGCCCTCGGTCAGGCCTACACCGACCGGTACGGCGACTTCGAAGGCACTCTGGCGGAGGTCTTCGACATGCCGCTCACGAACAACTTCCGCCGGGCGGTCTTCGTGTCCACCCTGAACGCCGTCCTTCGCTCCCTGGGCCTTGCGGAGAAGACCATCCACTGCCGGGATCAGGGACCGGGCCTGTGTGCGGCCGAGCTGTCGCAGCACATTCAGGACCGTTACGGCCGCGGGAGGATCGCTCAAGTGGGCCTTCAACCCGCTATGGTGGAGGCACTGGCCGCCGCCCTTCCCCTGCGGGTGCTGGATCTGGACCCGGACAACGTGGGCACAGAAAAGCGGGGGGTGCGGATCGAAGGGCCCGACGCCCGGGAGGAGGTGATCGCCTGGGCCGACCTTCTCCTGGTGACCGGCACCACCCTGGTGAACGACACCATCGAGGACTTTCTCGATCACAAGCCCGTGCTCTTCTACGGAAGCACCATCGCCGGGGCCGCCGCCCTTATGGGCTGGGATCGATTCTGCGGGCAGGGTTCCTGATCATGGCTGTCTCTTTGAGAGGCCGCAGCCTGCACTGGATCGCAACGGTCGTGATCGCCGCCGGTCTGCTCACGGCCCTGCTGCTTCCATCGAACGCCCGGGCCGAGGAGCTCTCCCTCTTGGCCGGCGCTGGGCTCCGCCAGCCCCTGGACGTGCTGACGGCCCGGTTCGAGCAAGAGACCGGCCACCGGATCCTCACGAGCTATGACGGCAGCGGACGACTACTGGCCCGCATCGAGGCCTCGGGCCGGGGGGACCTCTACATGCCCGGGGCCCTGTTCTTCCTGGACCGGCTCGAGCGGGCCGGGCGCATTCGCTCCGTCCGGCCCCTGGTGTCGCACACGGCCGTGGTGGGGGTGGCCCTCCATGCCACCGATCGTATTCGCGCCTTCGAGGATCTGGCCAAGCCCGGCCTTCGCCTGGCCCTGGGCGATCCCAAGGCCATGGCCTTCGGCCGGACCGCCTGGACCATGTTTCGGCGGGCCGGCCTGGAGGCCGAGATCCTCGAGAACGTGGCGGTCTACGGGGGCACGGTCAAGCAGCTGGCGCTCTACATCGCCCGGGGGGACGTGGACGCCTCCATCATCGGCCGGGCCGACGCGTTTCAGTTTCAGGACCGCATTCACATAATCCCCGTCCCCGAGGCCTATTTCGAGCCGGAGACCATTGCCGTGGTCGTGCTGAGCACCACGCGCCACCCGGACCCGGCCGAACGCTTCTGCACCTTTCTGACCTCGGACGAGGCCCGGGCCGTGTTCCGCCGGTTCGGCTTTCTGCCCCTGGAGGAGTGATCGTGCATCGCCTGTTCGTCCTTCCCCTGCTCCTCCTGGCCTTCCTGGTCCTGGGGGTGATCACCGCCCTGATCCTGCCCCTCACCCCGGCCGCCGTGGTACGGGCCGTGACCTCCCCGGAGACCGTCTTCGCCCTCCGGTTGAGCCTGGTCACCTCCCTGACCGCCACGGCCGCGGCCGTGCTCCTGGGCGTACCTTCGGGCTACGTCCTGGCCCGCCGAACCTTTCCCGGCAAGACCGTGCTGGACACCTTCCTGGACCTGCCCCTGGTCATGACCCCCCTCATCGCCGGGGTGGGCCTGCTGTTCCTCTTCGGCGAGGCGGGCCTCGGAGGTCTGCTCTCCCGCTGGGGCATCCGGGTGCTCTTCACCCCGCTGGGCGCCGTGGTGGCCCAGACCTTCATTGCCGCGCCCCTCGTCACCCGCAGCGCCCGGGCCGCCTTTGAGTCCCTCAGCCCCCGTTACGAGTGGGCCGGCCAGACCCTGGGGCTGCAGCCGAGCCAGGTTTTCTTTCGGGTCACCCTCCCCATGGCCCGCCACGGGATCCTCTCCGGCGCGGTGATGGCCTGGGCACGGTCCGTGGGGGAGTTCGGCGCGACCCTCATGGTGGCGGGCGCCACGCGCTTTCACACCGAGACCCTGCCCATGGCGGTCTACCTCAACATCACCTCCGGCGAGGTGGAGGTGGCCCTGACCGCCGCTCTGATGCTCATGATCGCCGGGTTCGCCATGGTGCTGCTGCT
>CAYYVD010000465.1:0-3084 GCA_964475045.1 uncultured Desulfobacterales bacterium | reverse complement strand
AGTCGGCCATGGCGTTCTTGGCGGCCTCGGCGACGAGGATCTTGTAGGACTCGCCGTTGATCATGAGCTGCCAGCGACCCTCGTGGACGTACTTGCCGTCCTCGTCCTTCCAGATCTTGAGGCCCCATTTCTCGAACATGTGGACGGTGCCGTCCACGTGACGGGCGATGTTGTAGACCAGGTCCTCCCGGGAGATCCCCATGAGGTCCTGGCGCACGTATTGGACATACTCCTCGGCGGTGTTGTCGCCATCGCCGATGCCCACGTACTGGTTGATGGCCGAAAGGCCCATGGCCACGGCGCCGCTGCGGTCCAGGGCCGCCTTGTCCACGAGCGTGACCTTCAGGTTG
The DNA here is from genome assembly GCA_964475045.1 of uncultured Desulfobacterales bacterium. GTDB lineage: Bacteria > Desulfobacterota > DSM-4660 > Desulfatiglandales > HGW-15 > JAIPEI01. Next base: position 2,734 of record CAYYVD010000465.1, on the reverse strand, counting down.
TTCTTCTTGGCCCAGTAGGCCGCTTCCGTCGCCGCACCACAACCGGAGAACCCTCCACCCAGAATCAGGAGGTCGGTGCTGACTTCTACCGTCTCAAAGTTTGCCATAATTCAATCCTCCTTCTTATCTCGTGGGAACCGCGTCCATGCCGAGGGATTCGGGTTCGGTGGCCAGGGCCTCGTTGTTGAGGTCGTCGTGGGTCGCATAGCCGCCCAGCGGATCGGCCGAGCCTTCCGCCGTCGTCCGAATGGGAAACTTGAACCGCTTGACGGACCCGTCGCGGAACTTGACGGTCCACATGATGTCCTCGGAACCTCTCAACGGGGTGGCGCTGGCGCCCATGGGCACGAAGTCGGCGTAGCCCCGAACGTCCATGGCCTGCTGCGGGCAGATCTTGACGCAGCACATGCACTCCCAGCACATCTGGGGGTCACGGTTATAGGCCTTCATCCTCTCCTTGTCCAGCACCATGAGGTCGTTGGGGCAGATGTACATGCAGGCCGTCTTGTCCTGCCCCTTGCAACCGTCGCATTTTTCGTTAATCACGTAGCTTGGCATTTGAACACCTCCTGAAATGTCAGTTTGAAAACCTTCACAAGTGTCTCAATGACGTGGTTCGGTTTGGTCGACACCTCCTTTCTTTCAATGGTTCGGGATCAACGGTTGAGAGGCCCCCCTGTGCGAGGGGCCTCCGCTTTTTCGAGGTTGTGCAACGCTACTTGTCTTTCACCTCGCCGGTGGCGGCGCCGTGGAGCTTGACCTCGACCTTCTCTTCCAGGTTCTGGTAATACTCCTTGAGGATGTCCGCCACCTCCTGCCGGGAGAACTCGGCCGGCAGGTCTCCGCCTTCGGAAAGGGTCTTGCGCACCATGGTGCCGGAGAGCAGCATTCGGTCTTCCTTGCCGTGGGGGCAGGTCTTCATGGACGCCATGCCGTCGCACTTCTGGCAGTAGAAGGTCCAGTCGATGTTGAGGTTCTCGCACTTGAGCGCGCCCTCGGGGATCTCATCGAAGATCTTCTGGGCGTCGAAGGGCCCGTAGTAGTCCCCCACCCCCGCGTGGTCGCGGCCGATGATCATGTGGCTGCAGCCGTAGTTCTGCCGGAAGGTGGCATGGAGCAGGGCCTCCCGGGGGCCGGCGTAGCGCATCTCCATGGGGTAGCCGCCCTGGACCACGGTGTCCTTCACGAAGTAGTTGTCCACCAGGGCCTGAATGGCCCGGACCCGCACATCCGCCGGAATGTCGCCCGGCTTCAGCTTGCCCACGAGCTGGTGGATGTACACGCCGTCCATGACCTCCACGGCGATCTTGGCCAGGAACTCGTGGGACCGGTGCATGGGGTTGCGGAGCTGGAGGGCCGCCACCCGGCTCCATCCCTTGTCGTCGAAGATCTTGCGCGACTCGGCGGGCCGGTGATAGATTTCCTTGAACTGCTCCGGGTAGAAGCTCTCGCTGATGACCTTGACCGGTCCGGCCAGGTTGTACTTGGCCTGGCTCATCACCTTTTCCACGCCCGGGTGCTCGAGGTCGGTGGTGCCGAACACCTGCTTGCACTCGTGCTCCTTGTCGATGGTGTACTTCTCGGTCACCTGCATGGTGGCGATGATCGTCCCGGTGTCCACGTCCTTCAGGGCCACCTCGTCGCCTTCCTTCACGTCCTCGTCGTCCGTGGAGAAGGTGATCGGAATCGGCCAGAACGTGCCGTCCGCCATGAGGTACTTGTCGCAGACGCCCTGCCAGTCGGCCTTGCCCATGAACCCGGTCAACGGCGTGAAGGCGCCGATGCCCAGCATGATCAGGTCCGAGGTCTCCCGGGAGGTGGAGGTGAGCTGCTTGAGGGTCTTTGCCTTTTCCTCCTCCGCCTTGAGGGCGTCGCCCTCGAGCAGGAGAGGCATCAGCTTTTCTTCTTTTCCGTGCGGTGGAACAAGCTTCGACATGGACAATCCTCCTTTTGGTGTTCAGTCGTGTGGGGGCGAAACGTCACCCCATACCCATCAATAAACGATGCATTGAGATAACCGCTTAGTATATTGTGCAATTTGGAACAAGGTCCTTTATAACGAAAAAGCGCGGGCTGTCAAGGAAAAATGAATGACAAAACGCGGGCGGCGTCGTCAGGGAAGCAGGCAACTTTTTTATTCCATTTAATTGTCAATACGAGGTTTTATAATGCACCCTTCTGAACCTTCCGTCCTTGTTCTCGGCTCGGGCACGGCCCAGCCTCTCGCGGACCGTTGCAGCCCGGCCCTGGTGCTTCGCTGCGGGCAGGAGATCACCCTCATCGACGCGGGACCGGGCACCGTTCGACGGCTCGCACGGGCCGGTCTTCGCCCCCATGCCGTGGACCAGATCCTCTTCTCCCACTTTCACCCGGATCACACGGCGGACCTGGTCCACTTCCTCTTCGCCACGCGGCACCCTCCCCTGCTGGCCTCCCGCACCCCCTTCCGGGTGGCCGGTCCGGAGGGCCTGGCCGCCCTTGTGAACGCCCTGGGGCAGGCCTACGGACGGTGGATCGACCTCCCCGCCGGGGTCATGTCCCTGCTGGAGTGGCCTCTTTGCGGGACCGAGCCCCGGGTTCTGGGCACCCTGCGCGTTCAGCCCCGGGCCATGCCCCACACCGAGCACAGCCTGGCCTACCGCATCGAGACCCCCGCCGGCCGCACGGTGGTCTACTCCGGGGACACGGGACCCTGCGAAGCGCTGATTGACCTTGCCAAGCACTGCCATCTCCT
>CAYYVD010000464.1:0-3086 GCA_964475045.1 uncultured Desulfobacterales bacterium | reverse complement strand
GGCGTCGATCATCTGATGCGCAACCGGGACCAGGGGAATGGAGGCCCCGGCCATCTCCGCGAGTCGCGGGCTCCACACGCCGCAGGCGATGATCACGTACTCCGTCTCCACCTCACCCCGCGAGGTCTTGACCGACCGGATGCGGCCGTTTCCCACCTCCATCCCCAGCACCTCGGTGTTGGGGAAGATGCTCAGCGCGCCCATGTCCCGGGCCTTCTCCCGCATGATGGTGCCGGCCCGAAGCGAGTCCACCACCCCCACCGACGGGGTGTAGAAGCCGCCCAGGATCTTCTCCTTGTCGACCCAGGGGAAGAGCTCGAGCACGCCGTCCGGATCCAGCAGCTGTGACTCGATGCCCCAGCACTTGGCCGAGGCCATCCGGCGCTTGAGCTCCTCCATGCGCTCCGGGGTCTGGGCCAGCTCGATGCCGCCGCTCTCCCGGTGCACCCCCATGGCCTTGTACTGCTCGGTGCTGTCCAGGGTGATCTGGGTCATGGCCCTGCCGTGGTCCACGGGAAAGATGAAGTTGGACGCGTGCCCCGTGGAGCCGCCCGGATTGGGCAGGGGCCCCTTGTCCAGCAGGACCATGTCCTTCCAGCCCTTCTCCGCGAGGTGGTAGGCCACGCTGTTGCCGACGATGCCGGCCCCGATGATGACGACCTTCGCCTGACTGGGAAACGTGCTCATGGTGCTCTCCCTCCCTGTTCCTTCATGACAATGGGTTTGGTTGCCGGCTACCAGGTCAGCTGACTTCGAATGTGCTCGATGAACCCCTTGGTGTGGCGCTCCAGGATCCGTGCGCAGGCCTCGCCGTCCCGCTTCTCCAGGGCCTCCACCAGCCCCTCGAACTCCTCGGCCAGGTGCCCGTAGTAGTCGTCGGCCGAGCGGGAGAAGGTCCAGATGCGTACGGCCTGGTCCCGAAGGCTGCCCAGGATCTTGACCAGCGCTTCGTTCTTGGTGGCCCGGTTGATGAGATCGTGCAGCTCCAGGTCCAGGCGCATGAGGGTCTTGGGATCCTGCTCCTCTTTCATGCGACCGATCTGGGCGCGCACCTGCTCGAGCTCCTCGTCCGTGATCCGCGCGGCAGCCAGCTGCCCGGTCAACCGCACCAGGAAGGCCCGGATCTCGAACACGTCCTTGAGCTGCTGGAAGCTGACCTCGGAGACGATGGTTCCCAGGTTGGGGAAGATCTTGACGAGGCCTTCCGTCTCCAGGCGAATGAGCGCCTCCCGCACCGGCGTTCGGCTGACCCCGAACTCCTCGATGAGCTCCTTCTCTCGAAGAACCTGACCCGGCTCGAAGTCCAGGAGCACGATGCGCCGCTTCAGCTCCGTGTAGATGGGGTTGCCGTTCATGCTTGCCAACCGATATATTGGTCCAATATTCTTCTTGCAATCTATTTTGCGGGCCAATATAATCGCGCCTGAAATCGGCTGTCAAGCCAAAAATGCGCCTTGAACGCCCACCGCGCCCATGCATTGGAGGTCCCCATGGAAACCCGCGAGATCTTCTGGAACATCCCCTCGGCCGAAGAGCTGCTCCTGTACGCCCTGGCCTCCCTGGCCGCGGCCGTGCTCGGCTACGGCGTGTACCGGCACGTGCGCCGCATCCTGTCGGCAAGGCCCGTTCCGGTCTCCTGGTCCCGGTTCCGCGCCCGGGCGGCCGGTGCCCTGGCCACGGTCCTCAGCAACCGGCGGGTCCTGCGCAGGCACCTGCTGGGCGGCGTGATGCATCTCTGCGTTATGGGGGGGATGATCGTGCTCTTTGTGGGCACGCTGATCATCTCCATCGAGTACGACCTGTTTCGAAAGCTCCTGGGCATGGAGTCCGGGATCTGGAAGGGGCCCTTCTTCCTGGGATTCGAGCTGGTCCTGGACCTGGTGGGACTGGCCCTGGCCGCGGGCCTCATCCTGGCGCTCGTCCGCCGGTACCTCCTTCGCCGCCCCCAGCTCGAGCGGGGTCCCGGGGCCTGGGCGCTTCCGGCCTGGCTCCTGGCCGTCGCGGTGACCGGTTTTGTGGTGGAGGGGCTGCGGCTCGCCGCCATGGAGGGGGACCTGTCTTACGGCCCGGGCTGGTCCCCGGTGGGCTACGCCCTGTCCGGCCTCTGGGCGGGCGCAGGGGCGGAAGGGCTTCGGGCCTGGCACACCGGGCTCTGGTGGGTACATGCGGTCCTGGCCCTGGGCGGGATAGCCGTCCTCCCCTTCGCCCCGCGGGCCATGCACGTGCTCTCGGCCTGGGCCAATGCCCTGTTCCGGGACCTGCGCCCTCAGGGGCGCCTCGTTTCCCTGGACGTGGAAGGGGCGTTCGAGCGCGACGAGGTGCTGGGGTACGACACCCTGGCCGAGCTCTCGCGGAAGGACCTCCTGGACGTGTCCTCCTGCACCGAGTGCGGCCGGTGCGAGCTCAACTGCCCGGCCAGCAACGCGGGCAAGGTGCTCTCTCCCCGGGAGATCGTCCTGGGCCTGCGGGCCCAGCTCAACGAGGAGCGCCCCCTCCGCGGCGAGCCCGGCGAGCCCCGGCGCATCCTGGAGGCCCGCATTCGGCCCGAGGCCGTGGAGGCCTGCACCACCTGCATGGCCTGCGTGGAGGCCTGCCCCGTCTTCATCGACCCCCTTTCCAAGATCCTGGAGATCCGCCGGAGCGAGGTGATGATGCAGGACCGGTACCCGGACACCTTTGCCGAGGTGTTCGCAGGCACGGAGAAACGCGGCAACCCCTGGAACGAGCACCCTACGGCCCGGCTCGACTGGGCCAAGGGGCTCGAGATTCGCACCATGGCCGAGGCGGCCGAGACCGAGGAGCCCGTGGACTTCCTCTTGTGGGTCGGGTGCTCGGCGGCCTTCGATCCTCGAAACCAGAAGATCGCACGAAGCCTGGTCCGCATCCTGGACGCCGCTGGCGTCTCCTTTGCCGTGCTCGGCGAGGAGGAGCGGTGCACCGGGGACCCGGCCCGGCGCATGGGGCACGAGTACCTGTTTCAAGTACAGGCGGAGTCCAACGTGGAGCTCCTCAACGAGTACGGCGTGAAGAAGATCCTCACCCTCTGCCCCCACTGCTACAACACGTTCAAGAAGGAGTACCCGGAC
>CAYYVD010000463.1:0-3091 GCA_964475045.1 uncultured Desulfobacterales bacterium | reverse complement strand
AAGGCCACTTCGGAGGCAAAGGCAGCGACAATCACAAGGCGGCCGTGGTCGGCGACACCGTGGGCGATCCGTTCAAGGACACCTCCGGTCCCGCCATGAACATCCTGATCAAGCTCATGTCGGTCGTCTCTCTGGTGATCGCGCCGCTCCTGGCGAGCTGGGGCGGGTTGTTCTAGCTGCGGACTTCATGATTCGGCCCGGAAGGCCGGGGAGGTGGGGTCCTGTCGACCCCCTCTCCCGGCCTCCGGCCTCCATATAGATTCCACAACCGCCGCGGAATGCGCCAGGCCGGAGACGCGACTCCCCTTCCAGGGGGTGGACCCGGTCACCTGGGCGGGCGCTCTGTGCCCTGTGGATCACGGGGGAATGGTTCATGTTTAGCATAGGCGATTTGGCCGTGTACCCGGCACACGGCGTGGGAGTGATCGAGAAGATCGAAAGCCAAGAGATCTCCGGATGTTGTCAAGACTTTTACGTCATGCGTATTCTCGAGAATGACATGAAGATCATGATCCCGACCAAGAACGTCGACAACGTCGGGCTGAGAGAGATCATCGGCAAGAACGAAGTTCCCAAGCTCTACAGCATCCTGAAGAAACGGGATGTCATTGTGGACAACCAGACATGGAACCGCCGGTACCGCGAGTACATGGAGAAAATCAAAACCGGATCCGTGTACGAGGTCGCAGAGGTGTACCGGGACCTGCTCATGTTGAAGACGGAAAAGGAGCTCTCCTTTGGGGAGAGAAAGATGCTGGACACGGCGCGAAGCCTGCTGGTGAAGGAGATCTCTCTGGCCAAGAAGGTTGAGGAAACCCAAATCGAAAAGGATCTCGACAAGATATTCGGTTAGCATTCCTGCTGTGCGGGATGGGAGGATGCGGAACCATCCACCTGAAAGCCAACCGTCCTTGTGCGCGAAACGTGAGTTGCGAACAAACCAGGAGTCATCGCTTTCTGATCTCAGAGCATCATGCCGGCGACCGTCTCGACGCTTTTCTCGCTTCCCAGGTCAAAGAGCTCACACGATCCAGGGCCCAGGAGCTCATCCGCTCCGGCTCGGCGACCGTCAACCAACGGACGGCCAAGTCCGGGTACCGCCTGAAAACGGGCGATCGCGTTTCCCTGACCATCCCCGAGCCGGTCCCGTGCCGGCTGGAGCCCGAGCCCGTCCCGTTCGAGATCGTCTATGAGGACGCCTCCTTGATCGTATTGAACAAACCGGCCGGCCTGGTGGTCCACCCCGGCCCCGGCCATGATCGGGGAACCCTGGTCCACGGGCTCCTGGAGCACTGCAGGGACCTGTCGGGCATCGGAGGGGTCCTGCGACCCGGCATCGTGCACCGGCTGGATAAGGACACCTCCGGTCTCATGGTGGCCGCAAAGACGGATCAGGCCCACGAGGGGCTGGCGGCCCAGTTCAAGGCCGGAGAGGTTCGCAAGGACTACGCGGTGTTCGTGCACGGGGCCTTCAGAGCGCCCGGAGGGGAGATCGATCTTCCCATCGGCCGCCATCCGCGCCACCGGAAGCGGATGGCGGTGATGCCGGAGACGGGCCGCAGGGCCGTGACGCAGTGGGGCCTTCGAGAGCAGTGGGGGCGGGACTTCGCCGCCTTGCACGTACGGCTTCGAACCGGCAGGACCCACCAGATTCGAGTCCACCTCTCCCACGAGGGCCATCCCGTGGTGGGAGACCCTGTGTACGGTCCGAAGCGCACCTGGTGGAAGCGGCATCATCCTCAGGCCGCGGCCGCCGTCCAGGATCTTCTGGGCCGGCAGATGCTGCATGCGGAGCTTCTCGGGTTCACACACCCCGGCAGCGGGAATTACCGCGAGTTCACCTGTCCCCTTCCGGAGGACATGGTCCGAACGCGGGACATTCTCGCCGCGGTGGTCGAGGAAAACAAAATTCCTTGACAGGGTTGAGAGGATGGGGATACAAGGAACGTATCCTTTCCTGCCTTTCAAAGGATTCGGTTTTCCCGGACTTCAACAAGGACTTCACGGGTACTCTGCTGCGTCGTCTTCATTCAAAACCGCATACCGGTGTGAGGTCATCCAGCAGGCCCCCGCCTGCGGGTGGGGTATTCCAGGGAGCCCGGTTTCCGATCGGAACGACCCCGGGAGAACACCATTTCCGGAAGAAAACAAGAGGAACAGGCGACAAGCGCAGGGAGCAAAAGGTCCCGCACCTCCGAACTCAGGGGCGGACCCGGGGCAGAGAGCCGATGGATGAAGGGGTGAGCCATCGCAGGCGTCAACCGGCACGGGAGAGAGGAAAAGGAATCGTGCGCCAATCACTGGAGAGGGAACATGAACATTGTTGAACTGAAACAGATGAAGATCAACGAGCTCACCGAGATGGCCAAGGCGGCCAACATTGATGGGGCGACGGGCATGCCCAAGCAGGAGCTGATTTTTTCCCTGCTCCAGGCCCAGTCGGAACGAAACGGGCTGATTTACGGCGAAGGGGTCCTGGAGACCCTTCCCGACGGTTTCGGATTTCTGCGGGCGCCCGACTCCAACTACCTGCCAGGTCCGGATGACATCTACATCTCACCATCCCAGATCCGGCGATTCAATCTGAGAACCGGCGACACGGTCTCCGGACAGATCCGCCCTCCCAAGGACTCGGAGCGGTACTTCGCCCTCCTGAAGGTGGAGCAGGTCAACCACGCCAACCCCGAGGTGTCCAGAGAGAAGATCCTGTTCGACAACCTCACCCCCCTGTACCCGGAGGAACGGGTGACCCTGGAGACCACGGCGGACAACTTCTCCACGCGCATCATGGATCTCATGACGCCCCTCGGCAAGGGGCAGCGCGGTCTGATCGTGGCCCCTCCCCGGACCGGCAAGACCATGCTCCTTCAGAACATCGCCAACAGCGTGACCGCCAATCAGCCGGACATTCACAAGATCGTTCTTCTCATCGACGAGCGGCCCGAGGAGGTCACGGACATGCAGCGCTCGGTCAAGGCCGAGGTCATCAGCTCCACCTTCGACGAGCCCCAGCAGCGGCACGTGCAGGTGGCCGAGATGGTCATCGAGAAGGCCAAACGCCTGGTGGAGCACAAGCGGGACGTGCTGATCC
>CAYYVD010000462.1:0-3126 GCA_964475045.1 uncultured Desulfobacterales bacterium | reverse complement strand
TAGAAAAATGTCCAAAAATCAGGGGGCAAAATCGCCTTGCGTAACGAGGTCTGAACGAAGGAGAACGCGACATGAGCTCAACACACAAAATCCGGCGCGGCCGCCCGGCTTGGCTCTTCCTTCTGCTCGCTTTGATCGGCAGACCTGATCATTGTGGCGGGCCGACCCAGCATGGGGAAGACCGCCCTGGCCCTCTCCATGGCCAGACATGCGGCCGGCAAGAACGGAAAGGCAGTGGCCTTCTTCAGTCTGGATATGTCCAAGCGACAGCTGGGCCTCCGGCTTCTCAGCATGGATGCCCGGCTGAACTCCCGAAAGCTCAAGGCCGGCATCCTGGTGGGGGATGAGTGGGAACTCCTGATATCATGTGCGGACCGCCTCTCCCAGCTTCCGATCTTCATCGACGACTCGGGCGGTGCAACCGTCCTCGGCATGAAGACCCGGCTCAGACGACTCATGGAGAGGGAGCCCGTGGGGCTCGTGGTGGTGGACTACCTCCAGCTCCTTCAAGGTGAGCGGAAGCGACGGGCCGAGTCCCGTCAGGTGGAGATCTCCGAGATCTCCCGCGGCCTCAAGCTCATGGCCAAGGACCTGGACATCCCCGTGCTGGCCCTCTCCCAGCTCAACCGAAAGGTGGAGGACCGGGAAGGCCAGCTGCCCCAGCTCTCGGACCTCCGTGAGAGCGGCGCCATCGAGCAGGACGCGGACCTGATCCTTTTCATCTCCAGAAAGGGCTGAGAGGAAGTGCCGCAGAAGAGGAACAGCTCCGCGGAAATCATCCTTGCCAGGCACCGGAACGGCCCTACAGGCAACTTCCAGTTGACGTTCATGAAAGACTCGGCAAGATTCGAAAACCATACAGCGATGAGAAGGCTATGAACCTCAGAGCCAATCTAAACTCATGACCCTATGAGTGCAACCTGTTCAATTCTTTAACAAAATCAGAAACAACAATCCTTTTGTGATGTATATCTTCTCTTCGAGGTCGGCAGTTCATTCTTGTAGGCCTTGACATGTCTATATCTTCAAGAATCAGTCCCGATGAAGGAAGGAAAAGGCTACTCCCCAAATCATCGCCAGCATTGAAGCATAGATTACAATATTCAGAAACGATGTCCCATATGGCAGAGCAAGAATGAAGGCGGTAAGCTCAGCAAGGTTCTCAACGGCTCTGTACACTACCGGCACTTGCTTTTTGACCAGATCTACTAGAAGAGCCGACGTGATCGTGCAGACCAGAACTGCAGCACCATGAGAGATTCCGTGACGTCTCATTGATGATCTCCTCTTCTCGCAGAAACCGGACTCTGTGCTGCTCGCTATGCTTTCATGGGTATTGGGACGAAATCGCGTGGGGAATTCTGCAAAAATCATTACTTCGAATCGGATACCGATGCGCTGTATTCAAGAAGGTTACGTCACTCGAAACTGCATGGCGATATCACCGAGCGATACGCGCGCCTCCCTGCCGAGGGGGACCGGTTCAAACGGCATCAACTGGTTTCCATTGACGCGTGTCCCCTTCTCCGAGTTCATGTCCTCGAGCCAATACCCGTTTGGCTGCACGTGCAGCCTGGCGTGCAGCTCAGAAACCGAATCATACGGTGCAAGAATCGCTGCGTTTTTCGATGAACCGATCGATGCGGCTCTTAGGAGAAACAGGTATTCGAGGCGTTCTTGGTAGTTGTTCAATCGCCTCAGCCGAAACGCGTCCAAAGGGGCCCGTTCTTTGGTCGCGTCCAAATCCAGAGACGAAAGGGCGGTGGTGCAGTCAACGAGCGAGCGGCAGCTCTCGAGCAGATCTTTGACACCTCGCTCGCGGCTCAATGCCCTGAACTCACGATACCTGAGGTGCAGTTTGTCTGCCAGACTCAAGATCTGTCCGTCCACCAGGGAAACCGGCGCCGTTACACGTTGTCCGTCAACAAACGTTCCGTTTGCACTGTTTTCATCCTCAAGAATAATGTGGCCTCCTTTGAACCCCAGTGTGCAGTGGGTTTGGCTGATGAGAAGATTCTCTTTTCTGTGCCGCTCGTCACTTGGAAGTAAGATGCAGACCAAGTCTGATTTCTCCGGGTTCCTCCCGATGAGGCACCGCTCGCGCGCCCACACATGAACGGTCCTGGAACCTTGGTCCCCCTGGAACGTGAGAAACGCCCTCGGCAATGAGCTGCCTTCGATGTCTTGTACGGGGACGCCCGAAGCCTTCTCTTTTCCCTGTGACCACTCCCGCAAGAGGCGTGTCTGTTCGAAATCCTCGGTCAGGGGGATCTGCACCCACCCCCCCTCCTCTTCATCGAAGCTTCGCCCCACATCGCCGAGATCCGCGGCAGCCCCGTCGCGTATCACAATCTCCTTTACGGCGCTCACATCCACCCGATCCATCATGCCGGCGGCTCCGTCCTCAAACACGATCGACGCCTTTTCCCCATGGGGATCCCTCACCAGCAGCTTGAAGGATCCCCGGAATGCATGGGGGTTTTCCTTCTCATCGAAAACGTATCCGCGAACCTGGACACGGTAGAATCCATCCCTGTCCTGAATGTCGAAATCACAGAACCTTGTCTCCCATAAAGCCCCTTTGCCAAGCCTCACTTCACGCTCCATCTTCAGGGGCTGCTCTTCCTCTTCAAAGGCCTTGGACTGTACGGTGAGAATGATTTTCTTGATGAGGCGGTCCTCTCTATTTGCAAACCGAAAAGGAATGCATCCATGCTTGCCGGCATACAGGAAGAGGTGCTGATAATCCACTCGAATTCCTTGTATTTCCTCGGATGTTTCATCCCGGGGTGTTTTCGTAGCAGGCCCTTCTGCCGTCGAGGGGTCGGGGGAAAACCCGACGCAGGGCGCACCAACCTCCTCCGAGTCTAGAAGGCACCCGCAATGGATGCAGAAACGGTTTTCAGAAGAGCATGACTTTTTGCAACTGGGGCAGGTCAACTCATTCATCCGGGCCTATCCTCGTGCAACGGGGATCATGGTCTTGGAGATTGCAGCATGTGAGGAGGACGTACAGGCCGTCATCCTAACTGAAGACACCATCATTGTCCATCGTCGAACAAGGACCTTTGGTGCTACTTCCGGTTAAAAATGGACCCACCTATTTCCGGTTTTTGGACCCGCCCT
>CAYYVD010000461.1:0-3130 GCA_964475045.1 uncultured Desulfobacterales bacterium | reverse complement strand
GGATGCCCTTTATTTCGGATGCAAAGTACAAACGGCCTTGATATTCGGCATAAAACAGCGGCTTGATTCCGAGGCGGTCCCTGGCCAGAAAGAGGCGTTTTTCCTGCTTGTCCCAGAGGGCGAACGCGAACATGCCTTCTAAGCGGTGCAGGCAGTCCACACCCCACTCTTCATACCCGTGCAGAATGGTTTCAGTATCGCTCAGGGTCTTGAATTGGTGTCCTTTTTGTAAGAGTTCCTGCCTCAATTCTTGAAAATTATAGATCTCACCGTTAAAGATTATGATTTTGGTGCCGTCCTCATTGAAAATCGGCTGTTTGCCTCCGGCCACATCGATGATGCTCAGCCTGGCATGGCCCAGGCTGATGTGGGTATCCTCATAGGACCCGGAATCGTCCGGACCTCTGTGCCGCAGGGCTTGGATGGCCTTTTCAAGAGGAAATGATGTGGGTTTACTCGAAGCTATTCCTACAATGCCACACATGACGGCTCAACACCCCATTGTTCAACCATTTCTGAAACCCCAACGGGCAAGTAACCCCTTATTCGCTTCGTGCTGTATTCCATGTTCGATAGGGGTCTTTTTCAAGGAGCGCCATCCAGGCTTTTGCAATAGCCAGGTTTGTCATCAAAAAGGTCCCAACAGCATTGATAATTGAGTTGTGTTTTAATTTACCTTGTGCGATAAATTCAATACATCCCAGTGCTACTATAGCCATTTGCAAGGACATAGGCGCCCAGTAATAGGTATGCTTAAAGAGTAAAGCGATATTTGCAATAAATAATATGAATATAAGAAAAGGGGAAAAAAGTTTTAGGCCTTTGTGCGATAAAAATTGGATGGAGAAAAAAGGAAAACGAAATACATTGAAAAGGCCTCGATAGCGAAATAACGTCCTGATGGTGCGATTGACGATTCTTACCTGTCTCTTGAAAGCAGCTTCCGTACCGGCCGCCTCCTCTTCACGGCATACGGCGTCCGGCTCGAGGACACCCCTGTAGCCCTGCTGCACTATGGAAAGGGGCAATGTGAGGTCGTTCATCACATCCGAGGCGGTCATCCGGAAGAGGGGGCCCCTGATGGCAAAGATCGCGCCGTCGGCACCCACGCAGGAGCCGATGCGGCTCTCCAATCGTTTTGTCATCCTCTCGAGCCTGGAATAGAGGCCCAGTCCTGCGGTCTCTTTTCCTGAACCGGCGCCTTTGTATAAGGTGCTGCCGGTAACAAAGCCGATTTCCTCGTCTGCAAAGGGCCTTGCAATGATGCGGAGCAGGTCTTTTTCATAAAAAGAATTGGCATCGGTAAAAACAAGCAGGTCACTGCTCAGGTCAGGCACGTATTGTGCCAGGCAGGCGTCTTTGCCCTGGTTGATGGGGCTGATCAGCGCGCGAACTCTTGAGTCCGCATTCGAGTAGGAGTGAATGATCTCATTGGTTTTGTCTGTGGATCCGTCCGAGATCACGACAATTTCCAGCAGGTCCGGGGGATAGTTGAGCGAAAGGGCGTTCTCCAGCTTCCGGCCCAGTACCGCTTCTTCATTATAGGCGGCAATCACCAGGCTGATGCTTGGTAGGATGTCCTCTTTTGTCACCGGCCGGACATATACCCTGGAGATAACATAGAGCAGGCATGTATAACCTAGGTAGGCATAAAAAAGTAAGAAAGCGCTTATCCAGAACAGTATTTCAATTATGAGATGAATCGACAGAACAGCTCACCTTCTCTCAATACGCGTGTGTTAGGGCCTCTTGTTGGATTGCTACGCTTGTGGTAGACTGAGCGAAATCTCGGTCAGCCGTTTTTGGCCAACTCCCGCCCGCAGACCGACATTCAACATTATGCAGGCCATATCCGAATACCGCTTTTCCCCACTACCCAGAGGTGCCCGGCAGGTGTTTCACTCGATAGATACGCAATGGTTTCTTTAACCAAAGCAGCCAACTCCGTCAAGAGTTGTGAAGGGTTACATATTCGTCAAGTTTGAACCGCATGGCATTCTCTAAGCAGTCAAGGTCACATACTGATCACGGGCCAACTCGGCCACATAAGCCATTGCCGCGCGAATATCATCTTTCTTGAGGGTTGGGTAAGCCGACAAAATCTCATCCTCTGAGATGCCTGACGCCAGATTGTCCATAATCAGCGATACCCATATGCGAGTTCCCCGAATACAAGGTTTGCCAAAAGAAATGCTTGGATCAATGGTGATTCGTTTAAGCAGTTCCTGCCTTTCTTGGGTGCTTTTTGTTTCCATGACTCGACTCCCTATTCGTGAAACTACAGAACCCGAAACCCAATTTGATGGGGCGGTAACCTGATTTTCAATTCTCAACCGGCCAGTATTCAGGCAATAAAGAAACGATGTGTCCTGAAAACTGGGCAATCTCCTCTTTGGCCTGGTCTATCTCATGACTTGCCACAATCCTTGAAACCTGCACAAAGGCGCCGTCGTTTCTGTTGTGAAAGACCCTGCCGATGAACCGTTGAATATTCATCTGTATCCCCGAGCTCAGGATCTTGTCTCCGGCCGACTGGTACCAGTGGATCATGCATTGGTACTGGTGGCTTTTTCTGGAGAGGATATAGTTAAGGGCGGGGCCTTGGGAAGCGCCGTCCATGGGGACCATGATATCGGAACGTTCAACAATTCCCCAGCCCGCTCCGGGAAGACATCCCTCAGGCAGGTGACTGGATCGCCCTCCTTTTGCGGTGCCGTAGTAGCCGATGTAAAGATCAAGCTGCTTGCCTTGGTCTCCAACATAGTGCCGGTACACGTGCTTGTCCGCATTCAGGACCTCGTAGACGGATTCAGGGTGTCTTGCTTCCACCGCCTTGTACCCGTTGATCTCCATGGGCAGGTTGTCCAGGTTCATCTGAACGATCTCGGGCGGAGTGCGCGAGGCGATCATGGAGGCTGAAAAGAGCGTCACCAGAAGCAGGACCGCAGCCAGGATCAGCGATTTGGATTTCATGATGGGTGGCCGTGCTCCAGGAGCCGGAACAGCACATACAGCAGAACGAGACCAAAGGCAAAGACCGCCATTCCGGAGAACTCGTGCAAAAAACCGCGGGCCACCCGGGCCCCGTAAAAATGGGCCAGGATGCCAGTGCCGGCCACCCGCAGGATAT
>CAYYVD010000460.1:0-3137 GCA_964475045.1 uncultured Desulfobacterales bacterium | reverse complement strand
CCTTGGTCCTCCGCGTAGTTCGAAAGACGGCGGCCACCAGGAACACGGTGCTCACGCCCGCGCCCACGGACGCCTCGGTGAAGGCCACGTCCACCGCGCCCATGACCGCCCAGAGGAGGCACATCAGAAAGCTGTACGCGCCGAAGAGGATGGCGCAGCCGAGGAGGTCCCGTACGGAGATCACAGCCACCGCACACAGGATCACGAGGGTCAGAATGAGCAGGTCCAGGTGCCAGATCATGGCGTCTCCCCAGGGGGCTCTTTGCTCCACGGCTCCAGGCCGGCGCGAATCCCTGCATCCACCATGGCATGGGTGGCGGTGGGGCTGGAGAGGAAGATGAAGACCACGATCAGCATCAGCTTGATCCCGGCGAGAATGGACTCCAGGGTCAGCGGCACGATGCTGTAGAGGGCCAGCCCGGACACCATCATGAGACCGCCCAGGGTGTCCAGCTTTCCTGCTGCGTGGAGCCGGGTGTAGCAGTCCGGCAGCCGCAGAATGCCGACGCATCCGCCGGTGAAAAAGATCAGTCCGGCAATGAGGAAAAGGGCGGCGATCCAGGTCATGGCACGGTTGTCCCCCGCGGCTCGAGGAGGGCGATCCCTTCTCAGGGCTCTTCGGAAAGCCCGCGTCTCTTCTGGAAATATCGCGATGCCGTCAGCACCGCCAGGAAGTTCAGCAGGGCATAGGCCAGAGCGATGTCCAGGAACATGTAGGCTCTTTCATAAAGCAGACCCACGAGCACCAGCAGCACGACCGTCTTGCTCCCCACGGCATTGGCCCCCATCATGCGATCCAGGATGGTGGGGCCGAAGGCCGCCCGATACAAGGTCAGAAGCATCAGGACGATCAGGAACACGGCACAGGCGAAGAACAGGGTCTGCATGGTCAGGCACCTCCGAAGGCCCGTTTGATGCGGGTTTCCATCTCCCCGGGAAGGGCGTCTCCGGACATTTTGTCGATGGCGTGCACCTTGAACTCGCCGTCCCCCTTCACCGATACGGTGATGGTGCCCGGGGTCAGGGTGATGGAGTTGGCAAAGGTGACCAGGGAGAGGCGGGATTCCAGAGGGCTTCGAAAACGGACGAAGTGGGGGTCGATCAGGTCCATCATTCGAGGGTGGAACACGATCCTGAGGATGCGGAGGTTGGCGAGCAGGATCTGCCCGAGGAGCCACGGGACGTAGGCCGCGAACCGCAGCCAGGACCGGGCGAGCCCTCGGGCCTGGAGCTCGGGGATCAGGTCGCCCGAGAACAGGATGACAAAGGTGCAGGAAATCAGCCCCAGGACGAGGTGAAGGGCGTCGAATCGACCGGAAAGAACGATCCAGAAGGCGAACAGGATGACAAAGAGGACCGGCCGTCCGCTTCGACCCCGGGACTCCTCCAGGGGCGGGGTGGGTGGGGCGTTGAGGGCCTCCGGGCTTTGTGCCTCGGGGAGGCGTCGATACTCGACGGGCATGGTTTCCTCGGAAGGCGGGCGTCACTCGAGGAATCTCAAATCGCCGGTCTGACCGCGTTTCCGCATCAGGGAGGGGCGTCGATTCCGGCTCTGAGAGGCCTTTCGTGCGTCCCTATTGATAAATCAGCGATTTCACGATTTCAACGGCCTTGTCCATGGTGAGGTGATTCATGTTGAGCACGATGGTGTACAATCTCGGATCATCGTGGTTCACTTCCGGCGCGAAGCAGTCCAGGAAACGCTTTCGAATCATGTCCGCCCGCTTGATGGCCTTGTCGGCCTGGCTTTCCGTCATCTTGTACTTGCTCATGAGAAACCGCCGCCGGTGATCGTCGTCGGCCACGAGCAGGACGTGGACGGTGCCGGGATATCCCTGTAAGGTGAGGTTCCCTCCCCTCCCGATGATGACGCAGTTTCCCTTCTCATAAAGGTTGACGATGACGGATTTGACCTCGTCCGCGTAAGACTTCTCGTACACGTACCCGTGCTTGTCCGCATGGCGTTCCAGGAATTGCGGGCTCACGATCAGGTTGAGCAGCTTGTCGAGCTTGGAGGTGCCGCGCTTTTCGAAGCACTCAATCTGCTCGCACGAGACGCCCACGTTGTCTGCGACTTCCTTGATCAGCTGGTCGTTCACGAAGCGGTACTCGAGATCCTTTGCCAGCCGCTCGCCCAGTGTGATTCCACCGGCGCCGAAGTTTCTGGAGATGGTAATGACGGCCATGGCCCCATATCCCCCTTTCGAAAGAAGAGGTGAACACCGGAAACGCTTCAGATGTCGCCCATGATATACAGGCCTGAATCCCATGTCAAACTACGGATGCTACAGAACGACACGCTTCGGATGTCAGACGCCGATTCCCAGGGCCAGGCCCGCCTGGTAGACCAGGAAGGTGACTCCGTAGGCGACCACCAGGTTGAACCCCACGGAAAAACCCGCCCATTTCCAGGAGCTTTCCCGGCGAATGCTCACCACGGTCACGAAGCAGGGGACATAGAGCATGGTGAAGAGGATCAGGGCGAACGCGCGCAGCGGGTTCCAGGCGGGGTCCATTTTCAGGCGTTTCGAAAGGGAGCCCTGCTCGGGATCGAAGGCCCCGCCCAGGGAGTAGGCCGTCCCCAGGGTGGAGACGATCACCTCCTTGGCGGCGAACCCGCCCACCAGGGCGATGTTGACCTTGTAGTCGAAGCCCAGGGGGGCGGTGACGGCCTCGAGCGCATGTCCCAGAGATCCGGCCGCCGTGGCCAGGAGCTGCTCTTGGTTGCGGGTCTCCATCAGCTCGCGGAGGTCCCGGCGGTAGGCCGTGTAGGCGGATCGGAGGGGGTCGGCTTCGGAAGGCGGTGAGAGCAGGATCCTTCGTGCCGCTCCGGCGACACCGCGATCCTGCAGCTTCGAGAGGACCTGCTTTTTCTCCGCCACCGGGGCTCCCTGAAGCCGGTCGACGATCCGGTCCAGCCCGAGGAGCCTCCCGGCGTCCGGGATCAGGGGGCGGATCCCGGGTTCGGCCAGAAGGTCCGCCCGAATCCGGTTCTCCTGCGTCTCGAACGCCCGCACACGCTCTTCGGGCAGGCCGGGGTAGGTCATCATGGCCCAGAGCAGGATGGAGATGCCGAGGATCACGGTGCCGGCCTTCTTGATGTACTGCCAGGTCCGCTCCCAGGTGTGGATCAGGAG
>CAYYVD010000459.1:0-3148 GCA_964475045.1 uncultured Desulfobacterales bacterium | reverse complement strand
CCGCCAGATCCACCCGGGCCAGCTGGAAACGAACGGGCCAGGCGTCAGGAGTTTGGTCTAGAATGGCGCGAAAGTCCCCGGCCGCGCCATCCCAGTCCTTTTGCTGCACAAACACCGTGGCGCGAAGCTCCCGGGCCTTGAGGTCGTTGGGACGGTTTAGGAGAATCTTGTTCAGCTCCTCGACGGCCGAGGACAGCTGGCCTGTCTTGTAATAGATGTAGGCCATGGTGAACCGCACCCGCACGGAGTCCGGGTTCTCTTCCAGGGCCTTGAGCATCTCCGAGAGGGACACCTGATAGTCTTGTTTCTCCAGAAAGGTCAGCCCATAGTAAAAATGGCCTTCAGTGGACTTGGGATCCAGATCGAGGGCCCGGGAAAACTCTTCACGGGCCTTGCCCGCATCGCCCTTCTCCATGTCCAGAAGGCCTTGAAGCACGTAGCCCCTGGCATATTCCGGGTCCTGCTGCAGGAGCTCCTGCACGTGCTTCTCCGCCTGCCCGAAACGCCGCTCCGCCAGGAGCAGCTCGCCTATCTTGGCCTGGACCGGGCTCAGGCCGGGCCACTGGGCGGCGATCGCCTCGTAGGTCTCGCGGGCCTGATCGAAGTCCTTCAGGAACACGTGGTAGTCGGCGAGGAGCATGAGGCTCCGCTGGTCCTTGGGAAAGCGCTCGGCCGCCTCCTGAAACAAGGCCAGGGCCTCCTGGGGGGCCTGTCTTCGGTGGGCCAGGAGCCCCAGGAGCTGGAAGAGATCCGGGTGGACCATGCCCTGGTCCTTGACGCGGGTGAGGAGCTGCTCGGCCTCTCGAAACCGGGCCTTCTGGTAGAGGAACCGGGCCGAGGCCAGGTGAACGGCGATCTCGTCGGGAAAATCCTGCCGAAGCCGGTCCAGGACCGCTTCGGCCTCCTCGTCCAGGTGAATCCGCGCGTAGAACCGGGCCAGCAGAAGCTGCATGGGCAGGTCCCGGGCCATGGCCGCGGCCGCGGCCTCCATGCGCTCCCGGGCCCGGTCCACCTCCTCGGCCCGAAGCAGGGCCCCGGCCAGGCTCACCTTGAGGTGGGCGTTGTCCGGAAACCGTTCCTCGGCCGTGGTCAGGGCCTCCACGGCCTCGGCGGTCCGCTCCAGGCGGACCAGGGAGTTGCCCAGGATCATGTAGGCGTCGGGCGTGGCCTCGCCCTGCTCGATGAGCTGCCGGCTGAGGGAGGCGGCGTCCGAGAACACGCCAGCGGCGTAGTAGAGCGTCGCCAGGGTGCGCTTGGCCCGTATGAACGTGGGGTCCGCGTCCACGGCCGCACGCAGCTCCTGGACCGCACTGCGGGCCTGCTGGTCCTTGAGGTGGAGCAGGCCCAGCTCGTAGTGGGCCCGCGCGTGGGAGGGGTTCCGCTGCACCGCGTTCCTGAAGTGGATTCGGGCCTCGCCGCCCTTGTCCTGCTCCAGGGCCGCCATGCCCTGCTGGTAGTCTTCCTCCGCCTCGGCGATCCGGTCCTCGCCATCGGAGCAGCCGAGAAAGAGCAGCAGCGCCAGGAGCGGCACCAGGGGGAATCGCTTGGACACGCGATGCAAGGGGTTCATACCAAGCCCGTTCTTTGGAACGTCTCGAGCATGACAACGACACGAGACGCCTGCCAAGGCGTCGCGGGGGGGATGGGGGGCGGGATGATCAGGCGGTTTCTCGTCTTGGGTGCATTCAAGCCTCTCTTTTGGCATGTTCCCGCGGCGTTGTCAAATGCGGAAGCCCCTCTTTGGAATCAACGGGTCAGCCGGTTGGAGAGCACGAGCAGGTCCTCGGCCTTCATGTTGTCCGTCCGGATCTCGTTGAAGGGGATGGCGTAATCGCGCCCCGAGAGCACGGCCGGCATGAGGCGGGAGGTACCCGCCTTGAGGTAGGAGGCCACGTTGTAGGCCATGCGCTGGGCCAGGGTCACGTCCTGGTTGTTGGGGGCGGCGCCCCGGATGTCCCGGCTGAAGGGCTCGCACACCACCTTGCGCTGAATGGGGATACCGGTCTCCTGGAGCTCCCGGTGGAAGTACTCGGCCGCGTTGAGGGCGCTGCCCTCGGCCTCCCGCTCGGTCTTGCGGTAGCCCTCGGCCACCACGATCACGCACTCCGCCCGGCGGTTCACGGCCTCCACCACGGCCCGGTGGTCGATCTCCATGCCCGGCAGCACCGCCAGATGGGCCCGGGCGCCCAGGCAGGCGTTCAGGGCGTGAAAGCCGCTGTTCGCCCCCATCATCTCCACGATGTAGGTCCGCTTGTGGGTGCGCGCATCCGCCATGTAGCACTGGATCTTCTCCGCCCCTATCTCCACGCCCGTGTGCTGGCCTATGCAATCGGTGCCTGCCACGTCGCTGTCAATGGTGACCGGCACGAAAAACACCTGGATGGACGTGGGCAGGAGCTCGCAAAGCGACCTCACTCCCCTGAAGGTGCCGTTGCCGCCGATGGCGATAATGGCGCGGACCTTGCGCTGGACTATGGCGGTTGCAGCCGTTTGCTGGCTCTCCTTCCTGGTGAACTCCCGATAGCGCTCCCCGCGAAGGAGCGCGCCGCGCCATTCCACCAGCGGGGCCGCGTGAAAGACCCCCGGAATGTAATCGAGCTTGCGAAAGAGAGCAGGATCGTAAACCAGGCGGACAAAGTCCTCGTCCCGGGCCGTTACCAGGGACTTGAAGCCTTCCCTGGTGGCAAAGACCGCCCGGCCCCGGGTCTCCAGGAAGTAGGTGATAAAGGCGGTGACCGGGTTATACCCCGGAGCGCAGCCCCCTTCCTGGATCAGAAGAATGTCCAGCTCCTCAAAGGCCTTCTTGACGCTCATCTCCGTCTTTTTGATGTGAAAGGCGACCCGCTGGCCCACCTTGACCCGGGCCATGAGTTCCTCGGATCGGACAGGCTTCTGCAGTACGTCGTCCGCCCCCTCCTGAATGCAGTGGCACACCTGGGCCCCGCCGGCCTGGCCCACCAGGATCAGGTAGGCGTTGGCCAGAGGGGAGTCCGGGTCTTCCTTGAGGCGGCGGCAGAAATCGAGGCCCTCCATGTCCGGAACCGACTGATCGATCACCACGATGTCCGGGACGTTATCCTGCATCAGGCGGAAGGCCTGTTCCGCGCTGCCGGCCTCCTCCACTACAAACTCGGTATCCGCCTCCAGC
>CAYYVD010000458.1:0-3149 GCA_964475045.1 uncultured Desulfobacterales bacterium | reverse complement strand
TCTACGAGAAGGAGCAGCCCGAGGGCGTGATCGTGCAGTTCGGCGGGCAGACGCCCCTGAACATCGCCGGGGAGCTGGCCGCAGCCGGCGTGCGGATCATCGGCACGTCGCCCGACACCATCGACCTGGCCGAGGACCGGGACCGGTTCCGCCAGAAGATGCGCAAGCTGGGCATACCCGAGCCCGACTCCGACATGGCGAGCACGCTGGACGAGGCGTTGAAAGCGGCCGAGCGCATGGGCTACCCCCTCATGGTCCGGCCCTCCTATGTCCTGGGCGGTCGCGGCATGGAGGTGGTCCACGACGAGGAGATGCTGCGGCGCTACGTGTCCGCGGCCGTGGGCGTCTCCCCGGAGCGGCCCATCCTGATCGACAAGTTCCTTGAGAACGCCATCGAGGTGGAGGCGGACGCCATCGCCGACGGGACCGACGCCTTCGTCCCGGCGGTCATGGAGCACATCGAGCTGGCGGGCGTCCACTCCGGGGACTCGGCGTGCGTGATCCCGCCCATCAGCATCCCGGCCAAGCACCTGGAGATCATCGAGGAGTATACCCGCAGGATCGCCGTGGAGCTGAACGTGGTGGGCCTCATGAACATTCAGTACGCCATCGCCGAGGATACGGTCTACATTCTGGAGGCCAACCCGCGGGCGTCCCGCACCGTGCCCCTGGTCTCCAAGGTGTGCGGCATCCCCATGGCGCGTCTGGCCACCCAGGTCATGCTGGGCAGGAAGCTGGCCGACCTGGACATCAAGAAGGGCAATGTGCCGCATTTCGGGGTCAAGGAGGCGGTCTTCCCCTTCAACATGTTCCACGAGGTGGATCCGCTGCTCGGACCGGAGATGCGGTCCACGGGGGAGGTGCTGGGGCTTGCGGACTCCTTCGGCCTGGCCTATTACAAGGCCCAGGCGGCGGCCAAGCAGGTCCTGCCCCTGGAGGGCACCGTGCTCATCACGGTGGCGGAACGCGACCGTCCGGCCGTTCTCGAAGTGGCCAATCAGTTTCACAAGCTGGGCTTCGCCATCAAGGCCACCAACGGCACCCAGGCTTTCCTCGAGGGTCAGGGCATCCCGGCCGAGCGGATCGCCAAGTTGCACGAGGGGCGTCCCAACATCGTGGACGGCATCAAGAACCGGGAGATCCACCTGGTGGTGAACACGCCGGCCGGCAAGCTGAGCAAGCACGACGATTCCTACATCCGCAAGGCGGCCATTCGCTACGGCGTTCCTTACATCACCACCCTGGCCGCCGCCCTGGCCGCCGCCCGGGGCGTTGCGCGCTTCCGCCGGGGACAGGGGACGGTGCGGTCCCTGCAGGAGTACCACAAGGACATCCGCTGAGGGTGCGAAGGAGAGGGCATGGACGGAGTCGTCGCCCTGTTCGGACCGGGGGACCGGGATCTCGTGAGCAAGACGTACCTTGCGACCGGCGCCTGCCAGCACCGGGGCAAGGCGAGCACGGGCATCGCCGTGGCGAACACCAAGGGCATCTATGTGCACAAGTCCCTGGGAAGGATCGCCGAGGTCATCGACGCGGACCTGATTCGGACCTTTCAGGATCTGGAACCGCTGGCGGCCATCGGAAACATCGGTTACACAAAGCGGAGGATTCCGTAAAAAGTCAATGCGGAGCCCATCAAGATCCAGCCGAGAAGGGCATCCTCCTATGCGCTGGCCGTCACCATGGACGGCTACCTCATTCGTGAGGACGACCTCAGAGCCGAGCTGGAGCCGGACTACGCGTTGACCACGGACAACAAGACCGAGGTGGTGGGGGCCTGCTTCACCGATACATCTCCGAGGGCGGGGTCGGCTTCGAAGCCGGGCGGAGGCTGGTGGACAGGCTGCACGGGAGAGCGACCTTCGCCTTGACCGCCCTGGTGCACGACGGGCGGGAGCCCTTTCTGATCACCCTCAACGACGACCGGGCGTTCGAGCCCTTCTGCCGCGCCGAGATCGAGGGGACCTTCGTGGCGAGCTCGGAGTCCTGCTCCCACCGCCGGCTGTGCGGTAAGGATCCCCGGGAGTACGATGGCGCCGAGATGACCATCTGCTCCTCCTCCGGCATCGAGACCGCCCGGCTGCGGGAGGAGACCCTGATGCCGGACGTGTTTCAAGGGGTCTACTTCGGCAACGTGGCCTCCCTGTACCGGGGAAAGGAGATCTTCCGGATTCGACGGGATCTGGGGCTGGAGCTGGTTCGGCACTACGGGGGGTCCTCCGCGGACGTGGTGATCCCCAACCCGGAGTCCGGCTGGGGCGTGACCGTAGGCGTTGCCGAGGGGCTGGGCAAACCCCTTTTCCCCGCCTTGATCAAGCTTCCCCAGGCGGTGCGCACGTTCCAGGAAGGCGCCTCGCAGACCCGCACCCAGGAGGTCGGTCTCAAGTTCGGCGGCATCGACAGCCTCTTGTCGGGAAAGCGCGTCGCCATGGGGGATGACAGCATCGTCCGGGGCAGCGTCAGCGAGGGCGGATCGGTCTGGGTCGTCTACAACGCCGGGGCCGAGTACATCGAGTTCTGGATCTCCTACGGTCCCATGTTTTTCCCCTCCTTCAAAGAGTGGCACCGGGGCACCCACTGCATTCGGGAGCTGGCCGTCCAGAGGGCCTTTGCCGGGGACAACCCCTACGACAAGGACCTCGACGAGATCAATCGGAGCGTGGCCCGCCTGGTGGGGGCGGACGAGGTGAAGTACAACACCCAGGAGCGGATCGCCCGGGCCGCCGGTCAGGGATCCTTCCAGGCCCTGGACGCCAGCTACCCCATTGAAGAGGCCTTCTGGCCGGACTGGCTCAAGCACGAGGTGGACCGGTTCCACCGGTACCGGGGCTGAGTTTCGGCGCCGGCGTCCGGATTCCCGCCGTGTTTCCCCGCCGTTGATTTTTCCCGCCCGATGGGTTAAAAATGGCGCTTCTCAAGTCAACGCCAGCTTTCCAGGGGAGGACGATCATGTACGAGTTCCGCCGAATGAGCCGTCTGCCGCCGTACGTGTTTTCCATCGTGAACGAGCTCAAGATGGACCTGCGGCGCAGGGGCGAGGACATCATCGACATGGGGATGGGAAACCCGGACATCCCCACCCCCAAGCACATCGTGGACAAGCTGGTGGAGGCCGCGGAGAAGGGGCAGAATCACCGCTACAGCGCCTC
>CAYYVD010000457.1:0-3160 GCA_964475045.1 uncultured Desulfobacterales bacterium | reverse complement strand
CCCCAAACCCCCGAGACCTGCGCATGGCCTCGAACTCGCTTATTTTGGGACTAGCCCTGCGCGTGCCCCGAAAGACGGGGCTGGACAACAGAACTCCCTCCGGCTATGCTGGAGGGCATGGAAACGACACGGACGGTTCAGGAGCATCTGGCCAGCCCGCGTGGGGTCGCCGCGGTGGCCGCCTGGGTGAAGAGCTTTCCCGAAGGGCCGAGAGGCGCGCTGGCCCGACACCTGTGCGAGAAGCTGGACCTGCGAGACCCTCGTGGGAAGCCTCAGATGGGCAGCGTCCAGAAGGCGCTGCGAGTGCTGGAGGCACAGGGTCTGTGGCAGCTTCCTGAGCCGAGGGGGCGGGGTTCGGGGGCGTGGAACCCCAGGCGTCTCGATGCACCGGTGCCCGATCCCGAGGGCGTGCCGGAGCGGGTGGGGGCGATCCGTGGGCTGAGACTCATCGAGGTGAGGACGCAGGAGGATGAGCTCTTCCGGATCTGGAACGAGCTAATGCTGAGCGAGCACCCCTTGGAGGACTGTCGGCTGGTGGGTCGCCAGCTCCGTTATCTCATCGGCTCCGATCACGGGTGGCTGGGAGGCCTGGGGTTCGGCTCCTGTGCGCTGCGACTCGGGGCGAGGGACGAGTGGATCGGTTGGGATGAGGACAACCGGAAGCGGCTCCTGGAACGTGTGATCAATCTGACTCGATTCCTGATCCGGCCCTCGGTGTCGTGCGAGAACCTGGCGAGCCGGGCGTTGAGCCTGGGCATGGCCCGCGTCGGAAGCGATTACCTGGAACGCTACGGGATCGGGCCCTGGTTGGTGGAGACCTTCGTGGACCGGGAGCGCTACGCGGGGACCTGCTTCCAGGCAGGGAACTGGATCTGCGTGGGGAGCACGAAGGGTCGGGGCCGAAGTGCCCCGAACCGGCCGGTGAAGGGCCGCAAGGACATTTACCTCTACCCGCTACGGTCGGACTGGCGGGCGGCCATGGGTCTTCCCGGACCTGCCGACGCGGTGGATGCGGTGAGCCTCACCGAGACGCTCAAGAGCGAGAGCTGGGTGGAGGACGAGTTCGGGGGCGCTGATTTCGGGCATCGAGCGACCGAGCGGCGACTCGTGGAGATCGCGCGGCGCAAAGCGGAAAACCCTGCGGCGCCCTATACTCAGAGCGTTGACGGCAACCGCCATGAACTGAAGACGTTCTACCGTTTCATCGGCAACGAGCGCGAGGAGATCACCCCCGAGACCATGCTGGCACCGCATCGGGAGCGCACCATCGGACGGATGAAGGCGGAGAAGCGGGTCCTTGTGGTCCAGGACAGCACGGACCTGGACTTCTCCGACCGCTTGGACTGCAACGGCCTCGGCGTCATCGGGACCAACCAGACCGGAGCCGAGAGTGGGGGCCTCAGGATGCACTCCGCCTTGGCGTTGAGCGAGAAGGGGCTGCCGCTCGGGGTGCTGAGCACCGAGTTCTACCCGCCCAAGACAGGAGGCAAGCAGCCACCGAACCGGCCCATCGAAGAGAAGGAGTCATACCGTTGGCTGCGAGTCTTCGAGCAACTCGCCGACCTCCGGCCCGCCCTGGGCCAGACCGAAGTGGTCTGCGTGGCAGACCGCGAGAGCGACATCTTCGAGTTGTTCGACCTGCAGCGGCGCCAGGCCCGGGATGTTCATCTGCTCATTCGGGCGAACTACAATCGTCGCCTCAAAGAGGAGCCCTTGAAGCTCTTCGACCACCTGGAGGCGCTGCCGGTGATGGAGCGGGCCGAGGTCGAGGTTCCACGGCAACGGGCCAAAAAGGGAAAGCCCAGCCGGCCGGGTCGCGTCGCGCTTCCCGCCCGAAAGGCCAAGGTAGACGTCAAGTGGAAGAAGGTGACGCTGGCCCCACCCCAGTGGGGGCAAACCAGACATCTCGAACCCGTGGACGTATACGCCGTCGATGTTCGTGAACCCCATCCTCCGCAGGGCGCCAAGAGGCTGCATTGGCGGCTACTGACAACGCTGCCCATCGAGTCACGCAAGCAAGCGCTGCGTTGCGTGCGGTCCTACAGCCTGCGCTGGCGCATCGAAGAGTGGCACCGGCTCCTCAAGACGGGCTGCGGCATCGAATCGCATCAACACCACACCGCCGAACGGCTGGGCCGGGCCATCGCCATCGATACCGTCATCGGCTGGCGCGTGATGCTGCTGACGCTGTTGGGACGTGAGGTCCCTGACCTGCCCTGTGAGCTGGTCTTCTCCCGCTGGGAATGCCGGCTGCTCGCAACCCTGCAACCTCGCGTCGCGCCTGAGACCGTGCCCAGGGACGGCTCAAAAAAAAACTCACCCTTGGAACCGCGTATATCATCATCGGACGCCTGGGCGGGGCGCTCCGCCGAAGTCCCAGAGAACCACCCGGACACCAGACCGTGATGAGAGGACTCATGCGTTTTCATGACATGGCCCTCGCGCTCCGACTCGACCAGGACGCAGCCCTTGTCGATGACGATGTTTAGGGGCACGCGCAGGGCTAGGAGAGATGTTGGGCCTGGGGCCCAAGGAAGGTGAGAATATCCCCTACAACCTTCTCGGGGGCTTGTCCAGCATCAACTACCACGCCTCCGGATGGCTCCTCCAAGATGGAAAACTCGGCATCGAGCACGCCAGGGTTAAAGAAAGCGTGATGCCGCGCTCGAACCCGTTCCCTCAAAAGAGACAATGAAGCACTGAGAAAAACGACGCGAAGCCGAGAGTAGATTCCAGAGAAAACAACATCGCGATCGGATCTTCGGAGTCCAGGAAAGGCGATTACCCCGGGACGAGCCTGCGTCAAGAGCCTGTTGAGCTCGGAGCGGATGCGGAGGAGCCAAGAGAATCGTTCCTCGTCGCTGAGCCGCCTCCCCGACGAGAGCTTTCTGACATGTGCAGGTGTCTGAAGGTCGTCCGAATCGATGAAATCCCATTCGAGCTGCCTTGAAATTTCCCTTCCGATCGTGGTCTTTCCAGATCCAGCGACACCCATGAGGATGAGGACGGGCGGCAGATTCGGATCGTTCATGAAAAAAAGGCCAGAGGCTGTGGTGTGGAAATCGGTTAGGCGTGTGTGAATTCCCAGACAAACACGCTTCTTGCGAAAACCTGACTTGAGCGATTTCGTGGTGGCAACAGAACACCCGCTGGGCTAAGT
>CAYYVD010000456.1:0-3237 GCA_964475045.1 uncultured Desulfobacterales bacterium | reverse complement strand
CTGGCGGACAACTACCACCCCGACGAGTTTCAACCTGTGTAGATGTTTTGCGGTTGGATCAGGAGGAATGATCAATGGATTCGGCACTGTTCCCGGAAGGTGTGAAGCGCTGCTCCCCCAAGGTCTTCCTGCTTTGGACGCTGCCGTGGGTGGCGCTGCTGGCCTGGGGAGGGCTCTCGGCCTTTCTATGCCTGTTCAAGGGGCTGAATCAGACGAACATGAGCAACATCTTCGCCTTCGCGCTCTGGATCGTCTTCGACCTGGCGGTGATCGCCCTGGGCGCCGGCGCCTTCTTCACCGGGTTTCTGACCTATGTCATCGGCCGCAAGGAGCTCAAGAGCATCATCAACGCGGCCGTGATCATCGGGTTCATCTGCTACTCGGGCGCCGTGGCCATGCTGGGCATCGACATCGGGCAGCCCATCCGCGGGTGGTTCATCTTCTGGCACGCCAACGTCCACTCCATGCTGACCGAGGTGTCCTTCTGCATCACCTGCTACCTGGGCGTGCTGGCCATTGAGTACATTCCCATCATCCTGGAGAACCGCCAGGTCAAGAAGGTGCCCCACCTCCGCCTGTTCGGCCACAACCTGCACCACGTCATGGGCGTCTTCGCCGCCACCGGCACGTTCCTGTCCTTCTTCCACCAGGGCTCCCTGGGCGGCATGTTCGGCGTCATGTACGCCCGGCCCTTTGTCGAGCGCTGGGACTTCTACGTGTGGCCCACCACCTTCTTCCTGTTCGTGCTCTCGGCCATCGCCGCGGGGCCCTGCTTCACCATCCTCTGCACGAAGCTCACCGAGGCCATCAGCCGCAAGAAGCTGGTGCCGGACAACGCGATCCAGTTCCTGGCCCGGCTCTCGGGCTGGCTCCTGGCGAGCTACATCGTCGTCAAGATCATCGACACCCTGGTCTGGGCCACCGGCACGCTCCCGAAAAGCGGGATCAGCTTCGGCCAGATCTACGAGCAGGGATCTTACGGGGCCATGATGGTCATCGCGGAGATCGGGATCTTCGGCGTCATTCCGGCCATCCTGCTCCTGATCCCCCAGGTTCGCCGGAACCCGGGCGGGCTCATCGTGGCCTGCCTCCTGAACTGCACGGGCATCGTGCTCAACCGGTTCATCTTCATCATCGGCGGGCTGGCCATTCCGGTCTTTCCGTTCGAGCGGGTCTGGAGCTACCTGCCCTCCTGGCAGGAGTGGGGGATCGCCCTGGCGCTGCTGGGCTACGGCTTCCTGCTCTTCTCGGCCTCGTACCGGTACCTGCCGGTGTTTCCCAAGGAGAAGGAGCTCAACCCGGCGCTGTACGCCTAGGAGGCAAACATGACACCGTTGTCATTCGAATGGCACTGGAACGCGGACTACCTGGTCTTCATGGGCCTGCTCTACGTGGCCCTGGCCATCATCGGGGCGGGGCTGATCTACACCTTCCTCAAGACCTGGATGGACCTGGAGAGCGACGAGCACGAGCTTCCCGAGGAGATGGCCTCCCGGGAGAAGTACGCCCAGTACTGACCCACGGGCATCGCATGCAGCCGCAGGTGAGGCCCGGTATTCCCGAAGGACCCTCTGCAACCCTGTTTGCGGGAGAAGCATCATGAGGAGATCCCTGCTCCTGGTATGCGCGTTCGCCCTGGCCCTCTTCGCCGCTTGCGTCACCCCCCACCATGTGCAGAACATTGACGAGGTGGATCAGATCAAGTACACCTTGCGCCTCCCTCCAGGGTACAGTCTGGCGGACGAGGCCCGGACCTTCCGGGAGCAGCCGGCTCTGGTCCAGCTCTATACGCGCCCCGGCGATCCCTACCGGCTGTTGATCCTTCGGTCCACCCGCGGCCACATGAAGGCAATCCTCCAGGAGTACGCCGAGGGCGTTCTGGAGCAGGATCCCGAGCTTGGGGAGTCCCACTCCTTCTTCGTGCGCACCACCCACATTCCAAAGGAGCAGGGAAAACCCGCCGTCGTGTACCGCCAGGTGGACCTGAGCCCTTACTCGGGTTGGAACCGCAGCGGGGATGATCTCTACGACGGCGCCGCCCTGGCCATCATTACTGAGCGCCGGTACGTTCTCGACGTGGACGTGAAAAGGGATCCGGATGCCCTGAAGACGTTTCGCTTCTCGGACGGGGCCACCCTCAAGGAGCATTTCATCCAAGGGCTGGGCGATCGCTTCTATGAGGTGGTGCAGATCCACAGCCAGTAGAGGGATGCCCCTTGTCCATCACTTGGCCACCACCGTGTCGCGCTTCCAGTGCGCGTCGTCCCGCTCGGGGTAGTCCAGGTTGTGGTGGAGGCCCCGGCTCTCCTTTCGCTGCATGGCGCAGGTGATGATCAGCGCGGCGATGGTGGCGAGGTTGCGAAGCTCGAGCAGGTCGCGCGTCACCAGAAAGTCCCAGTAGTACTCCTTGATCTCCTGCTGAATGTTCAGGACCCGGTTCCGGGCCCGGGCCAGCCGCTTGCTGGTCCGGACGATGCCCACGTAGTTCCACATGAACCGGCGGATCTCGTCCCAGTTCTGGGTGACCACCACCGTCTCCTCGCTGTCCGTGGCCGTCCCTGGGTCCCAGACCGGGGCGCGGGGAAGGGGCCCCTTGCTGTTGGCCTCCATGTCCCGGGCCGCGCGGAGCGCCGCCCGGCGGGAGAAGACCAGGGCCTCGAGCAGGGAGTTGCTGGCCAGCCGGTTGGCGCCGTGGAGCCCCGTGCACGCCACCTCGCCGATGGCGTAGAGGTTGTTGATGTTGGTCATGGCGTGCTCGTCGGTGATCAGACCGCCGCACATATAGTGGGCGGCCGGCACCACGGGGATGGGCTCTCGAGTGATGTCGATGCCGTAGCCGAGGCAGGTCTCGTAGATGTGCGGAAACCGCTCCCGCACGAAGTCCGCGTCCCGGTGGCTGATGTCCAGGTACACGCACTCCTCCCCGCTCTTCTTGAGCTCCAGGTCGATGGACCGGGCCACGATGTCCCGAAACGCCAGATCCTTCAAGGGGTGGTACTGCTCCATGAACCGCCGGCCCTTGCGGTCCAGCAGGATCCCGCCTTCCCCCCGCACCGCCTCGGAGATGAGGAAGTTCTTGGCCTGGGGGTGGAACAGGCACGTGGGGTGAAACTGCACGAACTCCATGTTGGCGGCCTTGACCCCGGCCCGGTACCCCATGGCCACCCCGTCGCCCGAGGCGATGTCCGGGTTGCTGGTGTAGAGGTACACCTTGCCCGCCCCGCCGGTGGCCAGGAC
>CAYYVD010000455.1:0-3262 GCA_964475045.1 uncultured Desulfobacterales bacterium | reverse complement strand
AATCTGGCAGGACAGCCTCCAGGTCATGGACAAGGGCCGCACCCCGGCCGCGGAGGCCGGCGCCGAGGTGGTCATGGTGCTCCTGGGCGCATCCGAGCCGGACGCCCACGCCGCAGACCTGGACCTCGGCTCCATGGTCCCCATGGAAACCGCGGCCCAAGAGGCCCTCGTCCACGGGGCCCACGCGGTCCAGTGCCTGGATCACCCGGCCCTGGCCGTGCCGCAGACCCGGGTGTTCGCCGAGGTCCTGGCGGACCGAATCAACCGGCGTCTTCCGTACCTGGTGCTCTTCTCCCTCAACGACTTCAACCGGGAGCTGGCTGCTTTCTGCGCCCAGCGGTGCCGGGCCGGCATGATCGCCGATGCGGGCGAGCTCCTTCACCGGGAGGACCGCGTGGTGGGCCGGTGCCCGGCCTGGGGCGGCCGGATCCTGGCGGACATCGCTCTGGCCGACGACCGGGCGACCGCCCTGGTCACGGTCCAGCCCCACGGGGTCTCGCTCCGGAAGGTGGACCGCCCGAGTGAACGGATCGAATGGATCAGGCCAGAGCCGGCCTCCCCCCGCGAGGGCATGGCGCTGGTGCGCCGCATCACGGAGCCCCCGGAGGCCCGGCGCCTGGAGGAGGCCCGGGTGGTGGTGGTGGGCGGCGCCGGCCTGGGGACCGTGGAGCGATTCGGCCTGGTGCGGGACCTGGCCGCGTCCCTCGGGGGCGAGGTGGGGGCCACGCGACCCCCGGTCCTCTACCACTGGGTCGAGGAGGAGCGCATGATCGGCCAGACCGGCAAGACCGTGCGGCCGGACCTCCTCGTCACTGTGGGCACATCCGGTGCCATGCAGTACACGGCCGGAATCCTGGAGTCCGGGACCATCGTGGCCATCGACCGGGACCCAAACGCCCCCATCTTTCAAACCGCCGACGTGGGCGTGGTTGCAGACGCCGCCGTGCTCCTGCCCCTCCTGGTCCAGGAGGCCCGGCAGCGGGTCATGCGCCGCATCACTGACGCCGCATCGTCCTCCCGGGAAGGAGCCGTCCCTCGGGGCGGTTTCGGGAGCCTGGTGAGGCGGCTCCGCGAGGCGCGGGGCTGGTCCCGGGCCGACCTGGCCCGGAAGACCGCCCAGACTCCGGACTTCGTGGAGCAGCTGGAGCAGGACCTCATGTCCCCGCCCGTCGGCTTCATCCTCACCATGGCCCGGGCCATGGAGGTGGACCCGGGGACCTTTCTTCACAAGGAGGAGCAGACCGCCCTCCGCGACCGCCGCGCCCAGGCCTTTCAGCAGCGCACCCAGAGCTACAGCTACACCACCCTCACCCCGAACGCCGAGGACGCCCACCTCAAGGCCTTCATGATCACCATCGAGCCCCATCTGGCCCACAAGCCTGTGGCCTACAAGCACGAGGGGGAGGAGTTCATCTTCGTCATGGAAGGGGAGCTGGAGTTCACCCTGGGGACCCGAAGCCACATGCTCAAGGCAGAGGAGTCCATCCACTTCAACTCGGACGTGCCCCACAAGCTCAAGAACCGGTCCAGCGAGCCCACCAGGTGCCTGGTGGTGCTCTACACCCTTTAGGACACGGGGTCAGGTCTTGAATGTGGACTTTTTGGCGTCGGGGGGAATTTCGGGGACACCATACGTAATTCAAGCATGCCCATTGTGGAAAACACAACACCTCCCATGAATTACGTATGGTGTCCCCGAAATTCATGGTGCCCCGAAATTCCGTCCCCCAAATTCCGCCCTCCCCGTCCGGCGGTTCCAGAAAAGTCAGCATTCAAGACCCCATTTGTCCGGATCAGAACTGCTTTTCTTCTTCGTGGTTCATGGGGATGACCTGCCCGGGAGTCACCTCGCCGCTGCGGCCCGCGCTCAAGAGCTTCCTGCTCCCGCCGCGGCCCGTGGTCCGGCGGCCTGCCTCAGGCCGCTTGGATACGACCTCGCCCGCGTCCCCGGTGGAGACTTCAGCCCGGTGGGCTCCACCCACCAGCGCAGTCAGCTCGCCGACCACGCTCTTCATCCGCCCGGACTGGGCGTTCATCTCCTCGGAGGAGGAGGCGGACTCCTCGGCGCTGGAAGCGATTCGCTGGACCACCTTGTCCATCTCCGAAACGGCGATGTTGACCTGCTCGATGCCGCGGGCCTGCTCGCTGGAGGCCGCTGCGATCTCGTCCACCAGGTGGCCGACCCGCTGGGCGATCTCCACGTTCTCCTGAAAGGCCTTCTGCGTCATTTGCGTCAGCTCGTTTCCGTTCCCGACGGCCTTCACCGTGTCCTCGATCAGAGACGCGGTGTCCTTGGCCGCCTCGGCCGCCCGCAGGGCCAGGTTCCGGACCTCGTCCGCCACCACGGCGAACCCGGCCCCGGCCTCGCCCGCCCTGGCCGCCTCCACGGCCGCATTCAGGGCAAGGAGGTTGGTCTGGAAGGCGATCTCGTCGATGGTCTTGATGATCTTGCCCGTCTCCTCGCTGGTTCGCGTGATCTCGGAGATGGCCTCGGTCATCTTGTCCATGTGCTCGCTGACACGGCCGACCATCTCGGAGGCCTCCTTCATCATGGAGCTGGCCTGTCCGGCGTTCTCCGCGTTCTGCTTGGTCATGGACGACATCTCCTCGAGGGAGGAGGAGGTTTCCTCGATGGAGGCCGCCTGCTCCGAGGCCCCTTCGGCCAGTTGCTGGCTCGAGGAGGCCACCTGGACGGCGCCCGAAGCCACCTGCTCCGAGGCCCCGGTGAGCTGCTGGATCACGGATTTCAGGGGACGGGTCACGCCGAGGCTGATGACCCACATGAGGCCGACGCCGACCAGGAGGCCCAGACTTGAAAGCCCCAGGAGGACGAAAACGGTGTTCCCATAGGTCTCCTCGGCCCGAAGGTTGGCCTGCTCCGCATTCGCCAGGTTGATCTCCGTGAGTCGATCCAAGTGGCCGCGCATGGCCTCGAATGCCTCCGCAGCCTCGCCCAGCGTCAGGTCCAGCGCCAGCCGGCGACCCTGCCGGGTGTCCTGGAGGCGCCCCTCCACGACTCGGCGGGATACCGTCTTCCAGGCCTCGTGCGCTTTCTCGTACTCCGGAATCAGCGCCTTTTCCTCGGCCGTGGCGGCCAGGGTCTTGTACTTGTTCCAGCGCTCCTCGGACTGCTTCAGGTTCTCTTCGTAGTCGGCCAGCATCTGCTCGAACATTTCGGAATCCGTTGCAGCAAAGATCATGGATCGCTCGGCCACGAGCAGCTGCTGGAGATCCCGATCCGCTTCGATCAGGTAGTCCATGG
>CAYYVD010000454.1:0-3273 GCA_964475045.1 uncultured Desulfobacterales bacterium | reverse complement strand
GCTACCTGGACATGAAGATGGTCCCCAGCCTGCTCAAGCCCCTGGACGCGGCCGGTGTGGACTACACGACCCTGGGCACCGGGGAGAACTGCTGCGGCTTTCCCATCTATTTGACCGGGTCCGACGAGTTCGAGAGCCACGCCGGCCGGGTCATCGACCGGCTGCGGGCCACGGGTGCCAAGGAGCTGGTGACCCCGTGCGCCGGATGCTACAAGACCTTTCGCAAGCTCTACCCCGAGATCGGGGACCTGGGCATGGATGTGTACCACTCGGTCCACTACCTGCTCAAGCTCCTGCAGGAAGGCCGCTTGAAGCTCGACGGCAAGCTCGCCAAGAAGGTCACCTATCACGACCCGTGCGACCTGGGCCGGGCGTTCAAGATCTTCGAGGAGCCGAGGGATATTCTCAAGCAGATACCGGGCCTCGATTTCGTGGAGATGGCAAGGAACCGGCTCCAGGCCCGGTGCTGCGGTTCCGGCGGCGGGCTCCAGGCCAACGATCCGGACATGGCCGCGGACATGGCCGCGGTGCGGGTGCGGGACGCCCTGGCCGTGGGCGCGGAGGTCATCGTGTCCGGGTGTGCGGCCTGCAAGGACAACCTGCGCAAGGGCGCCAAACGCATCCCCAAGCAGGAGCGCGGCAAGATCAAGGTCATGGACATCACCGAGGCCGTGGCCTCCGCCATGGCGTAGGCCCGGTGTCGAACCGTCTAAGGAACCCGTGCGGGGACCCCTGAGGTCTCCGTGCGGGTCAAGCACTGGAGGAAGCATGCCCGAGTCCAAGGAAGCGCCCCGGAGATCCATCGCCGCGGCCAAGGTCTGCAAGAAGATCATGGCCGATCACTTCTACGAGATGGACGAGGCCGCCAAGAAAGGATCCCCCAAGATCGCCTGGTGCACGAGCGTGGGACCCGCCGAGCTGCTGCGGGGCATGGGGTATCTGGTGTACTACCCCGAGAACCACGGGGCCATGCTGGGGGCCACGCGCATGGCCACCGACCTGATTCCCCACGCCAACGCCATCGGGTACTCGCCCGACATCTGCTCCTACCTCACCTGCGACGTGGGCTCTTATCTGCAGAAGAAGACCCCCCTCACCATGGCCTACAACATCGAGTCGGTCCCCCGGCCGGACGTGCTCGTGTTCAACACCAACCAGTGCCGGGACGTTCAGGACTGGTTCGCCTGGTATGCCCGGGAGTTCGACGCGCCCCTCGTCGGCGTGCACACCCACCGGGACATCAAGGACATCAAGCCGTATCAGCTTCGGGACATCGCCAAGCAGATCGAGGACCTGGTACCCACCCTGGAGGCCGTGTCGGGAGAGCGCTTCGACATGGACCGGTTCAGGGAGGCGGTGGAGCTCTCCCGCAGGACCTCGGTGCTGTGGCGGGCCTGCCTGGAGTCGGCCGCGGCCATTCCGTCCCCCTGGACCTTCTTCGACGCCACCATCCACATGGGTCCGGCCGTGGTGGCCCGCGGCACGCAGGAAGGGGTGGACTACTACGAGCATCACCTCCTTCCCGAGCTGGAGCAGCGGGTCCAGGACGGCGTGGCCGCCGTCGAAGGCGAGAAGCATCGCCTGTACTGGGAAGGCATGCCCATCTGGGGCAAGCTCCGTCCCCTGGCGGATCAGTTCGCCTCCCTCGAGACCTGCGTGGTGGCCTCCACCTACTGCAACTCCTGGATCTTCGACCAGCTTGACCCGGCCGAGCCCTTCGAGAGCATGGCCCGGGCCTACACCGAGCTGTTCATCGTGCGGGACGAGACGTACAAGGAGCAGTACATTCAGGAGTGCCAGGAGAAGTTCCGGTTCGACGGGATCGTGTTTCACGACGCCAAGACCTGCCCGAACAACTCGAACAACCGCTACGGCATGCCCGAGCGCCTGGCCGGCAGGTTGGGCATCCCCACGCTCACCATCAACGGCGACCTGTGCGACCTGAGGTGCTACTCCGAGGAGCAGGCCAAGACGAACATCGAGGCCTTTGTGGAGCAGCTCGAGGAATAGGTTGGTTTGACCGCTTTTGGCCGTCCTTTGCGTCTTGGCGTCTTTGCGAGAGAACCTGATTTGCGACTGAGCAGGCTTTTCCATCAGTACTGTAACGAATCACCCCGGGACTTCTTCCACGGCCTCCTTCGTGGTGAAACAAGGGGTTGTTTGTACCACGAAGATCACGAAGTGCACGAAGAGAGGAAGAAGCCTACGTCATCGCATTTGCGGAAACATACACTTGGCGTGAGCATATGAGAGAGTCGCTGTTTGTCGGCGTCGACGTGGGCGCATCCCGCACCAAGGTGGCGGTCCTGGATCCGGACCGCACCCTGGTCGGCTGGGACGTGCGGCGATCGGGCACGGACTTCGAGAAGACCGCGTCCCTGGGGCTGGAACATTCGCTGGCCATGGCGGGCGCGAGCCGGGGTGACGGGTTTCCCTGCGTGTCCACGGGGTACGGCCGCAGGAACGTGTCCTTCAGCCAGTCCACGAAGACGGAGATCGGCTGCCACGCCCGGGGCTGTTTCCACGAGTTCCCCATGGCCATCACCATCATCGACATCGGCGGGCAGGACAACAAGGTGATCAGGCTGGATGATCACGGGCGGCGGCTGAACTTCAAGATGAACCGCAAGTGCGCGGCCGGGACCGGTGCTTTTCTGGAGGAGATGGCCATGCGGCTGGACGTGCCCCTGGAGGACATGGACGGCCTGGCCCGGCAATCCACCCACATGGTGGAGCTCGGCAGCTACTGCACGGTGTTTTCGGGAACCGAGGTGCTCGAGAAGATCCGCCAGGGCATTCAGGTCCCGGACCTGGTCAAGGGGATCTTCTTCTCCGTGATCAAGCGGGTCCTGGAGATGGATGCGCTCACGGAGCGTGTGGTCATGACCGGCGGCGTGGTGGCCAACAACCCGTACCTCGTGGAGATGGTCCGGGAGACCGTGGGTCGCGACATCCTGGTCCCGGAGCACCCCCAGCTCACCGGAGCCGTGGGGGCCGCGCTGTTTGCCATGGAGGAAGCATAGCCACGGGGGCGAGGCGGGCTCGCTTTCGGAGGAACACACCAACGATGGAGGGGAGGAGGAAGACGATGGCGCTACAAAGTCACTGGATGCACATGGGGACGGTCCTGAAGATGCACGCCACCAACTATCCCGACAAGCTCGGGTGGCAGGACAAGGCCCGGGAGTGCACGTTCAAGGAGTGGAACGAGCGGTCGTGCCGCCTGGCCAACGGGCTTCGGGACCTCGGCTGCGGCCACAAGGACGCCTTCGC
>CAYYVD010000453.1:0-3286 GCA_964475045.1 uncultured Desulfobacterales bacterium | reverse complement strand
TACGGCATTTCGAGGCAGGAGCAGGACGAACTGGGCGCCTTGAGCCACCAGCGGGCGCGAAAGGCGATAGCGGACGGGCTCTTCAAGGATGAGGTGGTCCCCGTGGTGATTCCCCAGAGAAAAGGCGACCCTCTGGTTTTTGACACGGACGAGCGCCCAATGGACACGAGTGCGGAGAAGATGGCGAAACTAAGGCCGGCCTTCAAGAAGGATGGAACCGTGACTGCGGGTAACGCCTCGGGCATCAACGACGCTGCAGCGGCATTGCTAGTCATGTCTGCGGACAAGGCCAAGGACCTGGGCCTGGAGCCTCTCGCCCGCATCCGCGCTTATGCCTCCGCCGCCATTGATCCTGCCTACATGGGGCTGGGACCCATTCCGGCCGTACGCAAGATCATGGATCAGGAGAGGCTTTCCATGGGGGATTTCGAGGCGGTGGAGCTGAACGAGGCCTTTGCCTCCCAGGCCATTGCCTGTCTGCGGGAGCTGGGCTGCGATCCGGAACGGACGAACGAGGTGGGAAGCGGCATTTCCATAGGCCACCCCATTGGGTGCACCGGGGCACGGCTTTTGATCACCCTGGCCAACACCATGCGCCGTAACGGCCAGGGCCTGGGACTGGCGTCTCTGTGCATCGGCGGAGGGCAGGGAATGGCCATGGTTCTGGAGCGCGTTTCCTGAGTTCTCCTATGCGGCCGAGCGGAGCCTGGAAACGTGCTCCGGTGCTTCACCCCGGCTGCAATCGGCATTCCCACGCGGCCGCCCCGGCGGAAGAAGTGAAGAAAATCGACTTCCGGCGCGAGTGTGGGCCCCGCATCGCATTTGAATCGGAGTTGGACAACCAGGAGGTGGTCATGAGTTACGATACCATTCTTTTCACCAGGGAAGACGCTGTTGCAGTGATCAAGTTCAACCGGCCCAAGGCCCTCAATGCGATCAGCCCGGATGTGCTTCGAGAGGTGAACGAGGCCCTGGAAGAGATCGAGGAGGATTCCACCATCAAGGTGCTGGTCCTGACCGGAGAGGGTGAAAAGGCCTTTGTGGCCGGTGCGGACATCAGCCACATGGTGAACCTGACCCCCCTTCAGGCCCGGGCGTTCTCGCGGTACGGACATGACACGCTTTTTCGAATGGAACAGCTGCCCATTCCTGTGATCGCCTGCGTGAACGGGTTCGCACTGGGAGGCGGCACCGAGATCGCCATGGCCTGCGATTTCATCTATGCCGCGGAAAAGGCCAAATTCGGACAGCCCGAAATCACCCTGGGCATCATTCCGGGCTTTGGAGGCACCCAGCGCCTTTCCCGGCTCGTGGGCAAGGCCATGGCCAAGGAGCTGTGCATGACCGGGGGCATGATCAGCGCTCAGGAGGCCAAGGAGATCGGTCTGGTCAACCGTGTCTTCCCGGACGACGCCCTGTGGGAGGAGACCATGAAGGCGGCCCGGAAGATGGCCGCCATGGGCAAGGTGTCCCTGCAGGCCGTCAAGGACTGCATCGAGCACGGGCTGGACGTGGACCTCAAGGACGGCTGCCACATGGAGGCCGACGCCTTCGGCCTGTGCATGGCCAGCCCCGACGCCAAGGAGGGCATGTCGGCGTTCCTCGAGAAGAGGAAGCCGGACTTCCAGGGAGAGCGCTTCTGAGAAGCGGACGAGACGCGGCCGGACACCCAAGAAGAGGAACAGACCCATGGATTTCGAGCTGAACAAGGAGCAGGAAGCCATCCGTACGGCGGCCCGGGACTTTGCCAAGGGCGAGTTCGACCGGGAGGTCGCACTGGAGCACGAGCGCAATCACAGCTTTCCCAGGGAGATCTGGAAGAAGGCCTGCGAGCTGGGCTTCGTCGGGATCCACTTCCCCGAAGCCTACGGCGGGCAGGACTACGGCATCCTGGAGAACGCCCTGGTGGTGGAGGAGTACTGCCGGCAGGACTCGGGCCTCGGCGTGGCCGTGAGCCTTGCGGACTTCGCCTCGGAGATCATTCTCCGGTTCGGGACCGAGGAGCAGAAGCAGGCCTACCTGGTCCCCCTGACCGAGGGCCGCATGATCTCCTGCGGGGGGTTCACCGAGCCGGACCACGGAAGCGACATCACCCGGATGAGCACCACGGCGGTGCTCGAGGGGGACACCTGGGTGATCAACGGCTCGAAGACGTTCATCACCAACGGCACCATCGGGGACTACGTGAGCCTGCTCTGCCAGACGGACCCGGACGCCTCGCCCCCCTACCGGGGGCAGTCCGTGATTATGGTGGAGCGGGGGACCCCCGGGTTCTCCGACGCGGACGTGGGGGAGAAGATGGGGATCAAGATGACCTCCACGGCCGAGCTTTCCTTCAACGACGTCCGGGTCCCGGCCTCCAACCTGATCGGGAAGGAGAACCGCGGGTTCTACCAGGTGCTGGAGTTCTTCGACGAGAGCCGGATCGAGATCGCGGCCCAGGCCCTGGGCATTGCGCAGGGGGCTTTCGACCGGGCCCTGGCCTACACCAAGGAGCGCAAGCAGTTCGGCAAGAAGCTCGCCCAGTTCCAGGCCACCCAGCACAAGCTGGCGGACATGGCCACCAAGATCGAGACCGCCCGCCTCATGGTGTACAAGGCGGCCTGGAACTACGACCAGGGGCGCATCGACCCCAAGCTCACCTCCATGGCCAAGATGCACGCGGCGAGGACCGCCGTGGAGGTCGCGGACGAGGCCATTCAGCTGCACGGCGGGTACGGGTACATGCTCGAGTACGACGTGGAGCGCTTCTACCGCGACGCCAAGATCATGGAGATCTACGAGGGGACCCGGGAGATCCAGAAGAACACCATTGCCAGCAGCCTGCTGGGCCGGCTGTAAACGGGGGTGGATCGATCACCGACCAATCGAAGGGGGATCTCATGGCCTTGACGTACAACCGCGAGATGCTCGAGGAAGCCAGGGAAGCCTACGAACGCTGGAACCGGGAGGTGGAGGAGGTGTTCGAGAAGCATCCCGAACGGTTGAAGCGGTTCTCCACGGTTTCGGACATGGACATCCAGCGCATCTACACGCCCGGGGACGTGAAGGACCAGGACTTCGTTCGGGACGTGGGTGCACCCGGACAGTACCCGTTCACCCGGGGCGTGCAGCCCACCATGTACCGGGGGCGCCTGTGGACCATGCGCATGTTCGCCGGGCTGGGCTCGGCCA
The DNA here is from genome assembly GCA_964475045.1 of uncultured Desulfobacterales bacterium. Taxonomy (GTDB): domain Bacteria; phylum Desulfobacterota; class DSM-4660; order Desulfatiglandales; family HGW-15; genus JAIPEI01. The sequence continues at coordinate 112 of CAYYVD010000453.1, read as the reverse complement.
AGGACACCAACGCCCGGTTCCACCACCTGGTCAACGCGGGGCAGACCGGTCTGTCCACGGCCTTCGACATGCCCACCCTCATGGGCTATGACACGGACTCTCCCCGGGCGCG
>CAYYVD010000452.1:0-3287 GCA_964475045.1 uncultured Desulfobacterales bacterium | reverse complement strand
AAGCTCTCCGGGGCCGTGGGCACCTTCGCCAACGTGTCCCCGGCCATCGAGGCCCGGGTCTGCGAGCGGCTCGGCCTCCGGCCGGCCGAGATCTCCACCCAGATCGTGCAGCGGGACCGCCACGCGGCCTACTTCACCACCCTGGCGATCCTGGGCGGGACCCTCGAGAAGATCGCGGTGGAGATCCGTCACCTTCAGCGGACCGAGGTCCTGGAGGTCCAGGAGCCGTTCGCCAAGGGACAGAAGGGCTCCTCGGCCATGCCGCACAAGAAGAACCCCATCGGATGCGAGAATATCTCCGGCCTGGCCCGGCTCCTGCGGACCAACGCCCTGGCCGCCATGGAGAACATGGCCCTCTGGCACGAGCGGGACATCAGCCACTCCTCGGTGGAGCGGGTCATCGGCCCGGACAGCACCATCCTGGCCGACTACACGCTTCACCGCCTCACGGGCATCCTGCGGGGTCTCGTGGTGTATCCCGAGAACATGAAGCGAAACCTCGGCCTGCTCAAGGGGCTCACGTTCAGCCAGCAGGTGCTCATGAAGCTCGCATCCGTCGGCCTCGAGAGGCTGACGGCCTACGAGCTGGTGCAGCGCAACGCCCTCAAGGTCTGGGACACCGGCCTGGATTTCAAGACGCTTATCCTGGAAGACCCCGAGGTGCGCGAGCACCTGGGGGAGGGGGACATCGAGGAGCTGTTCAGTGTGGACTATCACCTCAAGCACGTGGACGAGATCTTCGAGCGGGTCTTCAACGAGGAGTGAGGCCCTCGGGAGTCGAAGAGACGGGATGAGATCACAGGGGCGGCGCCGTGGTTTCCCCGCATGGATGCTGGGCTGGATGCTGGCCTCGGCCCTGGGCTGCGCCTGGCTCTGGACCGGCGCTCCCGTGTCGGAAGCAGGCCGGAGCAAAAAGGAACCCATCCAGGTCCCGTCGGCCCTGATCCGGTGGCCGGAGGGCAACTCCCCTTATGTCATCTTCGTGGACAAGTCGGATCAGAAGGTGCACATCTATCGGACCCGGGAGCTCACCCCCGTCAAGACCTTCCGCTGCTCCACCGGCGAGAACCGCGGCCCCAAGACACGCCAGAACGACAAAAAGACGCCCGAGGGAGTCTACTTCTTCACAGGCGCGTACGAAGAACGGGATCTCACACCCATTTACGGTCCCAGGGCGTTTCCACTGGACTACCCCAATCCCCTGGACCGGAAGGAAGGCAAGAGCGGGTACGGAATCTGGTTCCACGGGACGAACCGTTCGCTCAAGCCCAACGACACCAACGGCTGCATCGCCTTGGAGAACGGCAACATCAACGCCCTCGGTGAGTACATCTCCCTGCAGGACACCCCCACGGTGATCAGCGCCCGTCTCGAGATGGTGGACCCGGTGGCGCTCAAGAAGGAGCGCCTGGCCCTGGAGCTGCTGATCGAAGGGTGGCGGGCCGCCTGGGAGGAGAAACGCATCGACGACTACCTCTCGTTTTACGGGAATGACTTCTTCGACGGCCGGGGGGATCGGAAAGCCTTTCGTGAGCACAAGGCGGATCTGGCCAAGAAGTACGACTGGATCAAGGTGGGCATCGACAACCTGCGCATCCTCAGGCACAATGGCACGGTGCTGGCCCTGTTCGACCAGCACTACCGGAGCGACGCGTTCGACAGCTACGGGGAGAAGCGGCTGTACATTCGAAAGAACAGCGACGAGTGGAAGATCGTCGGCGAGTACTTCACAGCCAAGGAGGAGCGCGTCCGGCTCGCCAGGAAACCCAAGCCCGCTCCCTCCACCCTGATCCAGGCCCTCGTCACACGCTGGGAGGCTGCGTGGGAGAAGCAGGACCTCGATGCGTACATGGCCTGCTACGACACCTCCTTTCGCTCGAGGGGCATGGACTGGAAGGCCTGGAAGAGCCACCGCCGGAAGCTGAACCAAAAGCAGGAGGTGGTGCGTGTGGGCATTCGGGATCTGGACGTCAGGGTGCTCGGTCCGGCACAGGCCAAGGCCGTATTCAAGCAGGATTACCGAGCCGATGACTACCGCGATTACGGCCTGAAGGAGCTCTTTCTGATCAAGCGGGAGGGGACTTGGAAGATCGAGAAAGAGGAGTGGCGCCCCCTGCCGGGGAACGCCGGGTAAGAAATAGAAAACAGGACGCCGCCGCCAGACGCTGGACCATCATGGTCATGGGGCGCGTGGGCAAGGTGCGCTCATTCAAGGTCTCCCCGGGGGTGCTGTTCTGGTCTATGGTGTTTCTCCTGGTCTACCTGCCCGTCTCGGTGCTCGTGATCAATCAGTGGGTGGACCTGCGGCGACAGGTGAGGTCCCAGGGGGCGGAGATCGAGCGGCTCGAGCTGGAGCTGGCCCGGTCGGAAAGGAACCAGTTCAAGTTCCAGCAGCACGTGGCGCTGCTCGAGAGCTACATCGCCACCATGGAATTCGAGGGGGCCTCGCCCGATCCCGAGCCGGAGCCCGCCGGGGAGACGGAGGCGCCGGAACAGGAAGGGCCTGCGGAGACCCGGGCCGAGGAGGAACCGCCGCCGCCTCGCGCTCCGATCCAGGGGCTGGTGGATGTGGAGGAGATGTCGTCCCAGCAGGAAGGCGGGGCCGTCAAGGTGACCTTCAACCTGGTGAACATCACCGAAGGCACCGACCCGGTGAGCGGGTACGTCCACATTATGGCCACCGGCCGGGAGGACGGCTCGGCGTGGTGGAGGGTGTACCCCCGGGGACGGGTGTCCGAAGGGTTCCCCGAGAGCTACCGGGTCGGCCAGCCGTTCATCATTCAACGGTTCAAGCCGATTCAGGGACGCTTCGACGTCCCGGAGGAGCGGAGCGGACCGGAGACCATTCGCATCGTGGTATATGACGACACGGGACGGCTCATCTATCACCGGGATTTCGAGGTCGGGCATGCATCCTGAGCCTCGACGGCCAATGTTTTCTTGGATCTTCCTCGCAGCGATACTGCTTGTCCTGTCCTTTCCGTTTCCCGGGCGGGCCCAGTCCCACCGGGAACACATCGTACACTTTCCCAACACCGCCTACGAGCTGAACGTTTACAAGATTCACGGCGAGCAGCCGGGCAAGACCCTGATGCTCATCGGCGGCATTCAGGGCAACGAGCCGGGCGGGTTCCTCAGCGCGGACCTCTATGCCGACATGCGCCTGGTGAAGGGCAACCTCATCGTGGTGCCCCGGGCCAACTTCTACTCCATTATCCTGAACCGCCGCGGTGTGAACGGCGACATGAACCGCAAGTTCGCCAAGGAGGACGAGCCGGACACCATGG
>CAYYVD010000451.1:0-3291 GCA_964475045.1 uncultured Desulfobacterales bacterium | reverse complement strand
GTTGGGCGTCATGCTTGTTTCAGGCATTGGTTCCACTCCTCGAGGGGCGTTTGGGGAAGGCACGGCTCCACCCCTTGGGTTACATGGGGCGAATTGGCGTAACCTGCTCAAATTGCGTGGGATATACTGGCAGGACACGTGATTGCGCCCGGTTTCAAGGGGGGTCGAGGGTTGGGTCCTCTCAAAGGGGGGCGGGGTTTTCGGCCTCCTCCCGCAACTCCTCGATCTCCTTTTTAAGGGCCTCGTACTCCCGCATCCTTCGCTGCAGAAAATCCCGGGTTACACGGGTCTTTGCTTCCATGCCGCTGGGGGTCAGGATGTAGAGGTACCCCAGCTTGTTCTTGCTCTTCTGGAAACGCCTGGCCTTGACCCAACCCTTTTTCACAAGGGCCCGGAGGCAGTAGTTGGCCTTGCCGAGGCTGATGCCCAGCTCCGAGGCCAGGTCCCGCTGGTTCATGTGGGGGTTGGCCTGGAGGAGGCGGAGGATCTGGAAGTGGGTGTCTTTCATTGTGCAGGCTCGTTCATTGTTGAACGGAGTTTTAATATCTTGGAGGTGGGGCTGTCAAGGGGAAAAGCCGTCATTGCTTATCGAATGCGGTTGGGCGCCCCCGGCCCAAGCCCCTGAACCTGGGAAGGCAGTAGACAACCGATGCCCGGGCCGGGAAAGATAATGTTGTCGTGCGGGATGCATGCGGAAAAACCGACAGCTCCGCCCCTTGAGTTCCAACTCAAGAGAAGGGTTTCGGTACCGCGAGCTTTGAAGTCTCGGCGGAAACCCCCACCCTTTGCGCAAGAAGGCGATCAAGAAGGTGGTGTGGATTCCTCGATCGCCTTTCTGTGAAGCATCTCTATGGTCGTTGAAGTGGATAGGTGGCTTTCACAACTAAACCAGACAAAAGGCTTGTCAAACCCAAGATTTGATCTTGCGGATACAAAGACAATTGGCAAAAGTGAGTAGTTTTCAGACTGGATTGAGTCTTTCACCTGGAATCGCACCGAAAGCAGGGCTTTTCAGGACAAAACGACATTAGAAAGGCCATCAGGATCAAGTTGTTTCTTTCGGGGAGCATCAAAACCCATGCGGGATGTCGTCCTCTTGGTCGTACACCCCCTCATAGTACTCGATCACCTGGGCGGTCTCGACGGCCTCGAACCGGTGGGCGCACCCCGGTTGGATTCGGACCTTGTGCCCGGGCTCGAGGCGGATGCGTCTTTTGTCTCCTGTGGCGGTGTCCTCGAGATCGAGGTGGAGCACGCCGGAGATGATGTAGAAGTGCTCGGTCTTTCGGTGGTGGACGTGGCCTCCGCGGTAGCCCTGGTTGGGTTGGAGGGAGAAGTAGGCCAGGTGGTGGATGGGCATGCCGTCCTCGATGAGGGCGAGCTCGCCGCGGTCCTCGATGTGGCGTTTTTGACGGAGGAAGTCTTGAGTGATGGGGAGGGTGATGATTTGGACCTTGTGTGAGAGGGACCCTAGATCTTGTGGTGGGGAGGTCATGGGTTCTTCGGGTTGGGGATGGGCGGGCACGGCTCCGCCCCTTGTGTTCCCGTTTGTTAGCATGAATTCGGGGGAAATGAAAAGGAGAGATTTGGAGGAGGAACGGGGGGAAATGCCGGGGACCGGCCCCCATCTCGAAACACCCCAAGATGGGGGCCGGTCTTCGTATTTCTCGCTCGCGGGCTCCGTTCGGGGGTTCGTGTGTGGTTGGCTCTCTGTGCTCGAAAGGTGACGCCTCCGTATCTTTTGGGTTGCGTGCTGAAAGATGGGGTTTGGCTCCTGGGTCTTCGGTTGGTGGGTGGGGTTGCTTGCACAAGATGTGGTGCTTGTGATGGAAGGTGTGCACTATATAAATGTTAATTATACAAAATTAGCTTAATTGATGAAAAAGTGCTTGACATAAGGCACCACATGTGGTTGGTTCGGGATCATGGGGGACGACTCAATTGTGGTAAACAGTTTTGTGGAGGCAACATTGGGGCGCAACCTAGTGAAGGGGATACGAGAGACGTTGCTGATGAGCAAGGCCGAGCTCGCTAGGAAGGCGGGTGTTTCGCCCCTGACCATCGATCGGATCGAGAAGGGCAAAAACTGCCGGATGGAGACCAAGCGCAAGATCATTCTGGCGCTGGGGTACGACTTGGGCGAGAAGAAACAGATCTTTCCAGAGGACTAAAGCATGCCCATCGCCAAGAAGAACCAACTCGTCGGCCTGGATATCGGATCCCACTCCGTGAAGCTGGTGGAGATTGCGCAGACCAAGAAGGGCTATGAGCTCCAGAGCTTCGGTCTGATCGGGCTGCCTCAGCATGCGGTGGTGGAGGGGTCCATCAAGGAGATGGAGATCGTCTCGAGCGCCATCAAGAATCTGTGCCGGAATCTGAAGGTCAAGAACAAGAACGTCTCCACGTCGATCTCCGGGTACAGTGTGATCGTCAAGAAGATCACGATTGACCGGAGGGAGGACTCGGAGCTGGAGGGCTCCATTCACGACGAGGCCGAGCAGTACATTCCGTTCGACATCAGCGATGTGAACCTGGACTTCGAGATCCTGAGGCCTCCGGAGACGGAGGAGGAGAGCGAGGAGGAACGGGAAAAAGAGCAGTCCGGGCTGATGGACGTGATGCTGGTGGCGGCCAAGAAGGACATGGTGGAGGACTATGTGAGCCTGCTGCAGTTGGCGGGCCTGAATCCCATGGTGCTCGATGTGGATGCCTTTGCGTTACAGAATGCCTTCGAGGTCAACGTGGGGGAGAGCGAGGGGTGCTTTGCGTTGATCAACGTGGGGGCCGAGGAGCTGGGCATCAATGCCATCAAGGACGGGGTGAGCATCTTTACGCGGGACTCGAGCTACGGGGGCGCCCAGATTACGGAAGCCATCATGAGCAAGTTCAATGTGGGTTTCGAGGAGGCCGAGGGCATCAAGCTGGGGGGGGCCAAGAGCGAGGAGCAGAAGGCGGAGCTCGAGGAGATCTTTACGAATGTGATTTCGGGGTGGGGGCAGGAGATCAAGCGGGCGCTGGATTTTCTGGCCTCGACGTATCCGGATGAGACCATTGAGAAGCTCTACATCAGCGGGGGGTCGAGCCGGATTCCGGGGTTTCGAAAGTATCTGGAGCTCGAGACCGAGCTGGCGGTGGAGGAACTGAACCCGTTCGCCAACCTGCAGATCAGCGAGAAGGTGTTCGATCCGCGGTACTTGAGCTACATGGGGCCTCAGGCCGCGGTGGCCGTTGGTCTTGCTTTGAGAAGCATTGGAGACAAATGATACGCATCAATCTCCTGCCCTTCCGGGC
>CAYYVD010000450.1:0-3302 GCA_964475045.1 uncultured Desulfobacterales bacterium | reverse complement strand
CTTCGACCATCTCGGTGAATCCCATGATGGCGGAGAGGATGTTATTGAAGTCATGTGCAATTCCGCCGGCTAAGGTTCCGATCGATTCCATTTTTTGTGCATGAAGAAAGGTTGGTTCCATTTTTTCCTTTTCCAACTCGGCTTGTTTCTGCAAAGTGAGGTCTTCTCTGAATAGTAAACCGCCTTCCAAGGCTCCATCTTTAAACATCGGAACCCCGAGTATTTGCTGATAGCCTTCATGCTCAGAAGCAAATTCTTAAAAATAAACTTCTTTTAAAAACACTCTATCACTTTTTTAAATTGTATTTATTATATTTGATATATCGGCACTTACAATACCTGGTAACTCATAAACTCTCTTATCCAACAAAAATTCTTGATCTGATTTTTTCTCGCGAAAACAGCCAAATGACATTTGTTAAAAAATTTATTATATGTTCCTTATCAAACTGCATTATTGATATAGGCGCTTCATCACACAAATTTCTGAACTTGTTTTCCCGTTCCCTCAAGTCTTCTTCCATTTCTTTGCGATCTGAAATATCGGTAGCGATGACGAGGGCCCCAGTGATCTCGCGGCCTTTTTTCAGGGGCGTGATACACGCCATCGCCCGGAATGTCCTTCCCCACTTGGATGAATACTTAGCTTCGGCTTTTTGGGGTTCCCCGTTTCAGGGCACCTCTGAAGGAAACTCGAAAAACCGGATTTCTTGAGGGGTGGGAAACGGAGCAGATTGATTTGTTTTGTTTGATCTTCACCGGGAGACCCAAGGATATTGCGCGGCGCTAACCCGCGAGCACGGCGGCTGGGCCAGGCCGTAGGCCTGAGCCCAGACGGCGCGCGCAGTCGGGTTGAGTTGCCTGGTTCCGGCGCTAGCGGCGCCGGGACCAGGCGACTCAACGAAGTTAGCGCCGCGCATTCCCGGCGACGCAGTCGCCGGGAACATTCGAAAAACAAAATCCTATCACGCCGCCGAATGCCCCGGTGCCCCTTCGAATCCAGTCAGGCATTGAATTTGCATGGTTTTCGATAGCCCATGATCTTCTGAAGTGGGAGAGGGCAAGTACCCATGTGAAAGAAAATCGAAAGGAGGGAAGGAAATGGAAAGAAAAAGGCACCGGGGCTGGCATACCGGAGCGGGTTCGGTGGGGAGCGTGATGCGAGGGACTCTGGCCTCGGCCCTGATTCTTTTGTTTGCGGGGTCCTATGCACACGCGGCTGAGCAGTTGACCATCTCCGGTTCGTCAACCGTTAAACCGATTGTGGAGGCGGCTGCGGCGTCCTTCAAGAAAAGCCATACGGACGTGCAGATCACGGTGGGAGGGGGCGGGTCGAGCAACGGCGTGAAAAACTCTGCCGGCGGGCAGGTAGACATTGGAATGGCGTCCCGCAAGCTCAAGGAGACGGAGAAAACATCTTTCCCCGATCTCGTGCCCGTTGCCGTCGGGCAGGACGGCGTCGCCGTGATCGTCAACAAGTCCAATCCCATTCAAGCCGTCACCACCGATCAGATCCTCGATATGTACACAGGAAAGATCAACAACTGGAAGGAAATCGGCGGGGCGGATGTTCCCTTGAAACTCGTCGGAATCCTCCTTCACCACGGGACCTCGAGCGTTTTCATGAAATTCGTGGGGCTGGAAGGTGAGGAGCGGGGAGAGGGAGCCAGCAAGACTGTTTGCTACTGGAAAGCTGGAGTAGCCAAGGACTGCCAGGCTCCGGCCAAGGGTGTGGATGGAAACCAGCCCTCCTGTGCGGCCGTCATCACCAGTCAGGGGGCCGTTTCCTTCGCCTCGATCGGTTTTGCCCAATCCCTCGCGGACAAGGGCGCCCCGATCAAGCTGCTCGAACTCGACGGCGTGAAGGCGCGATCGGAAAACGTCGTTTCCGGGGCCTACGCGCTCTCGCGGCCGTTGCTAGTCATCACCAAGGGCGAGCCAGCAGGAATGGCCAAGGCATTCATTGAGCACCTGCTCAGCGGCGAAGGGCAGAAGATCGTGAAGGAAAAAGGCTTCATTCCTGTGCAATAATCTCCTGGCGGGACCCGTCAACGGGTCCTGGACAAGTTACCCGGTCGCCGTCGGTCCTCCGGCCCGAAGGCGACCGGCGTACCGCACAGAGATTGTACCGGGGGGCGGAATGCAACTCACAGAACATTTCGGAATACGGACCAAGCTTCTGCTCCTGCTGCTGGCCGTCACACTGGGGGCAACGTCGGCCATTACGGCATATAATATCACCCAGACAAGAACGGGCATGGAGAGCATTGGCGAAAGGGTGTCTTCGCTGGGTCAGGACATTCAAGCCCGGCAGAAGACCACGCTGGACGACGTCGACCGTGCCCTGGTAAAGGCTGGAACGGACTCCCTTCGAACGAAAGGGAAGAGCCTGGCCACACTGGTCGCCGGGCTCTCCTCCACTCCCCTCCTCACATTTGATACCCCCAAGCTGGACGAGTACTGTGGTTTCGTGTGCAAGGATCCGGACGTCCTTCTCTGTTACATCGAGGGAAGCGACGGGGCCATTCGCAGCACGTTTATGAATGGTGAGGACCTCCTCCTTCTTGACCGGATCGGCCAGGAATCGACCGATCTCCAACAGATCGTCAATTCGTTGGCGGAGACCGGGGGGCTGATTCGGGTGAACGCCCCGATCGAACAAGACGGGCAGGCGCTGGGTTCGGTCCATGTCTATTTGGCGACCACCTCCTCGGAACTCACCGAGGGACGCTTCACGGCTTTTCACGATAAAACCGGAGAACTCTTTCGAGGTCTCGTGTCGGACATACAACGGAAGGTGATGGAACAGGTGCGCTCCGCCGTGCTGTGGGGTGTGCTCATGACCGCCGGTCTGCTGCTGGCGAGTGCGCTCGTCTTCCTCTTCCTGGTCCGGCGGCTGATCGAACATCCCATCGATCGAATCGTACAGGATCTCACGGGTGCGGCCGAGCAGGTGGGTTCCGCGTCTTCCCAACTCGCATCCTCCAGCCAGTTCTTGGCGGATGGGGCGTCGGAACAGGCGGCATCCATAGAGGAGACGTCTTCATCCCTCGAGGAGATGTCCTCCATGACCAAGCAGAACGCGGGCAACGCCGAGCAGGCCAATACCCTGATGCACGAGGCCAAGCATGTGGTGGGATCGGCCAACGCCTCCATGACCGAGATGGTCTCATCCATGCAGGAGATTAGCAAGGCGAGCGACGAGACATCCAAGATCATAAAGACCATCGACGAGATCGCCTTTCAAACGAACCTTCTGGCCCTGAACGCGGCTGTCGAGGCGGGCCGTGCGGGAGAGGCCG
>CAYYVD010000449.1:0-3333 GCA_964475045.1 uncultured Desulfobacterales bacterium | reverse complement strand
ATGATCACGGCCTATGCCACGGTGGACACCGCCGTGGAGGCCATGAAGATAGGTGCCCTGGACTACCTCACCAAGCCGTTCGACCCCGAGAAGCTCGTTCCCATGGTGGAGACCCTGTACCAGGACCGCCACGGCCCCGGTCGGGAGACCCTGGAGGTGGGGGCCGTGGTGCTGGCCTGCGGCATGTCCATGGTGGACCCCTCCGAGGGCTTCGCCTGGACCGGGTACAACGAGATGTCCGACGTGGTGACCGGGCTCGAGCTGGAGCGCCTCCTGAGCGGCACCGGGCCGACCCAGGGCCGCCTGAGACGCCTGTCGGACGGCGGACCCGTGGAGCGGATCGCCTGGCTCCAGTGCGTGGGATCCCGGGACCGGCAGTCCGGGGCCGACTTCTGCTCCTCCATCTGCTGCATGATCTCCCTCAAGGAGGCCCGCCTGGTTCGAAGGGACGCCGGCGGCGGGGTGGAGACCCACATTTTCTACATGGATCTTCGAACCCCGGGAAAGCGCTTCCAGCGGTACGCCGAGGAGGCCGAGGCGGAGGGGGTTCGGCTTCACCGGGTGCGGGTCCATTCGGTGGTGCCCGATCCGGAAACGGGACGCCCTCGAATCCAGTATGTGTCCGAGGACGGCGGCCTGAAGGAGGAGGTGTTCGACCTGGTCGTGCTGGCCGCAGGGGTCCGCCCGCCGGCCGGCACCGCGGCCCTGGCCGAGATGCTCGGACTGGAGTGCAACCCCTGGGGCTTCGTCTCGGCCTCGGGGTTTCTCCCGGCCCTGTCGAGCCGGGAAGGGGTCCTCCTGAGCGGTGCCTTCTCCGCCCCGCGGGACATCGCCGACTCGGTATTGTCGGCAGGGGGCGCGGCCCTGGAGGCCTCCCGGATCCTGCACGGAAGCGGCGGCGGGCTTTCCGTGGAAGGCGGCGGGGAGACGGCGTACCGCGATGTCTCCAGAGAGCCGGTCCGCGCCTTGATCGGCGTTTGCCGGTGCGCGCGGGAGCTGGTGCCCGAGATGGACCTCGAGGCGCTCATGGGCAACCTCCAGGCCGATCCGGGCGTCCAGCGAGTGGAGGCCTTCGACAACCTGTGCACGGCGGCGGGCTGGGACGCCCTGAAGGAGGCCGCCGGCCGTGACCGTCCCAACCGGATTCTTCTGGGCACCTGCCTCCCCTATGCCTACACCCGCAGGGTCCGGGAGCTGGGCGAGGAGATCGGCCTGGCCCCCAAGTACCTGGACGTGGTGGATCTGCGCACCCCCCTGTTCGCCGCCAGGAACCCGGTGCATGCGGCTCGACTGGCGCGATCGGAGATGCGCATGGCCCTGGCGCGGATCCGGCGGCCCGGCCCCACGGCCCAGGAGGCCGTGTCCGTGGAGCCGAGGGCCCTGGTGGTGGGCGGGGGAATCGCCGGCCTGTATGCGGCCCTGGCCCTGGCCGATCACGGCTACGCCGTGGAGGTGGTCGAGCGGGAGGAAACGCCGGGCGGCCATCTCCGCTGGCTTCCCGTTACCCTCGAGGGACGTTCGCCCTCCGAGCTGCTGGAACGCATCCTGGGCGACGTGGACAAGCACCCCCTGATTCAGGTGCATACGGCCTCCGAGGTGGTCTCGTCCAGGGGGCGGGTGGGGCGGTTCGAGACGGTGATCCGAGACGGGGAAGGCACCCGCCGCACGGTGGAGCACGCCGTGGTCATCCTGGCCACCGGAGGCTCCGAGGCGGAGCCTCAGGGCTACGGCTGGGGGGAGAGCGATCGGGTGCTCACCCAGAAGGGCCTGGAGCGGGCTCTGGTCGAGGGCGAGGTGGATCCGGCCGGCCTGCGATCCGTGGTGATGGTCCAGTGCGCCGGGAGCCGGATCCCGACCCGCGACTACTGCAGCCGCATCTGCTGCCCCACGGCGATCCGCCAGGCGCTGCTCGTCAAGGAGAAGAACCCGGACGCGGCCGTCTGGATCCTGTACCGGGACATGATGACGCCCGGGTTCCTGGAGGCGGCGTACACTCGGGCCCGGGAGGCCGGGGTGCACTTCATTCAGTACACCCCCGACCGCGCGCCTGCGGTGGAGACGGACGGGGACGGGGCCGTGGTCACGGTCCGGGAGCTCGTGCTCGACCGGAACGTCCGTCTTCGGGCCGACCTCGTGGTCCTGGCCGTGGGCGTCCAGCCGAGTCTTCCGGGGGAACTGGCCCGGGCCTTCGGGGCGTGCCTGGACGAAAACGGCTTCTTTCAGGAGGCCGAGAGCAAGTGGAGGCCGGTGGACGCATTGCGCGAGGGTGTGTTCGCGTGCGGCCTCGCCCTCTCTCCCCGGAGCGTGGACGAGACCCTGGCCTCGGCCGGAGCGGCCGCGGAGCGGGCCCTCCGCATCCTGTCCCGGGAGACGCTGCTCTCCGGGCTTCGCGTGGCGCGGGTACGCCATGCCCTCTGCTCCCGGTGCGAGCTGTGCGTGGAGGCCTGCCCCTATGACGCGCGCTACGTGGATCCGGAGAAGGAGCGGGTGGTCGTGGACGTGGCCGCGTGCCAGGGGTGCGGAAGCTGCGCCGCGGTGTGCCCGAACAGCGCCACCGTGCTCGAGGGGCTCGACGACCGGCGCATGCTCGAGGGAATCGACGCGGCGCTGGAGGCGGCCTGGGGGCCTTGAAAGAGTTTCGGGAGTTGGAGTTTCGGGGACACCATACGTCATCCATACACTGGGTCACCTTTTCCACGACGGTCTTCTTGAATTACGTATGGTGTCCCCGAAACTCCCCGAAACTCTGTTCCCAAAACTCTAGAGAGGGAGACGTCATGAAGCCCGAAGAACCGAAGCGGGCCGTTGCCGACGGGGCTACCGCGGAAAACCTCCTCGCCGAGGTGCAGGTCATGATGCGGGCCTGCATTCAGTGCGGCACATGCACGGGGTCCTGTCCCAACGAGTTCGCCATGGACCACACCCCCCGCATGCTGTGGCGGCTGGCGCTTCGGGGGGAGGTGGAGGAGATTTTCGAGAGCCGCACCTTCGCCCTCTGCTCCAGCTGTTACGCCTGCACGCTTCGATGCCCGCGCCAGCTCCCGGTCACCGAGGCCATGGCCGGACTCAAGCAGGTGGCCGCCCGGCACTTCCCGAAACGCCACCGCCCCAGTGTGGCGTTCAGCCGGACCTTCATGGAGAGCGTGCGGCGACACGGGCGGGTGGACGAGATGGAGTTCATGTTCTTCTACTTTGCGGCGAGGAGGAACCCTTCCCTTCCCTTCCGGTTCGCCCCCATGGGCATGCGCCTCATGAGCCGGGGCAAGGTGAAGATGTCCCTCCCCGGACTGGGCGGAAACGACACCCTGGAACCGGTGTTTCGAAAGGTGGAAG
>CAYYVD010000448.1:0-3399 GCA_964475045.1 uncultured Desulfobacterales bacterium | reverse complement strand
GCAGCTCCTGGCCGTTGATCCGGACCACCACGCCCGCATCGTCGGAAGCAGCCACCGTGGCCCGAATGAGGTTCATGGTGCCGATGAAGTCCGCCACGAACTGGGAGTTGGGCCGGCGATAGATCTCGATGGGGGAGCCGGACTGGACGATGCGGCCTTCGGCCATCAGCAGGATGCGGTCCGCGAAAAAGGAGGCGGACTCCTGGTCGTGGGTGACGTAGAGCACCGTGGTCTCGAGTCGCCTGAGGAGCCGTCGCAGCTCCACGGTCATGCGGTCCCGCAGCTTCCGGTCCAGGGCGCCCATGGGCTCGTCCATCAACACGATGTCCGGGCGCTTGGCCAGGGTCCGGGCCACCGCCACCCGCTGCCTCTGCCCGCCGCTGAGCATCCTGGACGATCGCCCCGCAAAGACCTCCGGGGAGAGCTCCACCATCTCCAGGATCTGGTAGACCCGCCGCTGGATGTCCTCCTTCTTGTACTTCTCCATGCGCAGACCGAAGGCCACGTTGTCGTAGACCGACATGTGGGGGAAGATGGCCAGGTCCTGAAAGACCAGCCCGATCTTCCTGCGATGGGGGGGCATCCCCAGCACGGACCGTCCGTTCACGAGGATGTTCCCGCGATCCGGGAACTCCAGCCCGGCGATCATGCGCATCAGGGTGGTCTTTCCGCACCCCGAAGGCCCCAGGATCGCCAGAATCTCTCCGTGCTTCACAGAGAGGGAGACGTCGTCGACCGCCACCACCGCACCGTCGTCGAAGGTCTTGGTCAGCCGCTCCACTTCCAGGGTGAGCTGTGAGGGATCCTGGACTGCGTCCATGTCTTGCGAGGCCATGGGTTCCTCCATCGAATGGACAGCGCTCGAAGCCGGCCTTGGGGGAATGAGAAAAAACGCCGAAACGGGAAGGTTGGGCTACCGACTTCTGGATCTTGAAAGTCATTCTATTATTGATATTTTTTGAATGTCAATCAAAAAATATCAATAAAATATCTATAGCCGAAAAACACGTCGGCCCGTGGGCCGAAGCCTCTGGGGTTGCGAGTTTAATTGCATGATATGACTGGTTTTTTTGAGAAGAGATCTTCTGCGAGTGGCGTCAAGAAAAGCCGCCCAAGGGCGGCTCAGCCGGCTGGCGAAGGGTTCTTGCGACCCTGGCGGAACCGCACGATCACCACGCGAAGGTCATGGTCGAGGTCCGCGAGCTCGAAGCGCATCAAGGCCAGCGCCCCCTCCTCCCGAAACCGCCCGCTCCCCGCGCCGATCACGGGAAACGCCATGGACCGGAACCCGTGATCCACGGCCGCGAGCACCGCATTGCGGGTCGCGTCCCGAACGCTCCGCTCGGTCGCGGTCCAGAGGAGGTTGATCCCGGCCACGTGAATGACCGCCTTGTGAGGAAGGCGACCGGCCGAGGTGACCACCGCACCGCCCAGGGGAATCGGTCCGTACCGGGCCACCTCCCGGAAGGGTGCGGTCCCGCCACGTCGTTTGATCGCACCGGAGACGCCCTGAGGGACCAGCAGCCACCAGGGGATCACATTGCGGTTCCAGGCGTTGACGATGGCATCCACGTCCTGATCGAGGAGGTCTCCATCCACGGTATCGACCTTCATGTGATCCTCCGACCAGAGCTTCCTGCCGATCACCGAAGAAACCAGGGCCAGGCCCCCTGACGAGTCGAGGCGGCCAGGCCGCGCCATGACCGCCCCCAATCGGCCGACCATCGATCTCCCGCACGAAAGCTACTCGCCGGCCAGGCGAATGAGCATGCGGGCGTGGGCCTGGGCCTTGCAAGCACAGGTGGCCGCCCTGCTCAGGGAGGCCAGGGCCTCGTCCCCGCCCAGCCGGGAGGCCTCCACCCGGTGGGACTGGGCGCGCCAGTACATCTTTTTGGCCTTGTTCAGCCGCTCCATCAGGGCGAGGTTTCCGGACGCCGAGACCCGCTCCGAGGCCCGCCAGACATCCTGCTGGGCCTCATCGATGGCCCCGGTCACCACGGCCCGGGGATCCTTTTCGAGGACCAGTTTGACGAACGAGCCGGTGGCGTTCGGCGCGAGCGTCCCCCACATTCCCGTCGCATCGCCGGAGCGGATGTAGACCGTCTTGTCCGCTGGAACGGCGACATGGGAGGCGTGGGTGCCGAACCGGGTCGACAGGCAGTTCACGGTGTTCTTGGTCCACCCTTCCGGCTCCTGCCAGGAGGTGCCGTCCCAGTAGCGGTCGCCCATCCCCAGGACCTCCATGAAGGAGGACGCCGTGAGACGGCCGTGGTGGTCCTGTAGAAACTTCTCGATGGTCATGTAGCGATACTCGGAGTTTCCTGGACGGGGGCTGGGCCACTGGGAGTCCTTCATCTCCTCGGTGAGCCAGTGATTGGTGTCGATGAGGTAGTCCTTCTCGCCGAAGTCCCCGGCCTGTCGCACCACCGCCTTGTCGGCCGTCGACTCCACCACGCACCCTCCGCCGTCGGCGTCCTGAAAGTGGCGGACCACCCCCATGCTGCGGGTGGCGTTCAGCATGAAGTCCCGGGCCTCCTCCCAGGTGTCGCAGGTCATGGCGATGTACCCCGGAATGAGCATGGCCGGCAGCCCGTAGCCCTTGTCCTCCGGACGGTGATACTCTCCGTGGTTGTTGAGCTCCACCAGACCCCGATCGTTCAGGGTGAAGTTGTTTCCCAGGACTCCGGCGTATCCCGTTGAGATAAAACTGTTTCCCTGCTCGGGGTAGGCGACGATGACGGCCCGGTAGGCAAAGGGTTCGGGCATGAAATCGAAGTTGATGCCGGCGATGACCTTGCCCTCCTCGGTGGCCGTCCCCCAGGCGGCGAGCCCCGAACACGACTCCACAGGGCGCGCCCAGGCCACGTCCACGAAGCAGTTGATCATCAGGATGTCCTCGTAGCTCACGCCCGCCCCGGCGGCCATTCCCTCCATGATGGGAACCATCTCCGGGGCCTCCTTGCGGATCACCTGATCGTACTTCAGAAGGTGGGGCAGCACGGCGGCCTTGTCCTCCCTGGCCAGGAGCTGGGACCACAAGGAGTCCTTGACCCGAAGGATGTAGGAAGCCAGCTGGCGGCCGTACTGATGCCCCATGTCATAGGGCTTGCCCTCGAGAAAGACCACGGGCATCACCCCGGGAGGAGGTGGCGCTGCCTGGAGGGCGTTCGAATGGACTGCTTTTGGAGGTTGGGCCTGAGCCAGGGCACCGAATGCGATCAGGACCATGAGGCTGAGGCAGAAAAGGAGACACGTGCGCGTCCAACGTTTCGTGTTCATCGGAACCTCCTCTGTTCAATGGGTTTGCCTGAAAACCTCCTCGCCTGGGACGGAATCGTCACCTCCTTTTACAGGGCTGCCCAAAAGCTTATCATATCATTTTCGTAGAAATCTCTGCCC
>CAYYVD010000447.1:0-3417 GCA_964475045.1 uncultured Desulfobacterales bacterium | reverse complement strand
CCAGGGTGTAGGCCAGGACCTGGGCGCCCGCCTCGGCCGCGTGGTAGTCCGGAATCATGTCCTTTCCCACGGCCTTCTTGAAGAGCGCCACGAACTCGTCCTGGCTGGGTCCGATCCAGGGGACCCCGGCCTCCTTGGCCGCTTCCTCGGAGTAGGTCACGCCGTACTCCCAGTGGGAAGGCCCCATGACGCCCTCGGCCATGGTGGTGAGGGCATCGTAGAACGCCGGCAGGGTGGCGGCAGCGATCAGGGAGAGCGCGTTGGCATCGATGTCCAGGTCCGCCATCTGGCGGTTGAAGAGCTGTCCGTCCTCGAAGTGGCCGCCGCCCAGGATGAAGTCCGGGTCTGCGGCCTTGAGGGCGGAGAGCAGGGGGGTGAGGTCGGTCACGCCCTTGGGGTAGGTGCGCTCGAAGACCACGTCGAAACCCAGCTCCTCGGCGTGCTTCTTGGCGCCCTCCATGACCATCTTGGCGAACTCGGAGTCCTCATAGGCCAGGGCCACCTTCTTGGCCGAGGGGTCGGTCTTCTTGATCATGTCCAGGGTGCCCTGGTGGTAGCTCGTGGCCGGACCGATGGTCTGCACCACGTAGCGGAACCCCTGCTGAAAGATCGCATTGTTGGCGCCGCCGTGGTCCATGTAGAGCATTCGGTGGCTCTCGGTCACGGGCGCGCCCCGAAGGGTCAGGCCGGAGCTGTAAGGCGAGAAGACCACGTTGACCTTGTCCACGGTGATCAGGCGGCCGATGAGGCTGGTGACGGACTCCTTCTTGGACTCGCAGTCGTAGTACTTGTACTCGATGGGAACCCGTTTTCCGTCGATGAGCACGCCGCCGTAAACGTTGTTCACCCAGTCCACGCAGGCGTTGATTCCGCCGACGGCCTGCTCCCCCGCCTTGGCGTACTTTCCGGAGAGGCAGGCCGGATGTCCGATCACGACCTTGGACGCGGCCAGGGCGTTTCCGCAGACCAGAAGCCCGGCGGCTGCGACGATCATGAATGCCATGATACCCTTTCTCTTCATGTCGATCCTCCTTTCGAAATTCGTGCGGGATGACGTGCGGGTCGAACCGCCTCGATCCGGCCGTCCGGGAGACCCCGGAACCGACGGTCTTCCGGCCTTCGACAGCGCGCCTGTGTCGTTGGGTCCCGAACGGAAAAGCTACGTGCATACATCCATCTTACCCAAACAGCCCGGCAAGTGCAATTCGGAAAGATTGGGTTTTTCGTGTAAGAAAAATTCCTACACGGCCACAAGCCCACGAGGTTCCGGCCTGCACCCGGACGTCATCAGCGCACGGTCGGCGCGGGTCCGGGTCAGGACTCGATCAGCCCGGTCTGAATGGCGAACCGGGACAGGTCGGCGTTGTTCCGCAGGTTCAGCTTCTTGAGCAGCCGGGTCCGGTACGTGTCCACGGTCTTGGTGCTGAGGGCGTAGGCCCCGGCGATCTCCCGGTTGGTCTGCCCCAGGGCCAGCCGTCTGAGCACCTGGACCTCCCGGTTGCTGAGGACGTCGAGAGGGCCCAGGCCCTCCTTGCCCCGGGCCAGACGGACGGCCAGGGACTCGGCGGCCGACTCGGTCAGGTAGCGTCCTCCTGCGTGCACCTTGCGAATGGCCGCTACGAGCTCCTCCGAGGCCGAGCGCTTGGTCACGTAGCCCATGGCCCCGGCCCCGATGGCCCGCACCACGTACTGCTCCTCCTCGTGCATGGTCAGGATGAGCACGGGCAGCCCCGGGTGCTCCTCGCGGATCCGGCCGATGATCTCGAGCCCGTCCAGCCCCGGCATGGAGATGTCCACGACCGCGGCGTCGGCCCGGGTCGCCCGCAGGAGCTCCAGGGCCTCCCGGCCGTCCGCGGCCTCGGCCACGACCTGCATGTCCCCGCTCTCCTCGATGATGCGGCGCAGACCCTCACGAACGATGTTGTGGTCGTCAGCCAGCATGACCCGGATCATGCCTCTGCCTCCTTTCGTCCCAGTCCACCGGGACGCGAAAACGGACCCGCGTCCCGTCCCCCCTGGCCGAGCGGATCTCCAGGCGGCCGCCCACCAGGCCGGCCCGCTCTCGCATACCCGCGATGCCCAGGCCGTCGCCTTCCGAGAACCGCTCCGGATCGAACCCCCGGCCGTCGTCCTCCACGCACAGGACCAGCTCGTCCCCGTCGAGATCGAGCGTCACCTCCGCGTGGGTCGCCCGGGCATGACGCGCCACGTTGGTGAGCGCCTCCTGGGCGATCCGGTACGACGCCGTGGCGAGAAGGTCCTTGACCGCCGGCACGGCGCCGTGCCGGAAGATGCAGGCCACGTCGTAGCGCCGGTCGAACTCCTCGGTGTACCACTCCAGGGCGTCGATCAGGCCCAGGTCGTCCAGCACGCCGGGCCGGAGTCGAATGGCGATGCCTCGCACCTCGTCGATGGTCTGGTCGATCAGGCGGCACATGGCCGAAGCGCGGTCCAAGCTCGCCCCGCCCGCCGGGCGAAGCTGGTCCCGCAGCCAGGCCGCGTCCATGCGCAGGGCCGTGAGCAGCTGTCCCAGCTCGTCGTGGAGCTCCCGGGCGATCAGGGCGCGCTCTTTCTCCTGGCTGTCCATGATCCGGCCCGAGAGCCTCCGGAGCTGGTCCTGGGCCTTCTTCAAGGCGGTGATGTCCGTGGAGATCCCGCACATGGCCCGAATGCATCCATCCTCGTCCGTGAGGGGAAACTTCACCGACAGGTAGGTGTGATTTCCGTCCTCCTGCGGGACGCGTTCCTCCACCTGAATGGCCTCCTGCAACCGGGCCACCCGTTCGTCGTTGGCGCGAAACTGGTCCGCAACGCTCCGGGGAAAGACCTCGTAGTCGGTGCGTCCTCTGGCGTCGCGGCTTTTCACGCCGAACAGGGTTTCGAAACGCGACCCCACCATGACGTATCGATGCTCCGGGTCCTTGATGTACACCACCGCCGGGGTGTTCTCCAGGATGCTCGTGATCTCGCGGGTGCGCTGGCGGACCTGCCGTTCCAGCTCCCTGGAGTGCCGGCTCAGCTCCTGCTGAGCGCAACGCAGCTCCTCCTCGATGTTCTTCCGATCGGTGATGTCCAGGCTGAAGATGGCCACGCGCACCACCCCCCCGGCCGTATCGTAGACCGGGTAGAGGTGGGTGTCGAAAGTGCGCGCTCCCCGGCGCTCCTCGTAGCGCAAGGGCCTGCCGGTCCGAAGGATCTCGTTCAGCCGCTCCCGTTCCCTCTCGGCCGTTTCCTCTTGAAAGAAGTCGAAGATGCACGAACCGATCAGCTCCCGCCCCCTCCCGCCCAAGGCCTGAACAGCGCTTTCGTTGGCCGCCAGCACCCGCCCCTCAGCGTCCAGGAGCAGGGCGCTGTCCGTGGGGGCGTTCAGCAGGGCCTGGGCCGTCTCCTCGCTCTCCCGAAGGGCGTCCTCGGCAC
>CAYYVD010000446.1:0-3448 GCA_964475045.1 uncultured Desulfobacterales bacterium | reverse complement strand
GATGCGCTCCCCCGTCAGCTCCCAGAGGGCCACCAGGGCATCGTCCACGGCGTTCTCCGCCTCCACCCGGCGGGCCTGCACGCTCGCCAGCCGGGCCCGGGCGTCGTGGTAGTCCGTCACCGGCGCCAGCCCGTTCCGGTACCGGCCCCGGGACAGGTTGAAGTGGGCCTGGACCGCCTCCTCCTCGGCCCGCGTGAACATCAGGTTGTCCCGCGCCTTCAGGGCGTTCATGTACGCCTCGGCCACGCGCAGCATGAGGTCCTGCTTGGCCGCCTCGAACACGAGATCCGCCCCACGCACCTCGTGCCGGGCCTGCTGCACGCCCACGATGGAGTCGTACCGCCACAGGGGCTGGGTCAGGGTCAGGGTGTAGCCCCGGGTGGGGTAGCGGGTCTGCCCCTGTCCGAACACGGCCACGTCGCTCGAGACGATCTGCTGCTCGGTCTGCTTGTAGCTGGCCTCCGCCTCCATGGTGGGCAGGAGCTCGGACCAGGCCTGGGTCAGGGCCTCGGGCGCCGCCTCGTGCCGGAGCTTCTGGGCCTGAAACCGGGGGTCGTTGTCCAGGGCGAGTTGATACACGGAAAAAAGATCGGAGGAATGCGCAGGGGCAGCCGAGGCGAGGGACAGGGCAAGGACCCCTGCAAAGACAAGGGACAGGAACACGACATCGTGACATGCTCCCGAGTGCGTTGGGGGACGACCGTTGCGCATGACGTGGCACTCCTCCCGGTGCCTTGGCCCAAGGCACGACGGGCCTTCGATGTGAATGGAGGTCATGGCGGGGCGGTGGTTGTTCTTGGCCGGAACAGATCCTGCTGCCCTGGAATCCCCGCACGACAACGCTTTTGGGCTTTAGGCCCTCCTGTGATGTGGTGAAAGGTCAGGCTGCGGCTTTCTTTTTCCACCTTTTCTGATAGGGTATGTTGGCCATCGGGGGCCGCTGCATGCAAGATCTCCCCCGATAGCGGACGGATACGGCTTTACAGTAGAGGAATCATACAATGGTTACGGAAGCGGTTTCCAGCTTTTTTTGTACAGACGCATTTTTTTGAAAGGGCTCTTCAAGGCGAATCACGGCATATAATTTGCGAGTCGGGTGCCGAACGGACCATGCCGGAAAGGCCTGAATCACGACGGCCTAGGTCTTCGAGTCCGGCGAGCAGGGGCTTATGCGTTTTCGGACACTTCACATATCACAGGCTTCCGAATTCCAGTCTTCCTATCCCTCTTCCGGGTCATAATGGTTTCCCTGCTGTCCGGGCCCTGCAGGTTCATGGCGCCGCCGGGCAGGGTCGTCTCCACGCGTCCGTCCTGAAGAAGAGGAGACACCTACCCTCGAATCGCCCGAATCGATTCGGCGGCCCGGTCGAGCAGGCGCTCCGGCGGCTCCATCCCGTCGAGGACCAGGTCCGCGCTCGCCCGGACCTCCCGGCGCTGCCGAAGGAGCACCTCGCGAAACACCCGAAGGTAGTTGGCCAGGAAGTTGTCCAGCCAGATCCACCCGTTCTCGCTGTCGTCCTCCCGAAACCATGCGATGTACTCTCGAATCTTTCGAGCCAGCGCCACATCGAGGGGTACGTCGATCCAGATCACCCAGTCGATATATGGCGCGGTCTCCGCGTGGAGCCGGCCCAGGGGCATCTCGAACAGGACGATTCCCGATGGATTCTCTCCTTTTTCGGTGTCATCAACCGATGGCGCGTCGAACCTGAACCTTTTCAGGTCCCGGGCCAGATTCGGCGCCTCGAACGCGCTGAAGTCCGCTCCGTTGTCCAGCCACTGCCGAAGACGGGAAACGGGGCGCCGGGTCTCCACCTCGTACCGGTCGAAGTGGATCGTGGCTGCGCCGCCCAGCTTTCGGGCCAGGGCCTGGACAAAGGTCGTCTTTCCGCCCCCGATGGGGGCTGCAATGGCCACCACGTCGCGCATGTCGGTCTCCTGCGAATGGCATTTCGGGAATTTGGGGAGGGAATTTCGGACGAATTTCGGGGACACCATAATTTCGGGGACACCATACTTAATTCCGGAAGACCGGAATTAAGTATGGTGTCCCCGAAATTCCTGCCGGTCTCCTCGTCTCTGCGATTTGACATCCCGGCCTCGCCGTCGCACAATCGGCCTCAGGGTTGTTGTCACGGAGGAGCCCATGGGACCCACTCGAGATCGTGCCCCCCGCTCCGGCACTCCCTCCCCGGAGCAGGCCCCGGAGATGGTCTGGAACGAGGAGAACGCGGCCCGCCTCCGCGCGGACGCCGCCCACATCTCCTACACTCGGGAGGAGGTCGCCCTTCGATTCGGCGACGGCCGCCGCAGCGACACGGAGGACGAACTGGTGTTCGAGCCCAGGGCGGAGATCCTCCTCCCGCCCGCGCTCGCCAAGCGCCTGGCCCTGCGCATGCAGCAACACATGCGGGACCACGAGCGGCGGTACGGTCCGCTCGATCTCGAGCGCCGCTCGAGGGATGCGGCGGTGTCCAGCGTTCCCCTGGACGACCTTCCCGAGGACGTTCGGACCCTGGTCCGGGAGGTCCAGGCCCTCGGGGCGCCCTGCGGTCTCGAGCGCTCCTTCAAGCTTCTGTCCGGCGCCCTGCTCACCCGCCGGCTCCTCCTGGGCATCCGCGTGGAGCACCTCCCCATGGACGGCCGGCCCCGCCTTCTGGACCTCTGCTCCCGGTTCGGCATGCCCCCGGATCACCTGGGATCCTTTCAGGACCACCTGAACGAGGCCACCATCGTGCTCTTCGGCTTCGAGGAGGAAGGCGACACGGCCACCTTCCGGTCCTACCTCGAGTTCGGCGGCCGCATGCGGGACGCGGCCGAGGCCCGCTCCACGGAGCCGTTCACCATCCACCTCGGGTTCAAATGGGACCCCCGGGACGTCTCCCGAAAGGCCGTCACTCGATACACCTGCCATCCGGGCCTGACCGTCGACCGCATGCTCGAGCGAGTGCGGGCCGTGTACGGATCCCGGGGGCACGAGGACGCCCTGGCTGTCGTGGAGGACGTCGTGGAGCAGGCCCTCCGCGCGGGTCCGCCGGAGGCCTTTCGGTACTTCGAGGCCGAGGAGGAAAGAACCCCCAGGACCTCCTTTGACCTCAACCTGTATGCGGCCAACCTGAGCATGCGGGAGCTGTCCCCCTTGCTCTTCGACATTGGTGCCCTGTACGACATTCACCCGTCCGAGCTCCACCGCCATGCGGCCCTGGTTCAGGACCTGGTCTTCGGGCATCTGACCGGCGGCGTGGACCGGAACGACCGGGATTTCATGACTGTGTACTTCGGAGAGAAGGGCAGCACCCTGCGCCCCCGATCCCCCTGACGCCGGTCCCCCGCAGGTCTCAGGCCGCCCTCCCCGATTTTCGTGCCCGGATCAGAAAAAAGGGCGTGTCCAGCTCGATGGTCTGCACCTGTGCGTTCTCGAAGCCGAGGCCCTCGAGGTGCTCGGCGT
>CAYYVD010000445.1:0-3480 GCA_964475045.1 uncultured Desulfobacterales bacterium | reverse complement strand
TCGCTAACACAATCATCTTTGGGTTCTATGTGTACTCCAAAAGTGGAAACGGAAAATGGCAAGTGGTCGGCCCAGATGGGACAGGCGTAATTAACACCAGAACCGGGACAATATTCCGGGGAGGGATCATGATCGACCATGTGCGTACAGTTGTCGGCCCGGTTGAAAAAGAAAGGAAGTGGAGAATTCAGTTCATGGAAAATTGCAGGCAATACAGTTTGCCCTATGTGGGGAATCCCTAAAGGGAAAGCGAGGGGTGTGAAAGACCTGGACGAGGGATCGTGAACCCTATCAAGGAGGATGGACATGGCGATTCTTGCGGAATGCCCTTTGTGCCACAAGAAGCAGTCGGCGCAGCGGAAGGTGTGCAAGTGTGGCGCGGATCTGGTGAAGGAGAAGAGGGCCAAACGGGTCCGATATTGGGTCAACTATCGAGACCCCGATGGAAAACAGCGGCGTGAATACGTCGGGTCGTTCAAGGACATGGACGGGTACAGCGTCGAGGACGCCCGAAACGCGAACGCGAAGCGGACCGTCCAGAAGGCCGAGAATCGGCTCCTGGACGTCAAGGAAGACACGAAGATGACGTTCCATCAATTGACGGAGTGGTATCTGTCCCTGGAGCGGATCAAGGCCCTGTCATCGTATCCGATCATCAAGCTGTCCATCGAGAAGTTCAATCGCGAATTCGGAAACCGGATCGTATCCACGGTAAAACTCGCGGACCTGGAGAACTATCAGGCGAAACGCAGGAAGGAGGGGATGGCAGACGGGACCATTGATCACGAGACCGGGAAGACGAAAACGATGATCGTCACGGCGTTCCACAACGACATGATCAGCGGTGATACGATGAAGGCATTCTCCAGGGTGAAGAAGCTCGTCAGCGGAAACGAGAACGCGCGAGATCGCGTTTTGTCTCTGGAGGAATACCAAGCCCTGCATGACAAGGCACCGAAGCACTTGAAGCCGATTCTCGCGACAGCGTTTTACGCAGGGATGCGGCGCGGTGAGATCCTGTCCCTCCAATGGAACCGCGTTGATCTGAGGGATCGCGTGATCCGCCTGAGGGATTCCGACACGAAGACGGGGCGGTCCCGAGAGATCCCGATCTGTGACGACCTTCTGGCGTCCCTCAAGGGGATCCCAAGGAGCATCCACGACGATCACGTCTTCCTGTTCCGGGGAAAACCGGTCAGGGACATCCGGACGGGATTGAGGGAGGCATGCGCGGGGGCGGGGATCCCCTACGGCAGATCCACGGAGGGGGGATTCGTCTTCCACGATCTCCGTCATTCGTTCGTGACGCACATGCGGAAGGCCGGATTGCCCGAGTCGGTCATCATGGCCGTGAGCGGTCATTCCACCCGGGCGATGTTCGACCGGTACAACCGGATCGACAATGAGGATACCAGGAGGGCGGTTGACGAATTCCAGGGGTACCTGCGGAGTGTTGACCAATCCGTTGACCAAGTCGAGGAAGCCGGAAATTGACGATCCATGAAAATCCCTCCCACCATAGCTTTCAGCGTCTCACATCACCGAAAAACCCACAAAAAAAGGGTTCCGGAATCTCTGTCTCCCGAAACCCTTGATACTCGGTGGTGCCGAAGGGGGGACTTGAACCCCCACGGGCTTTCGCCCACTACCCCCTCAAGATAGCGTGTCTACCAGGTTCCACCACTTCGGCACGGTCTTCTACTCTCCCGGGGTCGGTGCCGCCGGAGGGCTCTGCCCGCCTGTCTGGGGCTGCTGGGCCGGCGCCTGCTGCTCGGTCGGGGCCACGCCCTCCATGATGGAGGAGGGGGTGCCCTGCCCGAAGAGAAAGGCGAGCCCCAGGGAGGTCAACATAAACACGATGGCCGCGGCCGCCGTGATCTTGGAGAGAAACGTCGAGGCCCCAGTGCTTCCGAACACGGTCTGGCTGGAGCCGCCGAAGGCGGCCCCCATGCTGGCCCCTTTTCCCCTCTGCAGCAGGACGATGAGAATCAGGGCGAGGCACACGGCCACGTGGATGATGGTCAGTACGAGCTTCATGGCTTTCTCGTTCAGGCAATGGGTTCGAAACACAAACTTTCATATTAGCATACAAGCCGGCATTTGCAACCCCTTTTTCTAATCAGACGCTTGAAAGCGCATGATCGGCACGAAGGTCTCGGCCTTCAGGCTCGCCCCGCCCACCAGGGCACCGTCGATGTCCGGCTGGGCCATGAGATTGCGCACGTTGTCCGGTTTCACGCTGCCGCCGTAAAGGATGCGAATCAGGTTGGAGGTCCCGGTGTTGAAGGTCCCGCTGATCCACGTTCGAATGAACGCGTGAACCTCCTGGGCCTGCTCCGGGGTCGCGGTCCGGCCGGTGCCGATGGCCCAGACCGGCTCGTAGGCAAGGACCGTGCTGTACGGCAGCCTGCCGTCGCTGATGAAGTTGGCCAGGGATCCCTGAAGCTGGCCCCGGATCACCTCGGCGGTCCGTTCCGCTTCGCGCTCCTCCAGTGTTTCGCCGATGCAGATGATGGGAATCAGTCCCATGAGATCGGCGGCCAGGGCCTTTCGATTGACCTCGTCGTCGGTCTCGCCGAACAGGGTCCTCCGTTCCGAGTGCCCCAGGATCACGTGGGTGCATCCCGCCTCCAGCAGCATACGGCCGGAGATCTCTCCCGTAAAGGCCCCACTGGCCTCCCAGTGCATGTTCTGTCCGGCCAGAAGGATGCGCGACCCCTCGGCCGCCTTGCGGACGACGTGAAGGCTGGTGAAGGGCGGGGCCACCAGCACCTCGACGTTCCCCAGGGAACCGGTGTGATCGGAGAGCGCCCGCACCAGGGCGGTCGCCTCGTCCAGATTCAGGTTCATTTTCCAGTTGCCCGCCATCAAAGGGGTACGTTCGTCCATGTCCACCTCGTTCGCTCGTGACGTTGGCTTGCCTGCGAATCAGGTCCCGGCCACGTGCCGGGCTAAATCGACCATCCGGTTCGAGTACCCATACTCGTTGTCGTACCAGAGGAGCACCTTGACCATGTCGTCGACGACCATGGTGCTCAAGGCATCCACCGTGGAGGACACGGTGGTTCCATTGAAGTCCACGGACACCAGGGGGGCCTCGGAGTACGCGAGGATCCCCTTCATGGGGCCTTCGGCGGCGGCCTCGAGGGCCCGGTTCACCTCCTCGACCGTGGCGGGCTTGACGAGCTGGGCCACCAGGTCCACGACCGAAACGTTGGGCGTGGGGACACGAATCGCCATGCCGTTCAGCTTGCCCTTGAGCTGGGGCAGCACCAGCGCCACCGCCTTGGCGGCTCCGGTGGTGGTCGGAATCATGGACAGGGCCGCCGCCCTCGCACGCCGCAGGTCCTTGTGCGGGAAGTCCAGAAGCCGCTGGTCCCCGGTGTACGAATGGGTGGTGGTCATGAGCCCTTTCTGGATGCCGAAGTGATCGAGCAGCACCTTGCAGGCCGGTGCCAGGCAGTTGGTGGTGCAGGACGC
>CAYYVD010000444.1:0-3502 GCA_964475045.1 uncultured Desulfobacterales bacterium | reverse complement strand
TATCGCCGCAGATTGATCGTGGTGAACACAAGAAAAACAGGCATTCTTTTTCCCCTTTCTGCGGTTTCACGGTTTCTTGGGAGCCGGGTCGGCATCCAGGCCGGGCCGGCGCGCGGGAACGATGCAAGACGGTAACCGATTGAAACAGCACGTTATTTGCGATATCGAGGCCTCGCATGTTCATACTATACCAGCCCCTCAGGAGATTAAAAGATGATTTCGCCCTTTCGGGGACAGGAGGAGAACGGGATGCCTGGTTCATCCTTCTTTGAAAGCATCCTCCCGTTTGCTGCGAATAGATGGCAGAGCCACCACAATCATCATCGCCACGGCCATGAGTAGGAATGCAGAAGACAGAGGCCGGGTGAAAAAAACAGAAGGATTCCCCCTGGAAAGAAGCAGACCCCTACGCAGGTTTTCCTCCATCATCGGCCCCAGGACAAAGCCCAAGATCAAAGGAGCCGGTTCACATTCCAATTTGCTAAACACATAGCCGAGGAGCCCGCACAGGGCCGTCAGGCCGATGTCGAAGTTGTTGTTGTTGACGCTGTAAAGTCCGATGCAGCAGAAGAGGAGGATGGCCGGATAGAGCAGCCGGTAGGGGACCAAAAGCAGCTTCACCCAGATCCCCACCAGAGGCAGGTTTAGCAGCACCAAAATCAGATTACCCAGCCACATGGATACGATGACGCCCCAGAAGAGGGCCGGATTGCTGGTGATCACATTGGGACCAGGCTGAATGCCGTGAATCATCATGGCCCCTGCCATCATGGCCAGCACGACATTTGACGGGATTCCGAGGGTAAGCAGAGGGACGAAAGAGGTTTGTGACGCGGCGTTGTTGGCGGATTCCGGCGCAGCAACGCCGCAGATGTTTCCCTTCCCGAAGCTTTCGGGGTTGCACGAGCTCTTCTTCTCGATCATGTAAGCGGTGAATGAAGAAAGAAGGGCGCCTGCGCCCGGCAGAATTCCAAGAAGGGATCCGCACAGGGTCCCGCGCAGCACAGCCGGTGTCGCCTTCCTGAGATCCGCTCTCTTAAGCCAGAAGCCCGTCAGCTTACTCTTAAGAACATCCCGCTTCTCGCGCTTCTCGATGCTATTAATGATGTCGCAGATTCCAAAGAGCCCCATGGCAAGGGATACGAACCCTATGCCGTCCACGAGTTCGGGAATGCCGAAGGTAAAGCGGTGTGCACCGCTCGTAATGTCGGTTCCCACCATGCCCGCCAGCAGCCCGAGCACGATCATGCCCACCGCCTTGATCATGGATCCCGAGGCCAGCAAGACCGAACCGGTCAATCCGAAAGCCATTAATGAAAAGTATTCCTCTGGACCGAATTTGAACGCCAGTTCGGAAAGGGGCATGGCCAGAACGGCCAGGACCACGGTGGCGAAGCAACCGGCCACGAATGAGCCCAAAGCTGAGATTGTCAGTGCAGCGCCAGCCCTGCCTTGGCGGGCCATTTGGTAGCCGTCGAGGCAGGTCACCACCGAGGATGCCTCCCCCGGCACATTGAGCAGTATGGAGGTGGTGGAACCGCCGTACTGAGCACCGTAGTAAATCCCTGCCAGCATGATCAGAGCTGAGGCATGCGGCAGTGTAAAGGTCGTGGGTAGCAGGATCGCGATGGTCTGGGCCGGCCCGATACCCGGCAGCACGCCGATGAAGGTGCCGATCAATGCACCCGTCAGACAATAGAGCAGGTTCATGGGTGAGGCCGCGGTCTGGAACCCAAGGGCCAAGTTGGCCAACAATTCCATGAATAACCACTCCGCTATGGTTCAGGTGCGGCCGCGGTAAATGACGGCCAGACCGGCAATTGGAACTCGAGGAAGTACACAAACACTACCAGCACAATGGCGCCCAGCACCGCGGCATTCAGCAGCGCCTCCTTCCAACGGAACTCGTGGCTTGCCTTGCTTGTCAGGATGACTAAAGCCGCCGTTGACAGCAAAAGGCCCAAAGAATGCAAAATATAGCTAAAGAGAACGACCGACAGCAAGACGATACCCACAGGTTTAAGTTGCACAACAGGCCAGCTATGAGCCCCTTTTGCCCAGAAGATTCCTCTCATCAGAATGACACAACCTAAAGCGGCAAGAAACCCGCCTAGCACGAAAGGGAAAAAGCCCGGCCCCATTTTCGCCGCAGTGCCGATCGCCAACTTCGATGACAAAGCCATGGCCCCTGCGCCGAAGGAAATGAACATCACGCCGGTCAGGAAATCCTTGGGATGCCGGATGTGCATAAAGGCCCCTTGGGCTTCTATTTCGCCTTGAAGCCTGAGGCCTTTACGATCGGCACCCAGCGTTCGCGGTCTTTCTTGAAGACGGCTTGACATTCCTCGGGCGTCGTGCCGACTGCATCCCTGCCAAAGCCCTGGATCTTCTCCACGACATCGGGCGACTTGACCGCCTTGGCGATGGCGGCACTAAGTTTGTCAATGATGGGTTTAGGGGTGCTTTTCGGAACAACGATCGCGTCCCAGCCCTCTCCTTCAATTTCAGCATACCCTTGCTCTTTGAAGGTAGGAATGTCCGGCCGTTTGCGGGTGTTACCCGATGTGGCCAGTATGCGGATCTTGTCCGGGTGGTAGGCGGACACGACATCATAGGCATACACCCCCATCGGGATATGTCCTCCGATCAGGGCGGTGTTCAGCGGCGCAGCTCCGTTGTAAGAGATATGCACCATTTCGACACCTGCTGCCTTGCCGATCATAAGCCCGAAGAAGTGAGGAGGGCTACCTGCGGCTGGAGTGCCGTAGTTGGCTTGCTTGGGGTTCTTGTTGATCCACTCGATCAGGCCTTTGACATCCGTGATGGCAGAGGTCGCGGGCACAGCGACACAGAACTGGTAGGATGTGATCAATGAGAGGGGAGTAAAGTCTTCATCCGGATCATAGGCGAGTTTCGAGAAAACGACTGGTGCCACCACAAACAGGGCCGGGGTTACCACCAGCATCGATGTGCCATCAGCGGGCTGGCCCTTGACGTACTCGGTACCGATGCGGCCCCCGGCCCCCGGCTTGTTTTCTACGATCACTGTCTCCCCCAAGGAGTCCTTCAGTTTGGCTGCGATGAGGCGGGCGCCCAC
This sequence comes from uncultured Desulfobacterales bacterium, assembly GCA_964475045.1. Taxonomy (GTDB): domain Bacteria; phylum Desulfobacterota; class DSM-4660; order Desulfatiglandales; family HGW-15; genus JAIPEI01. The sequence continues at coordinate 405 of CAYYVD010000444.1, read as the reverse complement.
ATCGGATCCGCCCCCTGCCGGGTACGGCACGACGATCTTGATAGGCCCCTTGATCTCCTGTGCCGGAGCAACACCCGCTGTCATAACGCAAAGAAAGCCACTGACCAAAAACACGACGTACAACCTAGTGAAGAGAGAACGCATGACGACACCTCCTTCGGATGAGTGATGGGCTTCTCCCGCAGAGCCGGGCGGCCGTATCCGGTACCGAAGCGGTAGAAGACCCGGGGAGCGAACCTGTGAGCCGTAAAGAAAGTGAACCTGATTCGGCCTCGATATTTGCGAATGCCGGTTGAGCTGACGGTGGAAATGAAGGTCACGGGGAGCGGAAACAGGCCTTCTCTCATAAAGGTTTTTTGGTGATGATGTGGATCACACCCCCAAGCCCCTCCGATCCGTACAGCG
>CAYYVD010000443.1:0-3518 GCA_964475045.1 uncultured Desulfobacterales bacterium | reverse complement strand
TCGCGAGGGCGGACGAACGGTGGGCGCCGGCGTCATCTCCGAGATCATCGAGTAGCCGCTGCAGGGTGCCGCAAGGGTCCCGGACGGGAGGCGTGCATCCGCCGTGTTGATGAAAAGGACGGGACATGATTAGCAAGATGATCGCCAATCAAAAAATACGCATTCGACTCAAGGCATACGATCACAAGCTGCTGGATCAGTCCGCCATGGAGATCGTGCAGACGGCGAGAGAGACCGGGGCCAAGGTGGCTGGACCCATACCCCTTCCCACGGTGATCAACAAGTACTGTGTGCTGCGATCCCCTCACGTGGACAAGAAGTCGAGGGAGCAGTTCGAGATCAGGACCCACAAGCGGCTCCTGGACATCCTGGAGCCGACCCAGCAGACCGTGGATGCGCTCATGAAGCTCGACCTTGCCGCGGGCGTGGACGTGGAGATCAAGCTGTGAAGACACTCTTTGGAAAGAAGCTGGGGATGACGCGGTACTTCCTGGACGAGGGAAAGAGCGTGCCGGTGACGATCGTACAGGCCGGACCCTGCGTGGTCACCCAGAAGAAGACCAGGGACACGGACGGGTACGAGGCCATTCAGGTGGGTTTCGAACCCCAGAAGGAGAGCCGGGTCAACAAGCCGCTCCGCGGGCACTTCGAGCGCGCCGGGAAGGGGTGTTTTCGCCACCTCCGTGAGATCCGCGTGGAGGACGCGGGGGCGTTCGAGCTGGGCCAGGAGATCGGGACGGACCTCTTCACCGTCGGAGACGTGGTTCGAATCTCGGCCAATAGCAAGGGACGGGGGTTTGCCGGGGTCGTGAAGCGCTGGGGGTTTGCCGGCGGAAAAAAGACCCATGGTTGCCGCTCCCACCGGGTGCCCGGCTCCATCGGAGCCAGCGCCACCCCGAGCCGGGTCTTCAAAGGAAAGAAGCTTCCCGGACGCATGGGGAACCAGCGGACGACCGTGAAGAACCTGCGAATCGTGGACGTACGGCCGGAGCTCGGGGTGATCGCCATCAAGGGGGCCGTTCCGGGAAGCCGTGACGCCGTGGTGGAAATCAGCAAGGTAACCAACGTGAAAGAGCAGGCGTGATCCATATGGCGATGATCGACGTATACAATCTGGAAAGGGAGAAGACCTCCCAGGTGGAGCTGGACGAAGGCGTGTTCAACGTCGATGTAAAGCCCCATGTGATCCACCAGGTGGTTGTGAGCCAACTTCTCAAGCGGCGCAGCGGCTCCGCCGCCGTCAAGGGGCGCTCCGACGTTCAGAGCTCGGGCTCGAAGCTCTGGCGTCAGAAGGGCACCGGACGCGCCCGGGTGGGCTCCGCCGCGTCGCCCACGAGGCGGGGCGGAGGCGTGGCCTTCGGCCCGACGCCGCACAGGTACGACCGCAAGGTCTCGAAGAAGATGCGGAAGGCCGCCCTGCGAATGGCGCTGACCGACAAGTTTCAGAACGACCGGCTGGTCGTCCTCGACGGGTTCGACCTCCCCGAGATCAAGACCAAGGCCTTCGCCCGCGTCATGAAGACCTTCGACGCGGACAAGGCCCTCATCGTGACCCCCGGGAAGAACGAGAACCTCGAGAAGTCCGCCAGGAACGTCCCCCGGATGAAGGTGCTTCGAAGTGAAGGCCTGAACGTCTACGACGTGCTCAACTGCGAGCAGCTGTTCGTGGTCCAGGGCGCCATTGGAACCATCCAGGAGGCTTTGGGAAACCGATGAATATCCACGAAGTGATCCGAGTGCCCCACATCACGGAGAAGGGCAGCATTCAGAAGGAAGCCCACAATCAGATGAGCTTCAAGGTGAGCCGGGGCGCCAACAAGGTCGAGATCCGCCAGGCGGTGGAGACGCTTCTCAAGACCAAGGTGGTTTCTGTCAAGACCATGAACATGAGGGGAAAGAAGCGCCGGCTGGGACGCAGTGTTGGAAAGCGGCCGGACTGGAAAAAGGCGGTGGTGACCCTGGCCCCCGGCGAGAACATCGAGTTTTTCGAAGGCGTCTGAGATGTGCGTCTCCTGAGACGACGCCCCTTCGCGACACGGAACCGAAAACAGCCTGGAGCACGACATGGCACTGAAGAGTCACAAGCCCACATCCCCCGGAAGGCGGTACTACACCTGTCCCACCTTCGACGACCTGACCCCGAAACGGCCGGAACGCCCCCTGGTGCGGTCCCTCCGGAAGAGCGGCGGGCGGAACAGCCTGGGTCGCCTCACCGTCAGACACCGCGGCGGCGGGCACCGAAGGCTTTACCGGATCATCGATTTCAAGCGCAGGAAGGACGGGATCCCCGCCCGCGTCGCCGCCATCGAGTACGACCCGAACCGCTCGGCCAACATCGCCCTGCTGCACTACCTGGACGGAGAGAAACGGTATATCCTTGCGCCGGCGGGCCTTCGCGTGGGAGACGAGATCGTCTCCGGGGAAACCGTGGAGGTGAAGGTGGGAAACACGGCCCCGCTGAAGACCATTCCCCTCGGGACCCACGTGCACAACGTGGAGCTCAACCCGGGACAGGGGGGAAAGCTGGTGCGCAGCGCAGGGGGATACGCCCAGCTCATGGCCAAGGAGGGCAAGTACGCCCAGCTGCGCATGCCTTCGGGCGAGGTGCGCATGGTGTTCCTGGAGTGCCGGGCCACCATCGGGCAGGTGGGCAACCTCGAGCACGAGAACGCCAGCCTGGGCAAGGCCGGGCGGCAGCGGTGGAAAGGCCGTCGGCCCCGGGTGCGGGGTGTGGCCATGAACCCGGTGGACCACCCGCACGGCGGCGGCGAGGGGAAATCCTCCGGTGGACGGCATCCGGTCACGCCCTGGGGGGTCCCCACCAAGGGGTACAAGACACGCGTTCGGAAGCCCAGTGACAAGATGATCGTAAAGCGAAGGACCAAAAAATAACCCAAGGGAGGACAGGCTTTGCCCCGTTCACTGAAAAAAGGCCCCTTTGTGGACGACCACCTCTTGAAGAAGGCGCTGAACGCTCAAGAGACCAGGAGCCGAAAGATCATCAAGACGTGGTCCCGAAGATCGACCATTTTGCCCGAGTTCGTGGGCCTGACCTTCGCCGTCCACAACGGCAAGAAGTTCATCCCGGTGTTCGTCTCCGAGGACATGGTCGGGCACAAACTGGGGGAGTTCTCCCCCACCCGCACCTTCTTCGGGCACGCGGGCGACAAGAAGAGCCGGCTGAAGGGCGGCAAGAAGTAGTTCGGCGGCCGCGGACTCACCCCCTGCGGAGCGGTTCGTGCGGGCCGTTGGAACGATCAGGATGGAATGGATATGGAAGTCAAGGCTGTTGCAAAGTTCGTCAGGATATCGCCGCGTAAAGTCCGGCCGGTGATGGACCAGGTGAGGGGAAAGCGTGTGGAGGAGGCCATCAATGCCCTCACGTTCGCACCCCAGAAGGGGGCCTCACTCTTGAAGAAGGTCATTCAATCCGCCGTGGCCAATGCCGCACAGAACACGAACATGGACGTGGACAGCCTGTACATCAAGCGTGTCTACGCAGACGGCGGTCCCACGCT
>CAYYVD010000442.1:0-3518 GCA_964475045.1 uncultured Desulfobacterales bacterium | reverse complement strand
CTGCAAGCGGCTCGAGGATCTGCAGAAGGAGCTGCCGGAGGGGCTCACCGAGCTGCTCGACGTACCGCAGCTGGGCCCTCGCAAGGCTGCGCAGCTGTACCGGGAGCTCTCGATCCAGTCGCTGGAGGACCTGCGCAAGGCGGCCGAGGAAGGGAAGATCCGGAAGCTCGAAGGCATGGGGGTCAAAAGCGAGCAGAAGATCCTGGAAGGCATCGAGACCCTCTCGGCGTCGTCTGGCCGCATTCCGTACCACACGGCCGCCCAGTACGTGGAGACCCTGGGAAGGCTCCTGGACGGCATGGGGATCGTCAAGCAGTGGGAGGTGGCCGGCAGCTTTCGGCGGGGCAGGGAGACCGTGGGGGATCTGGACATTCTGGTTCAGTCCGACCACCGGACGCAGGTGACCGAGTCCGTGGCCGGCCACGACTCGGTCGTGGAGGTCATCGGCCGGGGAAAGGAGAAGATGAGCGTTCGGCTGGAGAGCGGGCTCCAGGTGGACCTCAGGTTCTTTGATCCGGAGTCCTTCGGATCGGCCCTGGCATACTTCACAGGGTCCAAGGCGCACAACATCGCCGTTCGCCGGCTCGCCCAGGACAACGACTGGAAGCTCAACGAGTACGGGCTGTTCAAGGGAGATCACCGCCTGGCGGGCCGGACCGAGGCGTCGGTCTATCACCGCTTGAACCTTCCCTGGATTCCCCCGGAGCTTCGCGAGGACCGGGGGGAGATCGAAGCCGCAGACGAGGACCGGCTGCCCGACCTGATCACGGAGAAGGACATTCACGGGGATCTCCACAGCCACACCAAGCGGACGGACGGACGGGAGACCCTGGAGGAGATGGTGGAGGCCGCCCGGAACAGAGGGTATCGATTCCTCGCGGTCACCGAGCACTCCAAGGCGTTGAGCATGGCCAAGGGGCTGGACGAGGATGACCTGAGATCCCACGCGGACAAGATTCGCAGGGTGGACGAGGAAGTCGACGACATCTGGGTCCTGGCCGGGATCGAGGTGGACATCCTCAAGAGCGGAGAGCTGGACCTGGACGAAACCGTCCTCGAAACGCTGGATTGGGTGGTGGCGAGCGTCCACTCCTACTTCAAGATGGACGAAGGGAAGATGACCGACCGGATCCTGGCCGCGGTGAAGAGCGGCGTAGTGCACTGCATCGGGCACCCCACGTCCCGGATGATCGGGAGCCGGGACCCCATCGGGTTCGATCACGACCGGGTCTTCGAGGCCTGCCGGAAGAACGGGGTGTGCCTGGAGATCAACGGGCAGCCCGACCGGATGGATCTGCCCGACACCCTGTGCAAGCGCGCCAGGGAGGCCGGGGCCCTGCTCGCCTTGTCCACGGACGCCCACCACCACGTGGAGTTCGACTTCATGCGCTACGCCGTGCTCACGGCCCGTAGAGGCTGGCTCGAGAAGAAGGACGTGCTCAACACGCGCACGGTGAAGCAGCTGCGGAAGCATCTGGGGAAGAAGAAGTAGGGCGGATTCGTCGGTTGAGGCACCTGTGGCTCGATCGAGACCTCGAATCCGAACCACGAGAACACGAAGGGCACGAAGGAGAAGGAACCGTGAATCATGAACAAGAAAGAAGCGGAAAAGCGGGCTGAGGAGCTCCGCGAGGAGATCGCGTACCACAACCATCGATACTATGTGAAAAACGACCCGGTGGTGTCGGACGAGGAGTACGACGAGCTCAAGCGGGAACTGGAGGAGATCGAGGAGACCTACCCGGACCTGGTGACCCCGGACAGCCCCACCCAGCGGGTGGGAAGCGAGCCCCTGGACGAGCTGGGGACCCTTCGTCACGAGACCCCCATGCTGAGCCTCCAGGCCGTCCAGAAGGAGGAGGCCTTTCGGCGGTTCTACGACACCTGCCGAAAGGAGCTGGACAAGGAGCAGGTCTCCCTGGTGGCCGAGCCCAAGTACGACGGGACCAGCGTGGAGCTCGTCTACGACCGGGGCCGGCTCTCCACCGGAGCGACCCGGGGGGACGGGGCCACCGGCGAGGACGTGACCGCGAACATTCGGACCATTCGGGAGATTCCCCTTCGGCTTCGAACGGATACGGACGCCTCCGTCCCCGAGCACCTGGTGGCGCGCGGGGAGGTGTACATGGAGAAGCAGGAGTTCGAGTCCTTCAACGAGGCGTTGGAGAAGGACGGCAAGCGCACCTTCGCCAACCCGCGAAACGCGGCTGCGGGAAGCCTCCGCCAGCTCGACCCCAGAATCACGGCCCAGCGCCCCTTGCGCATCTTCTTCTGGGAGATCGCCCCGGCCTCGAGCTCCCGCCCGGACTCCCACTGGCAATGCCTGCGCCTTCTCTCGGATTCGGGGCTGAAGACCAATGAGCTGGCCACCCGGATGCGGTCGCCGGACGAGGCGGCCGGGTGGTACGAGGAGATTCGGGCGCAGCGCGACGACCTGCCCTATGAGATCGACGGGTGCGTGTTCAAGGTCAACGACCTGGCGGGGCACCGAACCCTGGGGACCCGCGCGTCAAACCCTCGGTGGGCCGTGGCCTGGAAGTTCCCCTCCAAGCGGCGCACCACCCGGATTCGAAGCATCAAGGCCTCGGTGGGCAGGACCGGGGCACTGACGCCGGTGGCCACCCTGGAGCCCGTGCAGATCGGCGGGGTGGAGGTGACCCACGTGAGCCTGCACAATCAGGACGAGGTGGACCGCAAGGACATCCGCGTGGGCGACCATGCGCTGGTGGAGCGTGCGGGCGACGTGATTCCGCACGTGGTGCGGGTGATCGAGGAGAAGCGCACGGGCGATGAGACCAAGTACCGGCTTCCCGAGACCTGTCCCGTGTGTGGAGGGACCGTGTCCCGGCCCGAAGGGGAGGCCCTGGCACGGTGCGTCAACGCCTCCTGCCCGGCCCAGCTCAAGCAGCGGATCATCCACTTCGGCTCCAAGGAGGCCCTGGACATCGAGGGCCTGGGGGATAAGACCGTGGATCAGCTCGTGGACCGGGGGCTGGTGGAGGACCTGGGGGATCTCTTCGATCTCACCGTGGACCAGGTGGCCGAGCTGGACCGGATGGCCCGGAAGAGCGCGAAGAACCTCGTGGACACCATCGAGGAGAGCCGGCAGGCGGTCGACCTGCCCGCCCTGATCTACGGTCTGGGCATTCCCCACGTGGGCCGGGCCGTGGCCGGGGACCTGGCCCGGGGCTTTGGAACCCTCGATCGGCTCGCCCGCGCGGACACCTCGGACCTGGAGCGGCTCCCGGGAATGGGGAGGACCATGGCCGAGGCCGTGAGCGCCTGGTTTGCGCGCGACGAGAACCGGCGTCTGCTGAAAAAGCTCGAGCGCAAGGGGGTGCGACCGAGGGCCGAGACCCGGGGCGACCGCCTGGAGGGCGTGACCGTGGTGCTCACCGGGGAGTTCCAGTCCATGACCCGGGAGGAGGCCCAGAAGGCGGTCCGGTCCCAGGGCGGCCGGGCCGCCTCCAGCGTGTCGGGCAACACGGACTACCTGGTGGTGGGATCCAACCCCGGTT
>CAYYVD010000441.1:0-3529 GCA_964475045.1 uncultured Desulfobacterales bacterium | reverse complement strand
TCACGGCGGCAGGTGACCTCAGCGACCACCTGGACGCGCTGCCGCCCCCCTACGATACCCGCACCGGAGAGGATGGCCGGACCCGGGTGTTCAGCGGAACGGTCTGGGAAGACCTGGCCGGGTACTGCCGGGCCGTGCGCCGGGGCTCGCGGATCCTGATATCGGGCACCACCGCGACCCACGGGGACCGGGTGATCGGGGGGGACGATCCGGCGTCCCAGGCCCACTTCATCATCGACAAGATCGAGGGGACCCTCCAGTGCTTCGGGGCGGGGCTCGAGGACGTGGTGAGGACCCGCATCTACCTCAAGAACACGGACGACTGGAAGCCGGTGGCCGAGGCCCACGGCCGGCGGTTCGGGGCGGTTCAGCCGGCCAACACCCTGGTGGGGGCCGGCATCGTCGGATCGAGCTACCTGGTGGAGATCGAGGCGGAGGCGGTGGTCGACTGAGGGGTGGCGTGAAGCAGCCCGCCCCGAGATCGCCACCGCCCCCGTGCTGTCGCTGTGCCGGCTTTTCAGGAGGAAGTCACCAACGGCGGTGGACCACCCGGCCGTCGAAGAGGGTCATGTCCACGTTGGTCCCGGCGATCTCCGTGGGATCCACGGCAAAGATGTCCCGGTCCAGCACCACCAGGTCGGCCCGTTTCCCGGGGGTCACGCTTCCGAGCTCGCCGCCCGCACCGTTCGCCTCGGCCGCGGCCAGGGTGTACCCCCGGACGGCCTCCTCCACGGTGATCCGCTCCTGCGGGTACCAGCCGCCTGCGGGGCTGCCGTCTCTCCGCTGCCGGGTCACCGCGGCGTGGATGCCCACCAGGGGACGCGGGTCGCAGACCGGGGCGTCCGAGCTCAGGAGCAGCGGGATCCCGGCGTCCAGCATGCTGCGGTAGGCATAGGTCCACCGGCCTCGCTCGCCCACGGATCGCTCGATCATGTGGATGTCCAGGATCATGTTGTGGGGCTGGACGCAGCCCACCACGGGGAGCCGGGCCATGCGCTCGAGGTCCTCGGGCCGAATCATCTGGATATGCTCCACGCGGTGGGGGACCGGGGGGGTGGTGGTGGGACCGTTTCCCTCCAGGACCCGGGCGCGCTGGACCGCCTCGAACACGGAGACGACCTCCCGGTTGGCCCGCTCCCCGATGGCGTGGACCATCACGGCGAGCCCGGCCCGGTCCGCTCGGACGATCCGGTCCTGCAGGAAGTCCGGCGCGCAAAGGGGCATGCCCACGCCGCCGTCCAGGTACGGATCGATCATCCAGGCGGTGCGCGCCCCCATGCCCCCGTCCATGAAATACTTGAGGTGGCCGATCCGGAGCCGTTCGTCCCCGAGGCCGGTGCGAAGCCCCAGGGCCTCCGCCTCTTCGAGGCGCTCCCCCGGAAGGCTCACCCAGCACCTGAGGTCCAGCCTGCCTTCGTCTCGTATGCGCTGCCAGGTGCGAAAGGCGGGCGGTCCTTCCACGCCGCCCATGAGACGGACATCGAAGATCCCGGTGACGCCGTAGGTGTGAAGCTCGGGTATGCCGTCCACCATGGCCTCGTACACCCCGGGATCCCCGGCTGCGTGGATCACCGCTTTGATCAGGTTGGGGGCCAGCTCACGGAGGATCCCCGTGGGGCGTCCCGAGGCGTCCCGGGCGATCACGCCGTCCGGAGGATCGGGGGTGTTCCCGTCGATGCCGGCCTTGTCCAGGGCCGGCGAGTTCACCGTGGCCAGGTGGAGGTCGCATCGCCAGAGGGCCACGGGATGGTTGGGGGCCGCGTGGTCCAGGTCGTGGCGCGTGGGCATGCGGGCGTCCTCCCAGTCCGACTCGTTCCAGCCCTGACCCAGGATCCAGGCCCCCTCCGGAAGATGCCGGGCCGCCTCGGCCACCCGGTCCAGGCACTCCTGGAACGAGGCCGCGTCGGCCAGGTTCAGCTGCTTTCGGCCCATGGACCAGTCGTAGTAGTGAAAGTGGCTGTCGGTGAAGCCCGGCAGGACGAGCCGGCCCTCGAGGTCCAGGGTCTCGGTGTCCGGACCGGCCAGGGAGGCCAGGTCCCCGCTGTCCCCCACCGCCAGGATGCGGCCCGCTGCCATGGCCACGGCTCGGGCGCTCGGGCGGGCGGGGTCCAGGGTTCGAATTCGGCCGTTCAACAGGATGCGTTCCGGTGTCATGGGAGAAAGCCTCCGGGAAAGGGGTCTTCGGGATCGAGAAAAAAGGTGTGCACCCCGGTGATGTGGGCGCTTCCGCGGATCTCCACCACCACCCCGGGAAGATCGCCGACCGCGGTCTTCCGCACCACGCGGGCCTCGAAGACCGTCTCGAGGGGGCTTCGATTGCGATAGGTCTGACCGAGTCCGATGCGTCCCGTGTGAAGGAGCAGGGTCAGCTTGGCGGCGGTGCCCGTGCCGCAGGGTGAGCGGTCCATGTGCCGCTCGCCGTAGATCACCATGCTCTTCCCGGAGAAAGGCCGGTTCGGGTCCTCCTCGTAGAACTCCACCACGTCCACGGTGTCGACCTCGGGGCGGGTGGGATGCTGGACCCGGAGCTGCTCGTTGGCGCGGTCGATGAGGGTCATGCCCAGGTCCACGAGGCTGCCGCTGTTCTCGGGGGTGAGCGAGAGGCCGGTTCGGCCGGCCGGCACCATGATGAAGAACCCACCCACACAGACGGTGTCCACGGGAATCGTGCCCAGTGAGGGCACCTCCAGGGGTTCTTGGAGGGCGAGCACAAAGGAGGGCACCGCCTCGAAGGCCACCGAGTCGACGGCCCCGTTTCGAACGGTTGCGCGCGTCTCCATGGGGCCGGACGGGGTGTCCACGACGACCCGGGTCTCGGGCTCGACCGGATCGATTCCTCCGGCCTCGATGATCGTGGTGACCGCCCCGATGGTGGCGTGACCGCAGAGATAGGGATACCGCCGGGCGTCCATGTAGATGAGGCCGAGGTCCGCTCCGGGGCTCACCGGGTCGGTAAGAGCGGCCGCGATCATGTCCCGGTGCCCGCGCGGCTCCCGGGTGAGCAGGCACCGCACGGAATCCAGGTGCTCCATGAACCAGCGGCGCTTCTCCGCCATGGTGCCTCCCGGCACCTCCCCGAACCCGCCCACGATGAGCCGGGTCGGTTCCCCCGCCGTGTGGGAGTCGATGGTCGTGAGGGGAGGGGAACACCTCCCGGCCAGGTTCTCCCTGATTTGCCGAATGTCCATGGGGTGTCTCCCGTATGATGTCCCTGAAGGATTCCGGTCCCGGCTTTCGCCGGTCCGGGTCGTAGACCATGGTCTTTCCAGGCGCGTCCCGCGCGGGCCGCCGGTGTTGGGATGCAGACGTCACGCTCTGCGGGGTCCACTGGACCGGTGCACGCGAGGAGGCCTTCGTCCGTCGAGTTGGGACGCCCGGGAAGGGTTGTTCCTGCCTCCAATCGAGGCGGCGCGGGGATGCGGGCGGGCGGATTACGCGCTGGTGCGTTCCTGATGCAGCAGGCCGCAGTGGCGGGGAGGCGCGTGGATCAGCACGGTCTCTACGCGACGGTACGGCATGGAGCTGACCA
>CAYYVD010000440.1:0-3532 GCA_964475045.1 uncultured Desulfobacterales bacterium | reverse complement strand
CCGCATCCTCCTTTCGACAGAATGCCGGGCGGCTCGCGCGGCTGCTGCTGGTGGCGGGTCTCGTGTCCCTGGCCCCGGCCTGCTCCGCCTATCGTCCCCACCAGGACCGCCCCAAGCCCTTTCCCGCCGGCCTGGACAGAATCGTCGTGGCCGGCTTTCGCTCCGCCCTGGAGAAAGGAACCACCCCCGCGGTGATTCGAAGCCCCATCTCCGGGGACGCCTTCACTGCAGAGGCCGTGCCCGAGGCCAAGCCGGAGCAGATGACGGGCCGTCTGTTCGATCGGGTCAAGCAGGCCGAGCGGCACGATCTCGTCTCCCCCGACCAGGCCCGCGGGGTCTTTTCCAGCCTGGTCTCCTCTCAGCCCGCCCTGAGCGAGCTCGAGATCCTCGAACGGATCGGAAAGGCCTTCTCCGCCGACGCCGTCCTGGCGGGGTACCTGTACCGGTGGCGGGAACGGGAGGGAACGGACTATGCCGTGAACGCACCGGCGTCGGTGGCCTTCGACCTCTACCTCATTCGCCCGGACGACGGCACCGTCCTGTGGGAGGGCCGGTTCGACATGACCCAGAAGTCCCTCAGCGAGAACCTCCTCGAGATGGACACCTTCCTGCACGGGGGCGGCAAGTGGATGACGGCGGACCAGCTGGCCGGCTGGGGGCTCCACCGACTGCTGAAGGGCCTCGACAAAGGCTCCGCCGGCAAGGCCCCGGAGGCCGGGTCTTGATCGTCATTCCGGCCATCGACCTTCGAGCCGGCCGCTGTGTCCGGTTGCAGCAGGGGGAGCTGACCAGGGAAACGGTGTACTCCGATGATCCCGCCGCCATGGCGAGACGCTGGACGGGCTCCGGGGCGCAGCGGCTGCACCTGGTGGACCTGGACGGGGCCGTGCAGGGAGAACCCGTCAACCGGGAGGTGGTGCGGGCCATCGTGGAGACCACCGCCGTTCCCGTCCAGCTGGGGGGCGGCATTCGCGACATGACCGCGGTGGAATCCTACCTTCGAATGGGGGTTACGCAGGTGATTCTGGGGACCTCGGCCATCCAGGACCCCGATTTTCTCGAGGCGGCCTGCCGGGCGTTTCCCGGACGGGTCATCCTCGGTCTCGACGCCCGTGGAGAACGCGTGGCGGTTCGAGGCTGGACCGAGGACGTTTCCCTGACCCCCGTGGACGTGGCGCGCCGCTGCGAGCCCATGGACCTCTTTGCCATCATCTACACCGACATCCACCGGGACGGCATGAGCACCGGGCCCAACCTCGAAGCCACCCGCACCCTGGCCCGTTCCGTTCGCACGCCGGTCATCGCCTCCGGCGGCATCTCCGGACCTCAGGACGTGACTGCGGTCGCCCGCCTGGAAACGAGCGGCGTGATCGGGATGATCACGGGGAGGGCCCTCTACCAGGGCACCCTGGACCTCTCGGAGGCCATTCGAATCGCATCGGCCTGAGAAAGCCTTCGCATGCTCGAAACCCATTGACATTTCCCGGAGCATCGTTAGGTTGGAAGATTGACGTTTCGGCAAAGCGTCTCCTGGCATCTTGAAGCAGGCCCAACGGGGCCGTCGCTCGATCGGGACGCCGTCGTAAAAGCGCGCGCTCTGCTTTTTCGCCGTTGAGGGAGTCTCCATGCCGTTCGATTCGTCCGTCAAGGAAGAGGTCAGGCAGGCCGCGAACATTGTGGAGGTCATCGCTCAATTCGTTCAGCTGAAAAAGGCAGGGCAGAACTACCACGGACTGTGCCCCTTTCATTCCGAGAAGGACCCCTCCTTTATGGTCAGCCCGTCCAGGCAGCGGTTCCACTGCTTCGGGTGCAAACAAGGAGGCGATGTGTTCGCGTTCTGGATGGCCTATCACAACGTCACCTTTCCCCAAGCGCTGCACGACCTGGCCCAGCGGTATCAGGTGCCATTGCCGGAGCCCGAGCGGAGCCCGGCCGAGACCAGACGCCTCGAGCTGCGCGACAAACTGTTTCAGTTGAACGCGTTGGCGGCCGAGTTCTACCACCGGACCCTGCAGGAGTCCAAAGCGGGGGAGCCGGGCAGGGCCTATCTCCGAGCCAGGGAAATCGGGGAATCGACCACTGCGGATTTCATGCTCGGGTATGCCCCGGATCGATGGGAGGGGCTGAGCAGGTTCCTGCAGCGTCGAGGGATCTCCCTGGAGGATGCGGAAGGAGCCGGTCTGGTCATTCGAAGAAAGCAGGGCGGGTGGTACGACCGGTTCCGCGGGCGCATCGTCTTTCCGATCCACACCCCGACGAGACGGATTGCAGGGTTCGGGGCTCGGGTCCTCGGGGACGGTCAGCCCAAGTACCTGAATACGCCGGAAACACCCATCTTTCGCAAGGGGGACATCCTGTACGGGCTTCACGCGGCCGGAGCGGCCATTCGCCGGGAGCGCCGTGCCGTGGTGGTGGAAGGGTACACCGATGTGCTCGCATTGCACCGGCAGGGGTTCCCTCAGGCCGTGGCCACCCTGGGGACCGCCCTGACCCGAAGTCACATTCACCGGCTCAAGGGATATGCCGAAGAGGTGGTGGTCGTTTTTGATTCGGACGAGGCGGGAAAAACGGCCGCCCTCAAGAGCCTGTCGTTTTTTCTGGCCGAAGGGGTCGCCTCCCGCGTCCTCGTCCTTCCGGAAGGAGAGGACCCGGACAGCTTTGTCCGTTCCCGGGGGCTGAATCCGTGGGAGGAGGCCCTCGACCAGGCGGTCCCCATGTTCGATTTCTTCATGGACGTGAGCCTGGAGTCGGCCGGGGACGGAGTGGAATCCAAGGTCCGCGCGCTGAAGGACATCCTCCAGGTCCTGGCCGGGCAGGAGGACCGCGCGCTCAGGGCCCTGTACGTGCGCCGGCTTGCTGAGCGGACCGCCGTTCCAGAGGTCACGATCCTTCAGGAGCTGAAACGCGCCACGACAAAGGACGCCCGGTCGGGTGCGCCGAAAACGGCCGGGGCGTCGGGGCCGAGTGTCGACGAGGGAATGCTCCTGCAGCTGCTCGTCCACTACCCGGGCGCTGTCCGCCCGGTGCTCGAGGCAGGTTGGAGGTCCCTGGTGACCCACACCGCGGCCCATGCCGCGTTCGCATCCGCAGAGCGTCTCCTGTCCGAGGGTCGGGAGATCATTCCTGAGGACATCGCGGAAGCGGTCAGCGAGGAGGCCCGATCCCTCCTCAGTGAAATCATGGTTTCACCGCCCATCCTTCCCGAGGATGCGGTGGATCAGGCCGTGGAGGAGTTCGTGGCCCGCATCCAGACCAAGTCGGAGAGAGCCATGACTTCGGCGGCTCGACAAGGGGACCTGGAACGGGCCAACGAGCTTCTGCACCGCAAATGGAAACGGTTAAACCAGGCCCCGAGCAGGGCTTGACAGGATCATGATTCGATGATTCAAAAAGCTGAAAGACACAGGCAGGAGGGAAAGGGAATGGGCAGCAGTTCCGATATGGTGAACCTGAAAAGGCTGATCGACATCGGCAAAGACAAGGGCTACATCACATACGAGGAGCTCAACGACGACCTTTCCGACGAGATCAC
>CAYYVD010000439.1:0-3564 GCA_964475045.1 uncultured Desulfobacterales bacterium | reverse complement strand
CCGCGGGCCGAGCCCGTCCGGGGTGGGCATGGGGGGTTCAGGGGGTTGTCCCCCCATCGCCGGCCCGGGACGGGAGAGGGCGCCGGTTCGGCCGGGCCGGAGCGGCGGCGCGCGTCCCGCCCGAAGGAAGCGGGACGCAGCGCCAGCGCGAAGGCCCGGCGTCCGGTGATGCCTCCGGGTTTTCGTGGGGCGGGGTTTTGTCCCCCGCCACCTGTGGTTCTTCTGCGGATCCCCGCACACACCGTTCGAGGAGGAGCGGGTTGGATCGATTGAACCCCGGCACGGTCTTCGGTCAGTACCGCATCGTGCGGTTCCTGGGCCGGGGCGGCATGGGCGAGGTGTTCGAGGCCGAGCATGAGGTGCTCAAGCGCACGTATGCCCTGAAGCTGATCCCCGGGGACCTGGCGTCCCGTCCCGGCTTTGTGGACCGGTTCAAGAGAGAGGCCCAGGTCATGGCCAACCTGGAGCACCCCCACATCGTACGGGTGGACGAGTTCGGCGAGACCGAGGGGCGGTTCTGGATGCGCATGGAGCGCATCTCCGGGGTAAACGACGAGGAGAAACCCAGGACCACGCTGACCGAGCTTTCGAGTGCGCAAGACGGGCGCCTGGATCAGGCGGTGCTGGCCCGCATTCTGGTTCAGGTGCTCGACGGCCTGGCCTATGCCCACGAGCGGGGAGCGGTCCACCGGGACCTCAAACCGGCCAACATCCTCCTCGAAGGGGCGTCGCTGGACACCGTGCGGGCGAAGATCGTGGACTTCGGCCTGGTGCGCCTGGCCGGAGAGGAGTGGGTGTTGAGCCGGGCCCAGGAGTCCGTGTCCCTCTCCATGAGCCTGGGAGACAAGGAAACGGCCCGGGAATCGGGCGCCAGGACGTCCACGCGCGCCCTCCTCGGCACCTATGCCTACATGTCCCCCGAGCAGAAGGAGGGGAAGAGGGCGGACGAGCGGAGCGACCTCTACGCCGTGGGGCTCATGGCCTTTCGTCTGCTCACAGGGCAGAACGACCCCGGGTTCCGGCTGCCGAGCGCCCTGGACAGCACCCTGGCCAAGGCCTGGGACGCTGTGGTCCTCGAGGCGCTCGAGCCTTTGCCGGA
The DNA here is from genome assembly GCA_964475045.1 of uncultured Desulfobacterales bacterium. Taxonomy (GTDB): domain Bacteria; phylum Desulfobacterota; class DSM-4660; order Desulfatiglandales; family HGW-15; genus JAIPEI01. The sequence continues at coordinate 2,465 of CAYYVD010000439.1, read as the reverse complement.
GGCCCGTTTCGCGTCGGCCGGGGCCATGCTGGAGGCAATCAAAGAGGTTCTCCGCGAACTGGGTGAAGGGGAAAGGGAGGAGAAGCACACCGAGCCGGAGCAGGAACGGCGGATGCGGGAGGTCTCCCCTGAAAGACAGGTGGAGAACCCCCTGGAGACGGCAGCTCTCCAGCGTGAGCCGGATAGGAGAGTTGAAAACGAGCCTGTGCCGTTGGAGGAGCCGTTTTCGGAGAAGAATCGTCAGCCGTCCTCAGCGGAAGTGGCTTCCCGGGATCCGGCTCCGCAACCCGCAGAAGCGTCTTCCAGGACGGTCGATCTGTTTCGTCCTTTGACCGCGAAAAGCGGCCTGATCCTGGTCCTCGCCGTACTGCTGGGTGCCGGGTGCCTGGTGGAATGGAGGCTTGGACAGGTTCGGATCTATCTGAAATTTGTCCAAGTGTTCCTGGTGTTCCAGGTCGGACTTCAGTATGGCAGGCGATGGGGCCTGGCCACGGGTCTGCTCGTGTTTCTTCCCGCGGTCGTGCTCCACTACGCCGGACCCGGCCTGGGGGCCTTCACTCCTCTGGGACTTTTTCGGGGCCGGCTCTACCTATCCGACCAGCAGCTCTTGCACACCTTGAGCATTCTGGCGTATCCGGTTTTGGGAACGGTCGGGTATGCGGCTGCGCGGTTGAAGGAGTGGACGGCGGGCCTGGAGCTAGGGGGTCCTTGCAGCGGGGCCGTGGTGTCCACGAAGGGAAGGGCCTTTCTCTTCGTCCTTCCGGCGTTGCTTCTCTGCTGGACCTGCGATTTGGGACCTTTCAGGCTGCGCATGCATGCGCTGGTCCTCGCTTTGGTGAGTCTCATCGCGTTTCGCCATGGAGGCAGGCAGGGATGGCTCGCCCTGTCCTGTGCCCTGCCTCTGGTGGTCGTCCATCTTTTTCCCCTGGACAATCTGAGGGTGGGGCTGTCCGTGGGAGTCGGCACCCTCTTTGTGTACCTGTCCACGCTCACGGTCCTCGGGCCCCTTCCTCACCCGAAAGAGACCCTCAAGGCGGACCAGGGTCGCATCGGATTCATCCTTTCCGTGCTTGCCGCCGTTCTGCTCGGTTTCAGAGGGCACATCAATCCGGAATTATCCTTTTATGGTTATGCCTTGGCCATTCCCATCCTCTTTCTCACGGGCTGGCGCTACGGCAGCGAACGGGGGGTTCGCGCAGGCCTCATTGTGCTTGCATCGAGCTTGCTGGTTTTTAAGATCAGTGAGGGCTTGACCTTTGGGGCGGCCTGGCTGGCACTGAGCGCCCCGGCCTTCGGCTACTTGGGCGGCCTTGCAGCGCGGATTGACCGGCCCGTGAACACAACGTATGTCCGGGTCATCGCAGGGTATGCCGCCCTCATGATGGCAGCGTGGATCATGGGCGGCGCTGACCGGCTCCTGCTGTATGTGGGTATGGGAGTCGAACTCGCCGTCAGTTGGGTGCTTTTCTACGTGCTCAAGGGCCTGTACGCAAAGCGATGAAGGATTGGGTGAATCGAGAGCACCTTGTGGGTGAGGGATTGGATCAGGCTGGCGCTGTGGAGGGGGAGGGCTCCGGATCGTTCCGTTCCCGCTTCGAGATGCTCGATGTGCTGGGCCGTGGCGGCATGGGGGAGGTGAGAAAGGGCCTGGACCGAAAGGGCTGCCGACACCGGCGCGCGAGAGCCTGCTGCTTCGAACTGAAGAAAATCGCTTCCTGCCTCGTCCCTGTCCTACGAGGGACCGAAGGGCCTGTGGGCCCCTCATCCCGACCACCCAAGAGGGGGCAGGGACCGTGGCGGAAAAGGACCCCAGGAAAAAGGCCGCTATCACGCCAGCCGAACGTTCAGCAGCCCGGGCAACACGCTACTATCCCGTGGTGGGAGCGCTACTCATCCCCGGGGTCATGGGGGTCTGCACCCCTTCCTCGGTTTCCCTCCTGAAGACGGTTTTCGCGGCAGCGGCGGGCGTCCTCCTTTTTTGTACGCTGCTCCACGCATACGCCCAGTGGTACACCTCATCCGGGAGCCCCCTCGCGTTGCTGAAACGACGGTTCCTGCTGCTGCCCCCGTTCACGGCCGTCGGCACGGATCTGAGAGAAACGGGGACGCCCTGGTGTACGGTTTTTCTGATTGCCTCCAATGCCGCCGCTTTTCTCTTCACGCCCACCTCGGCGGTTGAAGCCCTTTGCTTCCCACCGGTCGGAGATCCCTCGGCCATCCATCTGGTTTTGTCCTCCCTGACGAGCGCGTTCCTGCATGCGGATTTCAAGCACTTGTTCATGAACATGGCGTTCTTGTGGACCTTCGGGAGTGCCGTGGAACCCAGAACGGGAGGGAGACGGTTTCTCCTGGGCTACGCCCTGGCAATCGCCACGTCACAGGGGCTGGCCTATGGGCTCTACAGCTTCAGAGCGGAGCATTGGGGGGCCGCTGCTCTCGGCGAGTTCCACACGGTGGGATCCTCC
>CAYYVD010000438.1:0-3576 GCA_964475045.1 uncultured Desulfobacterales bacterium | reverse complement strand
AGCAACATGGTCGAGGACTTCATCAACGGCAAGCACGGCCGCAAGAAGATCCACTACCTCCTGCCCCAGCTGGAGCCCATCCTGAAGGAGACCTACGGGGTCATCCTGTACCAGGAGCAGGTCATGAAGATCGCCCAGGTGCTGGCCAACTACACCATGGGAGAGGCGGACACGCTCCGCAAGGCCATCGGCAAGAAGAAGGCGGACGTGATGGCCAGGCAGCACCAGCGGTTCCTGGACGGCTCCGAGCGGAACGGGGTTCGACGGGAGACGGCGGAGCGGATCTTCGGCCTCATCGACAAGTTCGGCGGGTACGGGTTCAACAAGTCCCACTCCGCGGCCTACGCGCGCATCGCCTATCAGACCGCGTACCTCAAGGCCCACTTTCCCGTTCAGTTCATGGCGGCCCTCCTGACCCAGGACATGGGCAACCAGGACAAGACCATCAAGAACATCGCCGAGTGCCGGGACATGGGCATCCCCATCCTCCCCCCCGACCTCAACGAGAGCCAGGCCGACTTCACCGTGGTGGAGGACAGCATCCGGTTCGGCCTGGCCGCGGTCAAGAACGTGGGGCTCAAGGCCGTGGAGTCCCTGATCGAGGAGCGGGAGCGAAACGGCCCGTACCGGGACCTCCTGGACTTCTGCAAGCGGGTGGACGGAAGCAAGGTGAACCGCAGGGTGCTCGAGGGTCTCATCCAGTGCGGCGCGTTCGACTTCACGGGTCTCAACCGGGCCACCCTGTTCGGCTCCCTGGAGGAGGTGATCCGCATCTGCGGGAACCGGGGCGACCCCAACCAGCTCAACATGTTCGCCGCACTGGGAGAGGACGCCGCGCGGGGGTACGGGTTGCTCGACCTCCCGGAGGTCTCCGAGTGGGATCCCCGAGAGCGGCTGCGCCGGGAGAAGGAGGCCCTGGGGTTCTACATCACCGGCCACCCCCTGGACCGCTTCAAGGACGAGGTGAGCCGGTTCACGACCTGCGCCATTCAGGACCTCACCGAGCTCGACGACCGGGCCCCGGTCACGGTGGCGGGCGTGGTGGAGAACCTCAAGGTCAAGCGCACCAAACGCGGGGACAAGATGGCCGCCCTCACCCTGGAGGACCGGACCGGGTCCACCCCGGTGATCGTGTTCCCCGACGTGTTCACGCAGGCGGCCTCCCTGCTTGCCGGGGAGGGGCCGGTCATGATCTCCGGGACGGTGGAGGTGAACGAGAGCGCCGCCAAGGTCCTGGCCCAGGAGGTCGTCTCCCTGGAGACCATTCGCCGGCAGTCCATTCGATCCGTGCTTCTGGAGCTGAGCGCGGACCGGGTCACGCGGGACTTCCTGGAGCGCCTGCGGGACGTCTTCTACCGCTATCCCGGGGAGTGCACCATCCGCTTTCGCGTGCACACGGGCAACGGCAGGGACTACGTCGTCTCGGCCAACGAGCACTACAAGGTGCTCCCTTGCGACGAGATGCTCGCGGAGATCGAAACCCTCACCGGACATCGGGTGATCTGCCATCATGGAAACGCGACTACGGACCCTGGGAAGCCTGAACGCGGCTAGCTTTTCCGCCCACCTGGACGACGTGCGCCTGGCCGACGGCGGCGTGTCCAGACGCATCCGCATCGAGCACCCCGAGGCCTCGGCCGTTGTGCCGCGCCTCGCCGACGGGGGCGTGCTCATGGTGCGGCAGTACCGATACGCCCTGGGGCTGGAGACCCTGGAGATCCCCGCCGGCAAGCTGGACCCCGGGGAGGATGCCGAGACCTGCGCCCGGCGGGAGCTCCTGGAGGAGACCGGATTCCAGGCCGGCCGGCTCGTGCCTCTCTACACGTACGCCCCGGCCATCGGGTACTCCAACGAGCGGATTCATCTCTTCCTGGCCCCGGACGCGATCCGGCGCTCGGAGCGCACGGACGAGCGGGAGATCGCCGCGGTGGAGATCGTCCCCCTCGAGGCGCTTCAGGACATGGTTCGTAACGGCGAGATCCTGGACGGCAAGACCCTGATCGGCCTGGCCGTGGCGGGGCTGCTGGGAGGGAAGGCCTGACCCTGCAGGCCTTTGATCCCGCACGTCTCCCTATGCTTCTTCATCTCTTTGCTTTTTGTTCCAAGTGTAAGACTTTTTCATAGAGATCATGCATGCCTTCTCTTCCGAACAGATGGCGGTCCGTAAGGAAGTGGAGCGATTTGTCTTTCTCTATTCGGCTTTCGAGGTTGCTCCTGAGTGAGCTGAAGTTTTTCCGCCATGTGGCATGCTCAGGGTTTTCAAGAACATCGCCGTTGTCGATGACATAGCTCTTGGGCATTTCAGTGCTCAGTTTCCGGTAAAGATTGGACGCCCACTTCATAAAAATGAGAAAGTCCCGTTCTTTTTGGTTTTCATGTCGTTTCATATCTGCTTCTGGTCATCCTCGTGTTTTCAATGTGGATATTCGCGGACACCATACCCCATTCATGGCCAGGCGGAATACGGTCTCCGGGCCGCCTTGGAATTCGTCCGATTCTCCGATGAATGGCCTATGGTGTCCCTGGATCTCAGGGGAGAGCCGTGCCGTGTTGAGCGTCGAGATCACCGGGAGAGCTGATGGCAGGCAATGATTCGAGTGTCTACGTCACAGTAGACTCGAATCTCTTGAATGTCAAGGCATTTCCGGGCTTCGGCCCTCGAGGCCCAGAGGAACGCGCCCGACCCGGAAGGCGATTCAACCGGCTTTTCCATTGACAAACCATGCCGTGTTGAATTACATCAGATGAGCGGCGTCGGGGGTTGCCGGACCCTCCCAGGCCTTTCAAGTGAGAAATCCCCTTTTCCAATCCCGTGAATGAAAGACAGCGCGATGAAACCAGCGAGTTCCAAAACGTGGGTGTTTGCCCTCCTTGCCGGCCTGTTCGGAGTCGCAAGCCTGCTCGGGGGGCCGGCCGATCTCCAAGCTCAGGAACCCAAGAAGATCCTGAGCATCGAAGCCTATGACATGCTCAACACCGTGCCCGACACCTACTTGATCGATGTCCGAACCCGGGCCGAGTATCAGTTCGTCGGCCACCCCATGAAGGCCTATCTCTTTCCCTACCGGTTCTTGACCGCCGAGTTCGTGAAGGAAGACGAGCAGTACCGGTACCGGCTCACGGCCGAGAACGAGGCCTTTGTGAACGAGATCGTCAATGTGTTCAAGAAAGACGACAACCTCCTGATCATCGGCCGGGATGGAACCCGAAGCGCTTCTGCGGCCAAGGTGCTCATCAAGGCCGGTTTTCAGAAGGTGTTCGATGTGGAGGACGGCTTCGAAGGTCCCGAATTCCCCTATTTCGCGGACAGCAACCGCCACAAGTTCTACCGCCAGCTCGCCAAGCGCAACAAGATCACCGGGTACAAGCACCGCCGGCATTACGGCTGGCAGTGGTGGGGGCTCCCCTGGACCTACGAGATCGATCCCAAGTTCATCTATCCCCCGGATCGAAAGCCCGCAGAGTAAAGACCCCCCTCGCAACCCTGCACCCCAGAGGAAACCCTCCCCAGCCGGCGCCCATGCCTTCACCGGACGAGACCGCGATGCTCTTACCCTGCGCCAACCACGACATGGG
>CAYYVD010000437.1:0-3578 GCA_964475045.1 uncultured Desulfobacterales bacterium | reverse complement strand
AATCAACGGCTTGGTCAGTCGATTCTCGTCATGGATGAAATCATTGCCGAAGCGACCCTTGACGCACAGGCTCCCGTAGTTGGGTCCCACGTCCTCCACCCCGGTGGTCTTGACCACCCGGCCGTCGCGCACGTGCAGGTAGAGCTGGCATCCGACGCCGCAGTAAGAGCAGGTGGTCCGGACCTTTTCCGCCTCCTCGTGGAGTCCGCAGAGCTCCAGATCCTTCCGGGGAACCAGCGCGCCGACCGGGCAGGCCTGAACGCACTCTCCACAGAAGACACAGTCCGAGTCCTTGAGGGGGGCGTCCCCCTTAGCCACGATCTTGGACTCCTTCCCCCGGTAGCCGAAGCTGATGGCGTTGTTCACCTGGACCTCGTTGCAGGCCTGAACACACCGGCCGCAGAGGATGCATCTCGAAAAATCCCGGACGATCAAGGGATTCACGTTCTCGAGGGGATACGGAGCCGGTGCCGTGGGGAAGCGGTCCGCCCGCGCCCGGTACTGGATGGCCAGGTCCTGCAACCGGCAGTTCCCGTATGCCGGGCAGATGTCCTTGTGCTCCTCGCTGTCCAGGGCTGCGAGCTGGAAATCGGTCCAATCGTCCAGACCCGACTCCTTCACCAGGCAGTTGTGCTGCCCGGAGCACAGCAACAGCTCGATGTTCAACCGGCGGGCTCGAACCACTCGGGGGCTGTCCGTCGAGACCTCCATCCCGTTGGCGGCCGGCGCCGCACAGGACGCGACCAGGTTCCGGGCCCCTTTCACTTCCACGACGCAGACCCGGCAGGCTCCCGTCGGAGAGGCCCCTTTGAGGTTACAAAGGGTCGGTATGTGGATGTCGTGACGGCGGGCCACCTCCAGGATGGTCTCACCCGGCGTGAAACCCATCTCTCGGCCGTTGATGATCATCTTGCTTTCCTGTTCCATAAAGAGCTCCCCGGTTGAATTGAACCCTGACGAATTCGCAAAGACGGTATCCTCTCGCAAAGACGCCAAGAAAAAACCCTTGAATATTCATCCCTTCACTTTGCGATCTTTGCCGCTTGGCGAGAGGTCTCGGCTTCTTGCGAGGTCATCAACCCTGCGTTCTGGATCTTTTTCGTGCTCCTGCGCTGCACCGGTCAAGGATGCAGGCTCCTCGGGCACGGGTCAAGCGAAAACAGCTTCGAAAACCGGCCCGAGAAAAGGGATTGCGCTTTGAAAACCGGCCGGTTATCGTAAGGCCCTTCGTGTTTCAGAGGAGACCGGGACCTCTCACCGCCGCTACGGGAATGCATCGAACCGCTGCGGCGTTTCAAGGCAGGTACGACCATGCTGAAAGAGCTGGGTGTCGTCGAGAAGGCCTCCGCCCGTGAAGCCGTGGTCCTCGTGGAGCGCTCCTCCGCCTGTGAGCAGTGCCGCAGCCGAGGGGCCTGTGAGGTGCTTTCCGGGAGGACCATGCGGGTCGAGATCGAGAACGAGCTCGGAGCCAAGGAGGGGGACCGCGTCGAGATCACCCTTCCCGCCGCGTCCGTGTTGAAGGTCTCGTTCCTGGTGTACCTGGTTCCCGTGGCCGCCCTCGTTGCCGGTGCGTATCTGGGGAACGCCTGGGCCGAGGGACGAATGACCGACCCGACCCCTTATGCGGCGGCAGCCGGGGTTCTGGCCATGATCGGGTCCTTCCTGCTCCTCCGGCGTCTCGAGCGGACCGCCTCGCAGCCCTCCTCGAGCTACCGTCCTCGCATCAGCCGGATTCTCGGCCCCGAAGACGAGGACCCTAGTGAAGCGTCCCCTCCGTCCTGCGATAGCAGATGAGCCCGCACTGCAGGCACCGTTTCGCCTCCCGTCTGGCCTGGTCCTCGCTGAAGGTCAGCTCCACCTCCTGGTTGGGATCGGTCCGAACCGACTCTTCCGCCGGCATGGGGGTCGGCTCCCGCGGCGCACTGGACACGGGCTCGAGCTCGTCCAGGCTCAGAACCCGCGTGTTCGCCCGAATCATGTGATCGGGACCTTCCGTGCTCTCCCCGCTCAGGTGCCGGTGGACCGTGGCCGCACCCCTTCTCCCGGAGCCGATGGCCTCCACCACGGCCCGGTAGTCGACGGTGGCCTCTCCGGGACGAAACACCCCGGTCACCTCCTTGGCCAGGGGTCCGGCATAGGGGACCACGGTTTCCCAACCCACTTCAGAGGCCGCCTCCTGCGCTTCCGCCTCCTTCCGCGCCACATAGAGCAGCTCGGGGAATCGGCCGGCGCCCGTCAACAGGGTGTCCGCCTCCATCAGCTCCCGCTCGACCTCCGCCCCTTGTCCCAGGCCGGTCAGCTCCAAGTGGGTCATCTCGTCGCCCCGGCCCACCATGCGGGTCACAGCGGTCTCGAAGTGAAGCTGGATCCCCTGCTCCTCGGCGTCGCGCAGGACCTCTTCCGACAGGGGGACCTGATTGCGCGGGCCGCGGAACACCATGTGGACCTCGCGCGCCTCCAGCGCGGAGGTTCCCCCGCCGAGGATCATCACACGCTTGCCCAGGACCCGCTGCTTTCCCTCCCGGTGGGCCAGGAGGAAGTCCAGCAGCAGGTAGACGCCGGGCAGCGGCTTGAGGATCTCCCCGGGCGTCCGCCGGCTCATCTGCGTGTCCCATCCGCCGAGAGCGATGAACACCGCGTCGTACCCCTCTTGAAGCAGGGACCCGACGGTCGTGTCCCGCCCCAGCTGCTGGTCGGTCCTGAAGGACACACCGGCCTCCCGGACCCCCTCGATGTCCCACTCGAGGACTTCGGAGGGCAAACGGTTCTTGGGCAAACCGTAGCGGAGCAGCCCCCCCATGCGGGAGGACCCCTCGTAGACCGTGGCCTCGTGCCCGAGCCGGTTCAGAAAGTAGGCCGCGGTCAGGCCTTCGGCGCCGCCACCGATCACGGCCACACGCTTACCGGTCTCCGGGGCCCGGTAGATCTGCACCCGTTCACCGGAGAGACGCTCCCGGTCCGATGCGAATCGCTTCAGGGGGTTGATGGCCACCCCTTCGTCCACCAGGTTCCGCCGGCACTCGTACTCGCAGGGGTGGACGCAGATCCGGCCGCACACCCCCGGAAAGGGATTGGTCTCCTTGATGGTGCGGACGGCCTCCAGGGGCTTGCCCTGGGAGACGAACCGAATGTATCGGGGCACGTCGATCCCGGCGGGGCAGGCCCGCTGGCACGGTGCAGAGCACTGATCGGTGGTGTACTCGTTGAGGACCCTTCGAGAGCTGGAGGTCAGGGTGATGATGTCCTTCGGGCACACGCGCTCACACGTCCCGCAGCCCGTACAGAGATCCGAATCCACGACGGGAAGGTTGTCCGGACCCATGGAGAGGGCTCCGAACGGACACGCCCGGACACAGGTCCCCAGCCCCAGGCAGCCGACCGGGCACTCCTTGGCGCCCCCGCCGAGGAGCACCGCGGCCCGGCAATCCCGAAAGCCGTCGTAGCGGTACTTCAGGTCGGCCTGGTCCAGGCCGTAGGTGCAGCCCGGCAGGGCGATCTCCGGCTCCCGCTCCTTGATCTCGACCCCGAGCAGTCCGGCGATCTCCCGGTGCACCGAGGCGCCTCCGGCCACACAGACG
>CAYYVD010000436.1:0-3585 GCA_964475045.1 uncultured Desulfobacterales bacterium | reverse complement strand
CCACCAACGGCAAGTGCGAGATCAGCCCGGACGTGGACTGCGCGTGGCAGCTGATCTGGGATCGATTGAAAGCCCTGGGTCTGGAACAACGCTATGAGGACATTGCGCCTCCCAAGGATTGGCGAACGAGCCGGGACGGCGGTCCGCGACGCATCATCAGAGAGGATCTGGCCTCATGAAAACCGAAAGCAGACTGGAAAAGATACTGGCATCCGGCAACCTGGCGGTGACCTCGGAGTGCGGCCCCCCACGGGGCGCCGTGCCGGAGAAGGTCCGGGAGAAGGCGGACATGCTCCGGGGGGTTGTGGACGGGATCAATGTCACGGACAACCAGACCGCCGTCGTGCGCATGAGCAGCCTCGCGGCCTGCATTCTGATCGCCCAGATGGGTCTCGACCCCATCCTGCAGATGGTGACCCGGGACCGCAACCGCCTGGCCATGCAGAGCGATATCCTCGGCGCCTACGCCCACGGCATCCACACCATGCTCTGCCTCTCCGGGGACCACCCCCAGTTCGGGGACCATCCCATGGCCGCCAATGTGTACGACATGGACTCCATCCAGCTCATTCAGACGGTCCGCACCATGCGGGACGAGGGCACCTTCCAGGGCGGCGACGACATCCTGAACCCGCCGAAGATGTTCATCGGGGCGGCCGCCAACCCCTTTGCCGACCCGTTCGAGCTGCGGGTGGCCCGCTTGGCCAAGAAGGTCAAGGCGGGGGTGGATTTCATCCAGACCCAGTGCATCTACAACCTGGACAAGTTCGAGACCTGGATGGAGGGGGTCCGGAACCGCGGACTCCACGAGCAGGTGTACATCCTGGCCGGCATCACGCCCATGAAGTCCGCGGGCATGGCCAAGTACATGAAGAACCGGGTGCCGGGCATGGACGTTCCCGATGCAGTGGTCAAGCGCATGGCCGGGGTCCCCAAGGAGAAGCAGGCCGAAGAGGGGATCAAGATCGCCGTGGAGGACATGCAGCGCTTGAAGGAGATCGAGGGCGTGAGCGGGTTTCACATCATGGCCATCGAGTGGGAGCAGAAGGTCCCGGAGATCATGGAGAAGGCGGGGCTCCTTCCCCGGCCCGAGGTGTGAGCTTGGTCCCACAAGGGAACCCGGTCCTCGGGGAGCGGGCAACGCTCCCGTGCTTTCGGGTGGTCGAGAAAAAAAGCACGAATTGCTTGCACTCCGGGGGCATTGTGAAGGATCATGGGGGCGCGCGGCCGAGGCGGATGCAGCCGCCTTGTACAAGACGATTTTGAAGGAGACGAACAATGACGGACAAGCAGCTCATTCTCGTGGTGGATGACGACCCGGACCTGGTGGAAGCCGTCTCCATGAAGCTGGAGAGCAAGGGGTTTCGGGTAGCCAAGGCCTATGACGGCGTCCAGGCGTGGGACAAGATCAGGGAGGAGCGGCCCAAGCTGTTGATCCTCGACGTCATGATGCCCAACAAGAACGGGTACCAGTTGTGCGACGAGATCAAAAAGGACCCCGAGTACAAGGACATCACCGTGGTCCTGCTCACCGCGGTGGGCGAGGCCGTGACCACCACCCGCTACATGCACCGGGACGGCATCACCACCCTGGCGGATGATTTCATCCCCAAGCCCATCGACCTGGACAAGCTCATGGACATCGTCGACTCCTACGCCTCGTAGCCGGCGCCCCGTCCTGCGGTAGGCCGGTCGGCGATCGCGGAAGATGGAAAAGATTCGGATCGAGGGGATCAAGCTGAGCGGGGAGCTCGCCCTGGTGAGCCTGGCGGGCCATCCCCGGCCCCAGCAGGCCCTGGCCCGTGCCTGCCGGATCGTGGCTTCCAATCGCATCAACGTGCCCTTTATCTCCGCGACCTGCTGGGGTGAGGATGCCCGGACCGCATGCTGTGTGGAGATCCAGGACGCCCACCGGGTTGAGACCCTTCTGGCCCGGGACCCGGACCTGGATGGGCGTGTGGAGGTGCTTCCCTCGGTGGGCCTGGTCTCGGTCTTTCCCCATCAGTCCAGCCTGAGGATCCTCGGATTGTCCCTGCGCGCCCTGGGCGAGGCGGGGCTGAGCGTTCACGGAGTGACCTCGTCCCTGGCCCCGCTCACATTCCTCATGGACCACGCCGACCTCGACGAGGCCGCCGCCGCCCTGGAAGGGGTCCTCGAGCTGCCGCTCAACCAGAGGCCGTTCCGCGCCCACGTTCCAGTGACCCAGAGCGCCCTCCGGCGCGAGGACGAGCCCTGAGGCTCCGGCCGCAGACGACCCGGCGTAGCGGAGGTGAACCGTGGAGACCATCGCCGTCTACTGGGAAGACCGGATTAAGACCTACGGCTTCACCGAGGCCGCCGGGCTGTCCCTGATCCAGTGGCAGGTTCCGGTTGCCGCCCTTTCCGACCTGGGCCTCGGCATGGAGGATTTGGGCGGGGGCGGCATTCGAATGCTCCTGGTCCTGGGCCAGGCCGCCGGGGACCGGGGCACGGCCTTCGGCCTGCTGGTGGAGCGACGGTGGGAGGAACGCATCCTTCGCCGTCTCCAGGACATCCTGGGGGAGGGGGCCCGGGAGAGCGTCCGAGGCCGGTCCCCGGCCGGGCTGATTCACTTTCACGGCCCCCACTTCGGGGACCGCTACGGCATTGCGGACGCGGCCCTCAGGGCCATCGAGGCGCACGGCATCTCCATCCTGGGGATGGGCTGCTCGTCGTCCTCCATCTATCTGGTGCTGGCCGAGGCGGACATGGCCTCGACCCGGACGGCCCTTCTGGAGGCCTTTCTACGACCCGAACCATGACGTCCTCAGGTGCCGGCGCGTACCGCGAGGCCGGCCGACCCCGAAAGGACGACAAGCGCGATCATGACCGATCAACACCAGAAGATCGACGAGGAGAAGGACTGGCGGATGCGGGTGTTCGACTCGCTTTCCTTTCCCACCCTGATTCTCAATCCGGACAAGACCATCATGAACGTGAACCAGGTCTTTCTGGAGAAGTTCGGCGGCATGAACGGCATCGTGGGCAAGAAGTGCTACCAGCTGTTCTACGAAAGCGACGAACCCTGCTCCGTGCACAAGTGCCCGCTCACCAAGGTCATCGACCAGGGAAGGGGGCGGAGCGTGGTCATGCGAACGACCTTCGGCGGCGGCCGCGAGCGATGGGAGGACCGGGTCTTTTCGCCCATCCTGGACGAGGAGGGCCGGGTCCTCTACATCATGGAGAGCATCCGGGACGTGACCCGGGTCAAGATCCTGGAGAGGGAGCTTCGGGAGACCAAGGAGTTCTTCGAGGGCGTGCTGCAGAGCTCGCCCAGCGCCATTGTGGCGGCCCAGCGGACCGGCGAGATCCTCTTCATGAACCGGGCCGCCGAGGAGCTCTTCGGCTACCGCATGGACCAGGTCCTCGGACAGAAGAGCGTGGAGCAGGTGTACGCGCCGGGCAAGGCCCGGGAGATCATGAAGATGCTTCGGGACGAATCCTGCGGCGGCAAGGGCAAGCTCCCGCCCACCAAGATGGAGATCATCGACGCCCACGGGATCAGCATCCCCGTGGAGATGACCGCCGCCATCATCTACGAGGGCGGGGAAGAGGTCGCCACCATGG
>CAYYVD010000435.1:1387-3597 GCA_964475045.1 uncultured Desulfobacterales bacterium | reverse complement strand
CCTCCACGGCCAGCTTGAGCCCGTTGGCGAGCTCCTGACCGTCAAAGGCCAGGAACCCGGAAAGGGGGTGAATGTGGCCGATGGCGATCTCCTTGGGCTGGGCCCGCACGATGGCCGGGAACCCCAGGCCCCCGACCGCGGCCGCACCGCCTGCCACGGCCACGGTCTTCAGAAACTCCCGCCGCGTTTGTCCGGACTTCTTGTTCACGTCGCTCATGTTGCCCTCCTATGATGTGCCTGTAAGGATAAGGTTATCGGACAGGCGTCCGGTCTCCCGGACGGTCTCGCATCGACGCCTCACGCTCAGGACTCGGTTCGATCGGCGTGAAGCCCGGCCAGCCGCCCCAGGGTCAACGCGGCCAGCAGCCCGTTCGCCGAAAGGTACCCGGACCCGCCGTTGCCGGAGAAACCGGCCGCGGTCCCCCCTCCTGCATACAGATTGGGAATCACTCCGCCGTCATTGTGCACCACTCGGCCGTGCTCGTCCACCTCGAGACCGCCCTGGGTGTGAAAAAGTGCCCCGGTGACCTTCACGCCGTAGAGGGGCGGGGCCAGGGGCTGCTGGACGTCCGTGCGGCCCATGGCGTCGGCCGCGCCTTCCCGGGCGGCGGACTGGAAGTCCTCGTGGGCGGCCCGCAGGGCGGCCGGATCCATGTTGAACGCGGCGGCCAGCTCCTCGATGGTCTCCGCGCGCTTGACCGCCCCCATCTCGATGCACTTCTGAAAGTCCTCGTAGGGCTCCACCGCCTCGTGGATCCGCCCGTCGAACACCTCCACGGCCACGCCCCCGGGCTGGGCCAGCACGTCCAGGGCGTGCTCGGAGTAGCCGTGGTCCTCGTTGACGAAGCGCTTTCCCTCGGTGTTCACCTGGTAGCCGCCCAGGCTGATGACGGCCCAGGTCAGCAGGGTTCCGTGGGGGTAGGCCACGGACCCGTGGGACTGGTAGGAGGACATGTGGGCGAGCTCCGCCCCCAGGGCCCGCCCCCAGAGGATGCCCTCGCCGGTGTTCCCCTCGTGCCCGAAGTAATAGGCCCCGGCCATCTCGGGGATGTACCGGGCCACCATCTCCTCGTTGGCCCCGAACCCGTTCAGGGCCAGGATGGTCTTTCCGGCCCGGGCCCGGTTCAGGCCGATGCCCTCGATGTCCACCTCGGCACCCAGGACCGCGTTGTCCCCGGTCCGGACGATGAGCCGCTTGGCCGGGGCGTTGTAGGCGATGTCGATGCCCTCCTCCCGGCCGGCGGCCGAGAGCAGGGCGTTGACCAGGAAGGTGCCTTTGGTGTTTCCCGGGGCGTGAATGCGGTGGCGGGAGTGGCCCGGGTAGAGGAAGTTGGTCACCAGGTGCAGCTCAATCCCCAGGTCGCCGGTCAGCCAGTCCACCAGGCGGCCGGACTCCTCGGCCACATGCCGGGTCAGGTCCGGATCGCTCTGGTGGTGGTTCTTGGCGAGAATGTCCTCGGCCATCTTCTCCGCGGAGTCGTCCACGCCCGCCTCCTGCTGGAGCCGGGTGCCCGCCGCCGGGATCATGCCCTGGCTCAACGACGTGTTTCCGCCCGCCCGGGCCTCCTTTTCCACCACCAGCACACCCGCGCCGGACCGGGCCGCGGACAGGGCCGCGATCAGACCGCAGCCCCCACACCCGATGACCAGCACGTCCACCTCCACGTCCCACTCCAGCTCCCCGGCATCGGCGACCCTCAGGAGCCCGTCATTCTGTTCCATGTCGCCCCTCTCCTTCTTTCTCACTCACGTCCCGTTCGTCGGCCACCGGGATCTCCTCGCTCTCGCAGACCAGGTAGAACCGGAAGGCGGTCTTTCCCTCGGGGCTGCGCTCCGGGGCGACCGGGTTCCGACGTCTCCACTCGGCGGCCCGCTCGAAGTCCTCCCAGGTGTCGTAGTGGAGCTCGGCGATCCGATAGAATCGATCGCCTTCGCGCACCACCCCTTTGACCGTGTTGAGGACCACCCGCCTCAGCCCCGGGATCTGCTTGAGATCGGGCAGGTGCACCTCCCGCAGCCAGCGGTCGTAGGCTTCCTCGCTCATGTGGGGCTCGATGTCGTAGCCCAGAATGGCCTTGATCATGATGGGCTCCCTGAAACGGGCGGCGTGTCGCCGCCGGTGGGGTTGAGGTCCGGCGCGAACGCCTCAGCCGGACGCCTTCAACGGCTCCATGAGGTCCGCCATCCGGTGGCGTTCCAGCTCGCCAATG
>CAYYVD010000435.1:0-1377 GCA_964475045.1 uncultured Desulfobacterales bacterium | reverse complement strand
ATGGTCCGGGCCAGGGCCTCGGCCTCCTCCGGCGACCTCACCAGCTCCGCATTCTTCAGAAACTTGGACCGGACCTCCTCCCAGGCGGCCGGGTTCTCCGGCTCTCCCCGGGCCAGGTCCACCTCGGCGGAAACGGTCTCGCCCGAGGCGTGGACCGTGACCGTGGCGCCGCGCTTGTTCGGGTAGAGCCTCTCCCAGTGCTCGGACGGCACGAGCCGCACCTTGTCGGAGAGCGTCTGCAGGTCGGACCGGGCCACGGCCTCCTCGGTGTAGCGCTCGGCGGCCGCATCCCGAAACCGCAGGCCCAGGGCCAGGGTGAAGGGAATGGAGAACCGCGCGGCCGAGGCCGTACCGGGGGCCCGAATCCCGGCCAGGCGGATGGCGGCCGGGTAGGTCTCGACCACGATCTCCTCCACCGTGTCGAGGTCGCCCTCGGCGGGCCAGGCCTCCAGCAGGGCGTCCAGGGCGGCGTGGGCGTGGCGGCAGGCGGCGTAGAGCTTCAGGTAGGCGTTGTCGATCTCGAAGACCGACCCCAGGCCGTCCACGGCGCTTCCGGCGTCCGTCTCGTCGGCAAAGGCCTGAAAGAATCCGTCCTCGCCCTCGAGGATCTCCGCGGGCCCCACCGCGCCCCGTTGGGCCAGCACGGCGGCGTAGATGCCGGACTGGGCGGCCTTGGCCGGGTTCAGGGGCTTGACCCGCGCGCCGTTCACGTCGTGGTTCACCTGAAGAACGCCCGAGGCCTGGAGCCCCGCCATCCCCAGGGCGCCGGCCAGCCGCTCCCGGTCGAGGCCCAGGATCCGTCCGGCCGCGGCTGCGGCCCCGAAGACCCCGGTGACGCCCGTGGCGTGAAAGCCGCGGTTGAGGCTGGACGGGTTGATGGCCCGGCCGAGGCGGATCATGACCTCGTAGCCGGCCACCACGCCGGCCAGGAAGTCCCGGGTCGAGGCGCCGGCCGCCTCGGCGGCCGCCATGGCCGCCGGAATGATGACCGCCCCCGGGTGAAGCGCACCGAACCGGTGCCCGTCGTCCATGTCCAGGGCGTGGGCGCAGGCGGCGTTGCCGAGGGCCGCGCTCGGAGCCGGCAGCCGTTCGGGCGCGCCGATGACCGTGGCCTCCGGTTTTCCGCCCAGCTCGGACAGGTAGCCCACCACGTTCTTGGGAAAGTCCATGAGCGCGTGTCCGGCCAGGGCCACGCCCACCAGGTCGAGGACCAGCTTCTTGGTCTGGACCCGGGTCGCCTCGGGAAGCCCGTCGTACTCGAGGCAGCAGGCAAACCCGGCGTACGCCTCGGACAGGGTCATGACGCCTCTCCGCCGCGCCCTTCCTTAACCGCCACGGCGTCGGAGAGATCCAGCAGGGCCCGGGCGCGCTTGGCCG
>CAYYVD010000434.1:0-3660 GCA_964475045.1 uncultured Desulfobacterales bacterium | reverse complement strand
GCGGGGGCAGTCCATCGTGGACAGGGACTACACCGACTACCGGTACGGCCCCCCCGGCTACTTCGACAACTTCACCCACGACGGGTCGGGGTCCACGGAAAAGGACATCAACGTGCAGACCACCCAGACCATCGTGGGGACGAACGAGTGGAACGACTGGGGATACTGGACCACCTCCACGGAGTTCACCGGCTCGGGCCCTTTTGCCTTTGACAACAAGATCTGGTGGGTGGACGGACTCAGCATCGACTCCGCCGCTTTCGCCCGGATGAAGGGGACGGTGGCCTACTCGGGCTCGGCCCACGGCACCTACTGGTACAGCGGGGGCGGCACCGACATGACCGGCTCCTTCAACTGCAACATCGACTACTCCAACCGCGCGGTGAAGGACTTCAACATGCGGGTCGACGGCGGCGGGGTGTACGCGGAGATCAAGAACGCGGAAGCGGAGTTTTCCAGCCAGTCCAACAGCTCCCACTTCGAGCACAAGGCCAACACCGGGACCTGGGACCTGAACGGCACGGCCCCGGCGCACAAGGAGTTCTGGGGCAACATCTACGGATCCAACGGCGACGCCACGGCCGGGGCCTGGGGCATGTACAACAGCTCCACCCAGGGCGCGGTGGGCATCTTTCAGGGGACCCGCCGGTAGTACGGGCTTTCAGCAAACCGTTTCTTCCGCGCAACTGTCCTGATCAGACCGAAGCCCCGCGCTGTCCTGCGGGGCTTCCCGCTTTGCCCATGCGGTGATGATCCGCCGCACGCTCCAAGTCGCAAAGGAGGTTTCTCATGAACCGCAAGACGGCCCATCCGCTCCTCCTGATCCTGATCGCTCTCCTTGCCGGCTTTCTCGGCGGCGTCCAGGCCCCCCTGCACGCAGCCGTGGTCGACCCGGGGGCACTGCCCCCAGACCTGAAGGACCTTGCAATCGGCGAGCGCTATATGGCCTCGCCCTTCGAGACCGTCGGCGTGATCCACACCCTGGAGGGTGAGGTGGTCGTCGTCCACCGCGCCGACCGGACCGCCTATCTCGGCCGCGAAGGCGACCCCGTCCACGAGAACGACGAACTTTACACCCTGCCCGGGTCCCGCTGCCGCATGCGGTTCGTGAACGAGGACGTCATCAGCCTCGCGCCGGAGACGCGGTTCAGCGTGGAGGGGTACACCTCCCAGGAGGCCAAGGGAGAGAAATCGTCCCTTTTCAGCGTGCTCAAAGGGAAGGCCATGTTCTATGCCATGCGCCTCTTTCGGTTCAAGAAGGTGCGCTTCGAGGTCAAGACCCCCACGGCGGTCATGGGGGTTCGAGGGACCAAGTTCGGCGTCCACGTCTACTGGCTGGATGAGCAAACCGCCCAAAGCTCGCGGATCCGCGTAGCGGACAGCGAAAACCGTCTGGGTCCGTACCTCGCCCAGAACCAGGGGGGCACCTGGGTGACCCAGGCGGCCTGCGGGGACGGATCCCTCGACGTGAACGGCGCCACCCTCGGGCCCGGGGAGTACTACAACTCCTACACCGGCACCGTGGGCTACGACCCCACGGTGCTGAACGGCATCGAAAACAGCACCGGCGACGGCCCCGGCGGGACTGGCGGAACCGGCGGCACGGGCGGAGGAACCGGGGGCACCGGCGGAACCGGCGGGACAGGAGGAGGAGCCGGCGACACGGGAGGAACCGGAGGGGATGGAGGAACCGGCGGAGACATGTCCGGCATGGTCACCGATGTCACCAACACCCAGACCGGCACCGGCACCCAGCAGGGGGGGACCGGAGGAACCGGCGGCACCGGGAACGGCGGGGACAGTGGAAACGGAGACGGGGATGGGGACGGGGACGGCGGCGGCACCACCTACACCAAGTACGGCTACTTCTCCGCCCTCCTCAATGCGTCCGGGGAGGGCCGCGAGGTCACGGACGTGTTCACCAGCAAGGAGCCCAACCCGTTCGGCGCAGGCGATCAGCGGGCGGACTCGATCTCCGACAGCGACTACCTGCTCTGGAACGGGAACTACACGTTCGTCACCCTCGAGAACGGCACTGTGAAAAGGGACATCTCCGTCGCCACCAACGCCACCCCCCTCAGCACCGAAGCCGGCTACGCCTATCTCTCGTACGGAAAGTGGGCGCACACCGGTTCCTTCCTGGGATCCGGCTCCGACACGCACGAATTCATCGACCACTCCTGGTGGGTGGAGGGCACTGCCACCCCGGAGTCCGCCATGGCCACTCAGACCGGCTGTGTGTATTACAGCGGCGAGGCCTTTGGGACCTTGGCCTACGGGGAAACCACCGCCCAGCTGGCCGGTTCCTTTGACGCCACCGCGAACTTCGACACGGGCAACTTTGCGGATTTCGACCTGAATGTAGGGGATGGTACGGGCCACTCCGCGTCCATCCAGAACGCCGGCGGGGCCATCGACCCGGACGGCACCTTCGACGTCACCGGCGGCACGTGGCAATGCGAAAGGCCTGAAGAAGCCATCGAGCCCGGGCATCGAGGCGCCCACGGCCGCTTCTTCGGGCCGAACGCCGACGAGGTCGGCGGGGGGTGGGCCATGAGGGGGTACTTCCAATCTGTCGGGGAAGAGGTCGGGGCGGCGGGCATCTTCGCCGGAAAGAAATCCGTATGCGGGGGGGAGTGAGCCGAGAGGGTGAGCCGGCCTACCCGCCCCGTTCCTCGAGCTTCTTCATGCGCCGCAGGATGCGCTCCTCGATGCCCCGGTCCGTGGGGGTGTAAAACGTGCGCCGCTCCAGGCCCTCGGGCAGGTACGACTGGCGCACCCAGGCGTCCGGGTGGTCGTGGGGGTAGCGATACCCCCGGGCGTAGCCGGCCTCCCGCATGAGGCGGGTGGGGGCGTTTCGCAGGTGCAGGGGGACCGGGCGGGCCCCGGTCTTTCGAATCTCCGCCTTGACCGCCTTCTCCGCCCGGTACAGGGCGTTGCTCTTGGGCGCCGAGGCCAGGTACACCGCCGCCTGGGCCAGGGCCAGCTCCCCTTCCGGCGGACCGATCTTCTCCCAGGTCTCGAACCCGGCCAGGGCCGCCTTGAGGGCGTTGGGGTCGGCCAGGCCCACGTCCTCGGACGCGCAGCGGATCATGCGCCTGGCGATGAACAGGGGGTCCTCCCCGGCCTCGAGCATGCGGTAGAGCCAGTAGAGCGAGGCCTGGGCGTCGCTGCCTCGAAGGCTCTTGTGAAAGGCGGAGATCAGGTTGTAGTGCTCCTCCCCGTCCTTGTCGTAGGGCAGGGCCTTTCGGTCCAGGGCCCGCTCCACCTCGGCCAGCCCCACCTGCGGGGAGGCGTCGTCCGAATCGAGGCTGTCGAGCACGGCCAGTTCCAGGTTGTTCAAGGCCACCCGCGCATCCCCGCCCGAGAGCAGGATGATGTGATCGAGGGCCTCCTGCAGGACGGTGACCCCAGTGCTGCCCAGGCCCCGCTCGGGGTCCTCCAGCGCCCTTCGAAGGATGGTCTCCAGGTCCCCGTGCTCCAGCGGGTGCAGCATCAGGACGCGGGCCCGGGAGAGCAGCGGGGAGATCACCTCGAAGGAGGGGTTCTGGGTGGTGGCGCCGATCAGCACGATGCAGCCGCTCTCCACGTGGGGCAGGAACCCGTCCTGCTGGGCCTTGTTGAACCGGTGGATCTCGTCCACAAAGAGCAAGGTGGGAC
>CAYYVD010000433.1:0-3666 GCA_964475045.1 uncultured Desulfobacterales bacterium | reverse complement strand
GAGCCAGAAATCCGAGGACGAGCATGGCAAAGGGAAAAGCCAAATATGAACTGCGGGACTGGGTGTAAACCAGCGGAATCGCATAAAGGAAAGCGAGGGCAAAGTAGGCGATCCGGTTTCGAAGGGAAACTGCGGCCATACCCAAACCGGTGGAGATGGCGATCATGAAGACCAGGTATCCGCCAAAGGTATTGGGCTCTCCCCTCTCTCCCTCAAACGGGGCGGAGACACGACCTCCTTCCGGGATCTGAAGGATGCCGATGAATGATACAATGGCCGCGGTCGCCAGGATGGCCCACACATAGCGTTTCGCCTGTTCCTTGGTTTCGAGGTGGTTGACCACCATGAAGTAGATGAACACGTACTCGAAGTACTTGAGCACAAACAGCAGGCCGGTCTTCAGGCTCACGTTGCCAATGATCGCTCCAACGAGGGTGGAGATGAGGCACGCTGCCATGTACATGGCAATGGGGCGATTGAGCGGGGTGGAGGGAAAGAGGTCCAATCCTTTGTGAACGGCCATCTTGGCCACCCAGCTGAACCCGATGATCAAGATGATGAAATCGTCGAGCCTCACGGTTACCCCCCGGCCGAGTGATGCGCCGGTGGTGGTGCCCACGATGAACTCCGGGCTCAGGAGCATGGAGAAGATCAGGACATAGATGGCGGCCTCGGTGCTGGCCAGGCAGACCACGAAGAGGACCACGCCCAGGCCAAAACCGATGGTCTGGATGTTGGTGAGGTTGGGTAGAAACAGGGCGAACGCCCCCACGAGAACCAGAAGTAGAAAGAGGGGAACCAGCAGCTGAACCGTGGTCTGTCCGGATGTCCGAAGCATGGCTCTCGACCTGCAATTCAACGAAACACGATCTGGACCTCAGCACCCGTCTCTCGAAGACGCTGTGCTGCGTCCCGGGCCCCTTCGCGGGTGATGAACGCGCCCACCAGGAGCCGGTAGGTCGCGTTTTCCTGGGATTGAAAATAGGGGGCGTATCCCGAGGCCCGTAGCGAGGAGGCAATGTCACTGAGGGTGGAATCGGATCCCCTGCCCGAAACCTGAACGGCAAAGCGCGTGTGCATCACACGCGCCTGCTCGAGTCCGAACTGCTCCTGAAAGGCCTCTGCCTGCTGGATGCCCTCGAACTGCCCCACGAACACCCGATACCATGTGCCCTGGTCGCCAAGATCCACCTGGCACCAATAAGGGGATAAGCCTCGCTCCATCAGGCGGGAGGCGGCCTCCTTTGCCTCTTGGAGTGTCTGAAAGGCGCTCACCTGTACGGAGTAAGGACGGTGAGCCTTGCCTTCTGCAACCGTGATCGCAGCAGGCGTGGAGACAGCCGGTGTGGGGGCAGATCGCGTCGTCAGCTCTTCCTCTGTGGATGGTGCTTCCCCTGGAGGGATCGCTGCTTCCTCGGCCGGGCTGCGTTCTTCTTCCGGCATGGATTGGGGTGGCGAGGACGTCTCGGGTTTGTTGCGCATCTCTTGCTTGACCAGGGGTGCGGGCGCATTGGATTCGTCTAGAGGCCTCTGCAACGGCTTCTGGACCGGGGGGAGAAGGCGTTCCTGGAGGAGGAGGCCAAGGGCCAGCAGACCTGCAGCGATGAGCAGGAGGATCGGCCTTGCGATCTTGGCCCTGCCTTTGGCCACGGGCTGAAAAGACCTTTTGACCTTCTTTTTGGAGCGCCGCCACTTTCCGAGGATCCCGCCCTTTCCGGGCTTGGGCAGGTTGTCTTTCTCGCCGTAGGCATAATAGGACTTGTAGTATTTGAAGTCGTGGAAGTCCGGGCTCACCTCGGCCCGCATGCCGTTCAGGACCACGCCGAGGAAATTGGCCTTGACCTGGGCGAGCTGCAGCGAGGCGCGTTTGAGAAGCCCTCGGCCCACGGAACCCACCCGGTACACCAGGAGCACGGTATCCAGCTTGGTGGCAAGGACCAGGGGGTCGGCCGTGGAGAGAATGGGCGGGGTGTCGAAGAGGATTGCGTCGTACTCCTGTTGGACCTCCTCGATGAAGGTGGCCATCCGCTTGGACTCGATCAGCTCGCCGGGGTTCGGGGGAATGGTCCCGCTGGTGATGATGTTGAGGTTGTCGAGGCCCGGCGTCCGCATGACGTCGTCGAGATCCAGGCGGCCGACGATGATGTCCGTGATGGTGCGGGTCACGTCGCGCCACTCGTAGTTTCCCAGAAGCACGTCGGCAAGCCCGGGGGCGCTCTCGATCCCGAACACCCTGGCGATGGTGGGTTTTCGAAAGTCCGACCCCACGAGCAAAGTTTTCAAGCCCATCTGCGCCATGGTCACGGCCAGATTGCAGGAGACCATGGTCTTGCCCTCCTGGGGCGAGGCGCTCGTGATCACAAAGGTTTTGAACTTCTTCTCCAGGTCCTTGAACTGCACGTTGGTTCGAAGCCCGCGAAAGCTCTCGGCCATCATGGATTGGGGCACCAGGTGGGACACCAGGTCCAGCTCGTAGCCGAACGAGGAGGGGCGTTCCTTGTCCGACAGGCCTTCCCGCAAGGCCTTGACGTCTCCCTGGGGAATCACCCCCAGGACCTGGCTGCCGAGGGTCTCCTCCACGTCCTCGATGGCGCCGATGGAGGTGTCGAAGGTCTCCGCCACAAAGGCGAGGACCATGCCCAGAATGAGACCGGTGATGATGCCGATGGCCCCGGTGGCTGCGGTCTTGGGGGGATTGGTCGGGGTTTTGGGAAAGGCCGCGGGGCGGACGATGCTGATCTCCTCGGGCTGGTCCGCCTTTCGAATCTGGGTCTCTTGGTGCTTTCGCTCGAGCATGGCGATCATGTCGTTGAGTGAGGTCACCTTGCGCTGCAGGCGATCGTACTCGAGCTTTTTCTCCATGAGGTCATTGGTCTTGCGATTGATCTCCTGGAGCTCCTGGTTGAGCTCCGCCTGCTTCTTCTGGACCGCCTCGATCTCCGATGCCAGGAGAAAGGACATCTTCCGGGCCTGCTCCACGATGTTTCTGCGGACGGCGATCACTTGGGGGTGCCGGGGCGTGTAGTCCTCGAGGAGCGAGTCCCGCTCGGCCAGGAGTCCCACCAGGGCCTGATTGGCGTTCTTGAACCGCTCCGAGGCGTGGGTGGAGTAAAAGTTGGCGTCCTCGTTCGACGGGTCCTCGGTGAAGCCCTCAAGGTTGCTCAGCAAGGCGGTGAGCTCGGTCTCGGCTTCCCTCAGGGTACGAAGCTCGCTCTGGATCTCCTTTCTGCGCGAGAGCAGGGCCTCGCTCTGCAGATCAATGGACACGATCTGATGCTGCCGGGTGAAGCGGTTCATCTCCCCTTCGGCGTTTCTCAGCCGATCCCGGACCTTCTCGAGCTGATCCTCGATGTAGGCCATGGTCTCCGTGCTGCGGCGGCCCTGCTCCTGGGCGTGGATGTCCTTGTAGGTGCGGGCCAGGGTGTTGGCGAGCTCCTGGGCGAACGCCGGGGAGGTGTCCGTGACTTGAATGTGAATGATGCTGGCAAAGGGTTCTCTGGAGATCTGGACCTTGGACTCCAGGC
This sequence comes from uncultured Desulfobacterales bacterium, assembly GCA_964475045.1. Taxonomy (GTDB): domain Bacteria; phylum Desulfobacterota; class DSM-4660; order Desulfatiglandales; family HGW-15; genus JAIPEI01. Next base: position 142 of record CAYYVD010000433.1, on the reverse strand, counting down.
TCTGGACCACCTGGGCGGCCCTGGCGATGGAGGGTTTCCCTTCAGCGCGCTGCGGAAGACGGCCCAGGCGCTCGGCCACCTTCTCCATGACCTTGTAGCTCTTGAGGAGGGAGATCACGGTCTCGAGGTCGTTGCCGCCGCC
>CAYYVD010000432.1:0-3675 GCA_964475045.1 uncultured Desulfobacterales bacterium | reverse complement strand
AATCGGACCAGGAGCCCGAGAGCCTGTTCATGCCCCGCGGCGTGGTCATGAACCGGGACCTGGGCGGCGTGAAGATGGCCAAGCAGGAGCAGGTCACCGAGCACGTGGCCCACTCCTGGTACAAGGGCGACCAGGCCCGGCACCCCTACAAGGGCGAGACCGCCCCGCAGCACGGGGAGTACGACACCGAGGACCGCTACACCTGGTTCAAGGCCCCGCGTTACGACGGCGAGGCCTGCGAGGTGGGCCCCCTGGCCCGCGTGCTCGTGGCCTATGCCAAGGGCAAGCCCGAGGTCAAGGCCCTGGTGGACAGCACCCTCAAGAAGCTCGGCGTGCCGGTGACGGCCCTCTTCTCCACCCTGGGCCGGACCGCGGCCCGCGGCCTCGAGACCGTGGCCATCGGGGACGCCATGGAAGGGTGGGTCATGGAGCTGGTGGGCAACCTCAAGAACGGGAACGCCAAGACCTACGAGTCCTGGGAGATGCCCGACAAGGGCATGGGCGTCGGTCTCAACGACGTGGCCCGGGGATCCCTCGGCCACTGGATCGAGATCGAGGGCAAGAAGATCAAGAACTACCAGTACGTGGTGCCCTCCACGTGGAACCTGGGCCCCCGCTGCAAGGCCGGGAAGCTCGGGCCGGTGGAGGAGTCCCTCATCGGGACCCCGATCGCCGATCCCAAGCGGCCCCTGGAGGTCCTGCGGACCGTTCACTCCTTTGATCCCTGCATCGCCTGCGGCGTGCACGTGATCGACCCGGACTCCAACCAGGTGTACAAGATCCGGGCCCTCTGATTCCAACGCACCTTCGCCCCTCCCCGGCACCCCGGGGAGGGGCCTCTTCCCTCTCTTCCTCCGCTCGGAGACCGGGTCATGAGCCTCCCGCAGCAGCCCCCCACCCCTCGAAGCCCGTTCCGATTCGTCGTCCAACACCCGTTTGTGGTCCTCCTCCTCGCCGTCCTGGTGACCGGCGTGCTGGCCTGGCGTCTGCCCTCCATCCGGTTCGAGACCTCCATCTACGACATGGCCATCGAGGATCTCCCCGCCACCCGGACCTATCAGGCCTTCAAGGAGCAGTTCGGGTGCGAGGAGATCATCCTGGTGGTGGTCCGGGCCGAAGACGTGTTCGATCCCAAGACCTTCCGCGAGGTGGAGGCCCTGGCCGCGTCCCTGGCCGAGGTGCCGGGCGTCCGGCGGGTCATCAGCCTGCCGGGCATCAAGAAGGACATGGACCTCACCGGCCAGTGGGACGTGAGGGCCTTTGAGAAGGCCCTGGAGCCGGCCGAGCTCTTCGATCGCAACCTGATCTCCGAGGACCACCGGGCCACGGCCGTCACCCTCATCCTCGAGGACTTGGATCGAAAAGGCCCGGTGGTGGAGGCCGTGGCCGAGCGGATTCGAGCCTTCGAGGACGGTCTCACCCTGTACCAGGTGGGCATGCCCCTGGTCTCCAAGGCCCTGGCCGAGTACACGGAGACGGACTTCCGGCGGCTTCCGCCCGTGACCTTTCTGATCATCGCCGCCCTCCTGTTCCTCTTCTTTCGAAACCTCCGGGGCATCCTCATTCCGGCCGGGAGCGTGCTCCTGGCCCTGACGTGGACCTTCGGGCTCATGGCCTGGACCGGCGTGGCTCTCTCCATGCTCACCATGATCGTGCCCATCTTCGTCATCGCCGTGGGCACGGCCTACTGCATGTACGTGTTCCCGGAGTACCTGGAGGCCTTCCGGGAGACCCTGGATCCCCGGGAAGCGGTCCTGGCCTGCTTTCAGCGCCTGTCCTTTCCCACGATCCTGGCCGTGGCCACCACCACCATCGGGCTCGGGTCCCTGCTCCTCAACCGCATCCAGTCCATTCGAGAGTTCGCCCTGTTCGCCTGCTTCGGGATCTGGAGCATGCTGGGCATCCTCCTCCTGGTGCTCCCGGCGGTCCTCTCCCTGATCCCCGCACCCGGGGACAAGCGCCCCCCCGCCGACCCGGAACGCGGCGGCCTCATCGCCCGCCTCCTCGACGCGGTGGTGCGGCTCAACCTCCACCACCAGAGATGGACCCTGACCCTCGTGGCCGTGCTCGCCGCCGTCGCCCTGGTGGGGGTCTTTCGAATCCGGGTGGAGACCGACCCGGTGAGCTACTTCAAGCCCGACACCGAGATCCGGCAACACTTCCACGACGTCTACCAGGACCTGGCCGGCAGCTTTCCCGTGAACGTGGTCCTGGACAGCGGCACCCCGGACTTTTTCGAGGACCCGGAGCACCTGGCGCTCCTCGACCGGATCGCCGGCTTTCTCCAGCAGCAGGAGGGAGTGGACAAGGCCCTCTCCTTTGCCGACTACTTCAAGCTGGTCCAGTACGCGAGCAACCAGTACGAGCCCGAGGCCTACGCCCTGCCCGAGGAGGGGTTCGAGGTCCGCATGGGCATGAACAGCTACAAGACCATGCTGGGCGCGGACATGTTCGAGCGGTTCATGAGCGAGGACCTGTCCCGGGCGAACATCCTCCTGCGCACCCACATCGCGGGCAGCGAGCGCTTTCTGGAGCTCGAGGAGGACGTCCTCGAGTACCTTCGCACCACCCTGCCCGAGCCCTTCGAGTTTCACGTCACCGGGTTCGGCATGGTCATGAGCCAGAGCAGCCGCCTGTTGACCCGCGGTCAGATCAAGAGCCTGAGCCTCACCCTGGTCCTGATCTTCGCCATCATGTTCTTCCTGTTCCTCTCCTTCAAGGTGGGGATGATCGCCATCGTGCCCAACTGCTTCCCCCTGATCATGAACTTCGGCATCATGGGCTGGCTGGGCATCGAGCTCTCCGTGGCCACCAGCCTGATCGCCAGCATCGCCATCGGCCTGGCCGTGGACGACACCATTCACTACCTGGTGCGCTACAACCGGGAGTTCAAGAAGGACCTGAACAAGGACCGCGCCCTGCGGGACACGGTGCGCGCCGTGGGCCCGCCCATCCTCTTCACCACGCTCACCATCGGCCTCGGCTTTTTCGTCCTGACCTTCTCCCTGTTCCAGCCCACGGCCGTGTTCGGGCTCATGATGATGATCACCATGGCCTCGGCCCTGGTGGGGGACCTCATCGTGCTCCCCTCCCTCATGACCCGGGTGGAGCTGGTGACCGTGTGGGACCTGCTTCGAATCAAGCTCGGCAAGGACCCCCAGAAAGGAATGCCGCTTTTCGACGGACTCTCGAGAAACCAGGTCCACTACATTCTCATGGCCGGAGCCCTGCACACCTGCAAGGCCGGCGACGTCCTGTTTCACAAGGGGCAGATGAGCGACTCCATGTACGCCCTGGTGTCCGGAGAGCTGGAGGTGGTGGACGTGCTCGACAATGGGGCGGGGAAAGGGCCTGGCGGGACGCGGCGGCGGATCGCCACCCTCGGCCCCGGGGAGACGGTGGGCGAGATGGGCATGGTCCGCTCCTGCGAGCGCTCCGCCACGGTGATTGCAACCCGGCCCTCGGAGCTCCTTCAAATAAACGACCGAATGATCCGAAGGCTCCACTGGCTCTATCCGCCCACAGCCCAGCGGTTTTTTTTCAACCTCATGTCCGTTGTCTGCGACAGGCTGGAGCGGGCCACTCAATTCTTTACCGACACCTCCGTGACAGACGGCCTTACAGGCCTGCTTCTTCGCGAGCCCTTCATGAACGCCCTGAACCTGGAAATCGAAC
>CAYYVD010000431.1:0-3700 GCA_964475045.1 uncultured Desulfobacterales bacterium | reverse complement strand
TCACCACGCTCGCGGGCGTCATGGGCGGCGGTCAGTCGTCCCCGGGGTTCGTGGGCCACTCCAAGTTCAACATCACCCAGCGGAAGTTCGTCAAGGGCGACGGCGGTCTCAAGCGCCTGGTCTGGATGCCCAAGTCCCTCAAGGAGGAGATCAAGGAGCGCTTCCAGATGCGCGCCGAGGAGGAGGGCATGGCGGATCTCCTGGACCGGGTCGCCGACGAGACGGTGGGCACCACCGAGGAGGAGATCATGGCGTTCCTCCAGGAGAAGGACCACCCCGCTTTGAAGATGGATCCCATTGTCGGAGGATAGTCCCTTTGGAATCCGGATGACTCGGCACAGGCTTTGTGATGAACTCTAGAACAATCTTCGCAATGAGGAGAGAACCATGGGACTGACTGGTATTCAGATCTTCAAAATGCTTCCCAAGACGAACTGCGGGGAGTGTGGCGTCCCCACCTGCCTGGCCTTTGCCATGAACCTGGCCTCGGGCAAGGCGGAGCTGGACGCCTGCCCGTACGTCTCGGACGAGGCCCGGGAGCAGCTGGCCGAGGCCTCGGCGCCCCCGATCCGCCCGGTGGCGATCGGCGCCGGGGTGCGGGCCTTCAAGGTCGGCGGCGAGACGGTCATGTTTCGCCACGAGAAGACCTTCTACAACCCGACCGCCCTGGGCGCCCTGGTCACCTCGGACACGGGCGCCGATGCGCTCGACCACAAGCTCAAGGAGTGGAACGCCCTCCAGTTCGAGCGGGTGGGGGTCAACCTCCGCCCCGAGCTCGTGGCGCTCAAGGACGTGAACGGGGACGCCGCCGCCTTCGGCGCGGCCGCCAGGAAGATCGCCTCCGAGAGCGAGTTCAACCTCGTGCTCATGAGCGACAAGGTGGACGTGCTCAAGGCGGGCGTGGAGGCGGCCGGCTTCAAAAAGCCGCTCCTGTACGCCGCCACGGCGGACAACGTGGAGGAGATGGGCAACCTGGCCAAGGAGAGCGGGCTGCCCCTGGCGGTCAAAGCCGACGCCGTGGACGGGTTGACCGCCCTGACCGACAAGCTGACCGGCATGGGCCTCAAGGACCTGGTCCTGGACGCGGGGGCCCGGGAGCCCAAGCAGCTCTTCGAGAACCAGGTGGGCATCCGCCGGGCCGCCCTCAAGGCGGGAAACCGCTCGGTGGGATTCCCCACCATCACCTTCCCCTGCGAGATGGCCGGCAACCTGGACATGGAGACCGTGATCGCCGGTCTTCTGATCGCCAAGTACGCGGGCATCGCGATCCTGTCCGACTTCAAGGGCGAGAGCCTGTTCCCGCTGCTCCTGGAGCGGCTCAACATCTACACGGACCCCCAGCGGCCCATGACCGTGACCCAGGGGATCTACGAGGTGGGTTCTCCGGACGAGAACTCCCCCGTGCTCATCACCACGAACTTCTCTCTCACCTACTTCATCGTGAGCGGCGAGATCGAGGCGAGCCGCATTCCGAGCTGGCTGCTGATCATGGACACGGAAGGCCTCTCGGTGATGACCGCCTGGGCGGCCGGGAAGTTCGTGGGCGACGCCGTGGGCATGTTCGTGAAGAAGTGCGGGATCGCCGACAAGGTGAAGCACCGCAAGATCATCATCCCCGGCTACGCCGCGGCGATCAGCGGGGACATGGAGGAGGAGCTTCCGGACTGGGAGATCATGATCGGACCCCGGGATGCATCCCTGATCCCCAAGTACCTCAAGGACATGAAGTAGCCGCCTTTTGCGGCGGATCCCCGACCCCCGTTCGAGAGGGAGAGTGCCTATGCTATTGATCGGAGAAAACCTGAACGTCATCAATCGGGAGATTGGAAAGGCCTTCAAGGAAAAGGACCCGGGCCCCATCGCCGAGGAGGCCAAGCGGCAGAAGGAAAAGGGCATGGACTGGATCGACATCAACCTGGGCCCGGCCCGCAAGGGCGGCCCGGAGCTGATGGAGTTCGTGGTCAAGACGGTTCAGGAGGAGATCGGCGACGAGATCCCTCTCTGCCTGGACACCTCGAACATCGAGGCCATGGAAGCCGGTCTGGCGACCCACAAGGGAAAGGCCATCATCAACTCGATCATGGCCCGCCCCGAGCGGTACGAGAAGATGATCCCCCTGGCGGTCAAGTACAAGGCCAACATGATCGCCCTCATGTGGGGGCCCGAAGGGCTGCCGCGTGACGAGAACGAACGGGCCGCCCTGGCCGTGGAGCTCCTCTATGCGGCCAACGAGGCCGGCGTTCCCAACGAGGACATCTTCGTGGACGGGATCGTCACGCCGGTCAACATTCAGCAGCCCCAGCTCATGAGCCTGCTGGCCTTTCAGGAAATGCTGCAGGACATCGCACCGGGGGCCAAGTCCACCTGCGGCCTGTCCAACATCTCCAACGGTCCGCCGGACCACCTGCGTCCCATTCTGAACCAGACCTACATGGTCATGCTGGAGCGGAAGGGGATGTACTCGGTCATCGCGGACGCGTACGACGATCAGCTGGTCGCCCTCGCGAGAGGCGAGCGGCCGGACATCGTCGAGATCATTCACAAGGTCATGGACGAGGAGCCCGTGGACATAGGGTCCCTGTCCAAGGAGCTCCAGGATTACGCGAAGACGTCCAAGGTCATTCTCGGGTACTCCCTGTACTCGGATTCCTGGCTGGAGCTGTAATGCACACCTGAGAGCGGCCCCCAGGGGCCGCCTCGTTTGGAGGCCTCCCCACGGATCGGCCGTTCGCCGTGTGGGGAGGCCTTTGGTTTGGCCCCTTCTGTGCGGATCGTGTTCGGGACGGACGGCGGCCGGGACAACGAGGACGATCGACATGAAGGAACGAGACGAGCTCCCGACCATGCAGGCCACCCCGGGGGATCTGGAGCGGGCGGAGCAGGACCGAATGATTCGGGCCGGGCTCGAGCGCATCGGACGCAAGATCCTGGTCATGAGCGGCAAGGGCGGGGTGGGCAAGAGCACCGTGGCGGCCATGCTGTCCCTCTTCCTGGCGGATCGGGGATACCGCGTGGGCCTTATGGACGTGGATCTTCACGGACCGAGCATTCCGCGTCTCCTGGGGATTCGAGGCGGCCTCGAGGTGAAGGAGGAGAACGTGGTCCGGCCGTTCCGGGTGCGGGACAACCTCTCGGCCATGTCCATGGAGATGGTGCTGGGGGAGAACAAGGACGCAGCCGTCATCTGGCGGGGCCCGCTCAAGATCAGCGCCATTCGCCAGTTCATCTCGGATCTCGCATGGGGGGACCTGGATTTCCTGGTGGTGGACGCCCCGCCCGGAACCGGGGACGAGCCGCTGACCGTGGCCCAGACCATTCCGGATGCGGAGGCCCTGATCGTCACCACGCCCCAGGAGATCAGCCTGGCCGATGTGCGCAAGTCCATCAACTTCTGCCGCCAGGTGAATCTCACCATCCTGGGGCTCGTGGAGAACATGTCCGCCCTGAGGTGCCCCCATTGCGGGCAGGAGATCGCGCTGTTCGGATCGGGCGGGGGGGCCCGGCTCGCCGGCACCATGGGTGTCCGGTTCCTGGGCGGGGTTCCCGCAGACCCGGAGGTGGTGGATCTGGGCGATCAGGGGGCCCTCCACCGGATCCTGGAGCACCCCGAGTCGCCGGTTCGACGGGCCTACGATGGGATCGTGGATGAGGCGCTCGAGACCGGCCGGCCGGGCGGCGAAGCATCGCGCGGCCGATGAAG
>CAYYVD010000430.1:0-3715 GCA_964475045.1 uncultured Desulfobacterales bacterium | reverse complement strand
GAGCCACGTGGACCGGCATGACGCCGGGCTTGATGAAGTGGAGGCTGATCATGCGTCGAATCCCTTCATGGCTCTGGGGGTCGATGCCCAGGGTGAGCAGAAGGGCCTTGGCAGCGTGCTCGGTGAAGAAGTAGAGATCCGATGTGGCCTTGCGAAACCGTTGCGCGTTCCGGTTGTCGATGTGGGATTGCCAGTTCTCCCAGGCTATGCGGAGCCCTTCCTCGATCTCGTTTCTTCGTTCCTCGTCCATAGGAGAATGCCCTCGCGCTGAAGGGTGAGAGAAAAACGGCCCTGCGACTCGAGCTGCTTTGGGGAGAGGGTGACCAGGTTGACGTAGAGAAAGGCCTCCGGCGGGAGCGCCCTCCACTTGGCCTGCTCCACGGCATGGACGGTGGGTCGGTCGACGTCGTCCAGAACCACCGCCACGTCCAGGTCCGAGCCCTCGGTGGAGGCGCCGCGGGCCCGGGAGCCGAACAGCACGATGGACCGGACCTCCGGCAGCCTGGAGAGCTCGCTGATGAGGCGGGTCAAGGTCTGGCGTTCAAAGGGGGAAAGCCGCCCTTGATCGGGAATGGTTTCGTGGGGTTCGCTCATGGGGGCATGGTTCCATGGTCGATGGGCCTTGTCAACCTCGCCCTGTGGTTGACAGAGGGTGCAGAAAGCGTGGCTATGCCGGCGTCTTCGAGCGTCCCATGACCCAGGCGATACATTCGACGATCTCCCGGGTTCTACGGGGGGAAAGGGTGCCGATCTTTTCGAGGAGGCGGCTTTTGTCGATGACCATGACATGGGTCCCCCTGGCCAGGCTGGGCCGAGGGAGGTTCGCTTCCCCTTTCCCGAGGAGGACGTTTCCGGGAAGCGCGGCATGCCGGGTGCTCTTCGTCAGAGGAACCACCAGGACCGTGCGAAAGCGGCTTCGGTTGATGGCATCCCGCTGCACCACCACCATGGGTCTCTTGAAGGCGGGTTCCGAACCGGCGTCGTGAGAAAGGCTCCCCCAGAAGACATCGCCCTGCCGAATCACCATGTCTCCTCCGGCTCTTCCGCCACGCCCAGCATCTCCTCGGCCAGGTCCCGATCATAGGCCGCCGTCTTCGGGTCTTCGCATACCTCATTGTATCGTCGGGTGATCTCGTCCTCTTCGAGCTTCTCGATGTGTTGCTCAATGGCCTGGACGACAAAGCGGCTTCTGGAGATCCCCTGTTTGTTGACCCAGGCATCCAGCTTTTCGAGGCTCGGGGGGGGAATGGTGATCGCGATCCTCTGTGCAGGCATGGTCACTCCTTGGTGTATGAATGGTATGATTGATGGTAATCGCGGCAGGAGGTCTTGTCAAGCAGAGGATTCCGAGGACGTTCAGGGAGAAGGCAGCGGGGTGGCTTGTGAATCGATGTTCGCAGAGAGGGCTATGGTGCTTCATCTCGCAAGGACTGCAGGGTGGTTTCCAGGCCTTCGCGCCAGTGCGGGGGGGTGATGCCGAAGGCTTGGGCGATGCGGGTGCAGTCCAGGACCGAGAAACGGGGGCGCTCGGCCGGGGTGGGAAAGTCCTCCGTGGGGATGGGGATCAGCTCGGGCGGGCGGAGGCCCAGGATCGGGGAGGCCAGCTCGAAGATGGCCTCGGCGAACCCGAACCAGGTGGTTTGGCCTGCGTTGCAGCAGTGGAAGGTGCCCCAGGGGGTCGGGGTGTGGGGGAGGGCGGCGGCCACGTGCAGGACGGCCCGGGCCAGGTCCGCGGCGTGGGTGGGGGAGCCGGTCTGGTCGTCGACAATGGAGAGGGCCTCCCGCTCCCGGCCCAGGCGGATCATGGTGGTGAGGAAGTTGCGGCCGTGGGCGGCGTAGAGCCACGAGGTGCGGAGGATCACGTGCTCGGGGTGACAGGCGCGGATGCGGTCCTCCCCCTCGGCCTTGCTGCGGCCGTAGATGTTCAGAGGGGCCGTGGGGTCGTCCTCCCGGTAGGGGCGGCGGCTTCGGCCGTCGAACACGTAGTCCGTGGAGATGTGGATCAGGGGGATGCCGGCTCGAGCGCAGGCCCGGGCCAGGTGCTCGGGGCCGTCCCGGTTGACGGCCAAGGCCCGATCCGGCTCGCCTTCCGCCTGGTCCACGGCGGTGTAGGCGGCCGCGTTGACGAGGATGTCGGGTTTTTGACGGTCCAGGGCCTGGTGAATGGCATCCGGATCGGTGATGTCCAGGTCGGACCGGCTGCAGGAAAGGACCGTGACGCTCGAGCCGCGGCGTCCGGCTCGTCGAATCTCCCGGCCCAGCTGGCCGTCTGCGCCGGTGAGAAGAAGGGTCATCATGGGGCGCCCCACGGGAAGGGGGGGCGCCGGTCCGGGGGCACGTCCTTCAACCGGGGGAGGTGTCGGTCCTTGGGGGAGAGGAGGGGTTCGGCGATGGGCCAATCGATCCCCAGGTCCGGATCGGACCAGAGGATGCCCGCGTCGAAGTCCGGCTGGTAGACGTCGCTGCACTTGTAGAGGACCATGGCCTCGTCGGTGAGGGCGCAGAAGCCGTGGGCAAAGCCCTCGGGGATGAAGAGCTGGGTGGCGGTGTCCGCGGAGAGCACCAGGCCGAACCAGCGGCCGAGGTCCGGGGAGCCGGGACGGATGTCCACGCACACGTCGAAGACCTCGCCTCGAACTGCCTGGATCAGCTTGGTCTGGGCGCGGGGGTGCTGGTAGTGGAGGCCCCGGAGGGTGCCCTTCCGGGAGGTGGAGAGGTTGTCCTGGACGAAGCGGGTGTCCAGGCCGCGGTCCCGGTAGCGGTCCTCCTGGTAGGTCTCCAGGAAACGGCCCCGGTCGTCCTGGTGCACGTCCGGGGTCACGATGAGGACGCCCGGGAGGGGGGCGGGTTCAATCTTCATGGGGCGGGCCTCCGGGGTTGAGGAGTCTGAGCAGGTAGCGGCCGTAATCGTTTTTGGCGAGGGCCCGGGCGAGGTGCTCGAGCTGGGTTGCGTCGATGTACCCCATGCGGTAGGCGATCTCCTCCACGCAGGCCACGCGCAGGCCTTGGCGCTCCTGGATGACTTGAATGAAGTGGGCGGCCTGGAGCAGGCTCTCGTGGGTCCCGGTGTCCAGCCAGGCGATGCCCCGGCCGAGCTTCTCCACGGCCAGGTCCCCGGACTCCAGGTAGGCACGGTTGACGTCGGTGATCTCGAGCTCGCCCCGGGGGGAGGGCTCGAGCCCGGCGGCGATGTCCAGGACCCGGTTGTCGTAGAAGTAGAGGCCGGTGACCGCCCAGCGGGAGGGCGGGTCGGGGGGCTTCTCCACGATGCCGGTGGGGCGCTCTTCCCGGTCGAAGGCCAGGACCCCGTATCGCTGGGGGTCGCGCACCCAGTAGGCGAACACCGTGGCCCCGCTGGTCCGGGCGGTGGCATGGCCCAGGTAGTTGGGCAGGCCGTGGCCGAAGAAGATGTTGTCCCCGAGGATCATGCACACCGAGTCCTTTCCCACGAACTCCCGGCCGATGATGAAGGCCTGGGCCAGGCCTTCGGGGCTCGGCTGCTCGGCATAGGCGAAGCGGAGCCCCCACTGGGAGCCGTCCTGAAGGAGGTCTCGAAACCGGGGAAGGTCCACCGGGGTGGAGATGATCAGGATCTCTCGAATCCCCGCCAGCATGAGCACGGAGAGGGGGTAGTAGATCATGGGCTTGTCGTAGACCGGAAGCATCTGCTTGCTCACCCCCTGGGTGATGGGGTAGAGCCGGGTGCCCGATCCGC
>CAYYVD010000429.1:0-3715 GCA_964475045.1 uncultured Desulfobacterales bacterium | reverse complement strand
AGTTGCCCTTCCAGGCCCGCTCCACGCCCTTGGTGTCCGCGCTCCAGCAGTACTTGAGCTGGCTGCTGAAGACCGGGGCCAGGAACAGGTCGTCGTTCTCCCAGGAGCGCTCCATGAGGGAGGCGAGCTCCTCCACCGTGGGAAGCCGCCAGTCACTGTGCCCGCCAAAGCCCTCCTGGTTGAGCTCCTTCACGTACGCGCCCGCCTCGGTCCAGGCCAGGACCGTGGGCGCGCCCGCCTTCTGCCACATGAGCCGGGTCCGGCGGTCGGTCACCGTGCCGTCCCCGTTGTCCTGGTAGCTGTTCTCGAACTCCCCGGTGGGATTGCAGAAGTCCCCGTTGTAGGTCCAGCACGTGGCGTAGAAGTCGTGCTCCGCCAAAAGCGCCTGCACCCCCTCCTCGGTGAGGTTCGTGGGCTCGGCCCGAAGCGAGACCGGCTCCAGCACGGGCGGCGGCGGCGGCTCCTCCTTGGGAATCGAGGCCACCTCGGAGGCCTCCTCCCCCGCCGTCACCTGGGCCTCCCGGTCCCGCTCCTCGACCTCCACCTCCATGGCCTTCTCTTCCTCGGGCTTCACCCGGGCAGGCTCCGGGCTCGGGGCCGGCGGCTTGGGCGCGGCCGCCGCCTGCACGCTCGGCGCCGGGGGCTCGGGCGTTTCCACCGAAGGCGCCGGCGCGGCCCGCCCCTCGGCCTCCACATCGTCGATGCTCGGGGCCTGGGCGCCGATGACCATCCCCCCCTCCGTCCCGGCCCTGTCTCCGGCCGGCGCCGCCTCCGGGGCCTCGGCCGTCCGAGCGGGCTTCGCGCGCTCCTTCGCGGGCTCCGGGGCTGCCACGGCTCGAGCCGGCTCGGTGCGCCCCTTTGCAGGCGCGGGCTCCGGCCGCTTCACGGGCGCCGGCGCCTCGACGCGCGGGGCAGGCGGCTCCTCGCGCACGGCCGGGGGCTCCGTCTTGACCGCGGCCAGCACCCGCTCCTCGGCCGCCCCTTCGGAGCGGGACATGGCCAGGGTGGCGGCCCGGCCGTCGAACAGACGGATGTAGGGACGCTGGCGGCTCCCGGTCTGCATGGACCAGGCCGTGACCCGGTCGTCCACATAGGCCCCCAGCTCCATGAGGCTCACCACGCCGTCCTGGTTCCCGGCCACGGCCCGGTCCGCCTCGCCCTGGACCCCGGCGATGAGGGCCCCGCCGAACACCCCGTAGGGGGCCTGGTCGTGGTCGTGGGAGTAGGTGCCCTTCTTGGCCGCGTAGAACACGGCCGAGAGGTCCCGAACATACCGGTCCGGGTAGATCGCCTCCAGGTGCGGCCCCCGGCTCCAGATCTCCTTTCGCGCCCCGTCCAGGAGCAGAATGCGCTCCTCGGCCCGGCTTCGCACCATGGCGTCCTGGACCCCCTCGAGGGTCACGGCGGTCCTGGGGATGTTCCGCACCACGGCGTCGGCCGGCAGGAGAAAGCTGCGCCCGCCCGGATCCGTCACTCCGTGACCCGAGAAGAAGACCAGCAGCGTGTCCTCCGGCTCGAGGCGTGTGGCCACCCGCTCGAGGCTCTCGAGAATGTGCACCCGGGAGGCATAGTCCGGCTCCTTGGATCCCGACGCATCCGTCAGGACCACCACCCGGTCGAACCCGCCCCGGGTCTCCAGGGCCCGGGCCAGGTCCAGGGCGTCGTTGGCCGCATGGGGAAGGTCGGCCAGGTCCGGGTCTTCGTAGTCGCTGATGCCGATGCAGACGGCCCATCTGGCGCCTGTGGCTGCACCCGCAGGGCTGAAAAAGGCCAGGAGCAACCCGGCCAGCAGGATGGAACAGAAGGCTCTCATGCGATCTCCAGCGGGGAATCAGGGACAGTGCCCAGGAACGGGTTGGCGCGGCTCCGCTTCGACAACATCGCTTTTCACTAGCATCCGCAATCAGAATTGGCGAAACTTCGACTCGGTAACGTCCTGAATCATCGGCGAGAGCGGAGTTGAATCGATACTCATGTCCGGTGATTTGGTGATTGGCCGATCTTAGTCGGTATGCAATGCATCCAGTATAGCCTGCGGGTTTCTTGAAGCGATTCGAAGCAATGCTTTTGCAGGACCTTCCGGTGTTCGTCTGCCTTGTTCCCAATTCTGCAACGTTCGGACGCTTACACCGATCATCATGGCAAATTCATTTTGAGAGACATGAAGCTTCTCTCTTACTTCTTTGATTTCAGGAGGCTCCACTTTGTAGCAACGTCTTGGTTTTTTATGCTTTGCCTTTATTTCTCCAGCCTCCTTGACGCTGGCTACTAGCATTTCAAAATGTTCCTTTTTCATTGCAGCAACTCCTTTACCATCCGTCGGAGGATCTTTATCTGATTCGGAGAGAGATCCTCGTATTCGGATTTTCTGAAAGGCAAAAGCATGAAAATTGTATCAGGAGGACTCCAGTAATAAATGATTCGTAGGGCTCCCCTCTTTCCAGAGTCGGGGACCTTCCATCTTATCTTACGCAGTCCCCCACTGCCTTTGATCACTTTCCCCGCATCCGGCCTTAACATCAATGCAGTTTGAAGCATCCGGTACTGGTCATCCGGTATGAGTCTTTGAAGCTCCCTAGTAAATATGGATGTTTCAAAAAATATCATGGCCACATCATACGCCAATGGCGTAGGCTGTCAAGCCACATTCACTTTTTGCGGCCTACAGGGTTCTGGAGTCGCCTCCGCAATCGAGGGTTTGGACCTCCATTTCGAAAGGGAGTTTCGTATGGTGTCCCCGAAATTAATGGGGTGCCGGTTCCGGAACCTCAACGGTTTCGCCGGCCAGGATGGCCGCCGGCACCGTGGTGACCATGCGCTCGGCCTCGTCGGGCGATCCCAGCACGTCCGCGGCCGCGTCCACGCCCCGGGAGAGGACCGGCGGCCGGTCCTCCGCGGAGTGGGCGTCGCTCGCGATGATGTGCACGAGCCGGCGCGCCACCAGGGTCTCGGACCCTCTTCGCACGGTCTCCCCGAACTCCCCGGTGAGGCTCATGGCGGTCACCTGGGCCAGGGCCCCCATGCTCACCATGTCGTGAAGCACCCCGGGGTCCCGCAGGATCACCGGGTTTCGCTCGGGATGGGTGATGATGGGGGTGATGCCGTGCACCTTGAGCTTGAAAATCTCCTCCTTGATCCCCGGGGGGACGTTCTGGGAGGGCAGCTCCAGAAGGAGGTACTTGTCTCTGTGGTCGATGGTCACGGCCCGAGCGCTCCGGACCGCCTCCACCATGTTGGGGACCACGTGGACGTCCCCGCCGATGCGAAGCCGAAGAAGCAGCCCGCGCTCGGTCAGGGCCTTTTCCAGCTCCGCGACCGCCGACCGGACCGTCCACAGGTCGTTGTCATAGACCCCGTTGAGCATATGGGGGGTGGCGACCACGGTGTGGATTCCGTCCCTCAAGGCGGCCCCGGCCATGGCCAGGCTCTCATCCAGGGTCTGCGGTCCATCGTCCAGTGCCGGAAGAATGTGGCAGTGCAGGTCGATCAATGTGTGGTTGCCAATCTATGGGTTGGGGGACGCTGGTAAAAAAACCAAGTTTCTCTTCGCTTCGCTTCGAGAAACCCGGTTTTTTGACCAGCATCCCCCTCAAGTGCGAAGCTTCGGTGCCCCCTTCAACGGGGTGTGCCGTTCGAAGACCCAGCCCCCAAGAACCACCCGCCTCTTGAACCTCGATTGGGGATGCCGGCAAACACTCAGCCCCCAACGGCCACC
>CAYYVD010000428.1:0-3725 GCA_964475045.1 uncultured Desulfobacterales bacterium | reverse complement strand
TATTCTGGAAGCGAACTTGGGTTTTGAACGGATATTTGGTTACACTCTGGAAGAAGCACGGGGGAAGATCATTGAAGACCTTATCTGCCCGGAACGCTTTCGCTACAAGGAATCCAAAGAGCTTGATGAGCAGGCACTCGATGGGATCAGGGGTGTCGAGATAATCAGAAAGGGAAAAGACGGCGAAGAGATTAACGTAAGAGTATCCGCCGGCCCGACCAAGATCGGAGACAATGTAATCGGCCGGTTTGTCGTTTTCGAAGACGTCACCGAGCGCAGGCTGGCCGAAGAAGCCCTAATTGAGAGCGAGAATAGACACCGTTTTATTACGGAATGGATGACGGACATAGTCTGGATCATGGATCTTGATTTGAGAACCACCTACGTGAGCCCTTCCGTTACCAGGATGTTGGGCTTCACCCCTGAAGAGAGAATTCAGCAGGAAGCTTCGGAAATAATGACACCGGAATCCTATTCAAGAATTATCAGTTGTTTTGTGCGTGAAATGGAAAAGGCAGAAAAGCGAGATTTTGATTTTGCAAGATCTGTGCAGATTGATGCGGAGTTTTATCACAAAGACGGTCACAAAGTCTGGATGGAAAGTGTGGTTCGTCCGATTTGGGGTCACGACGGTTTAATCACAGGGATTCACGGGGTATCTAGAGACATAACCGAAAGGAGGCTTGCTGAGGCTGAGCTCCGGGTAAGCGAAGAGAAGGCATCACGGGCTGCTAGGGAGTGGCGGAGCACCTTTAACGCCACCAATGACGCCATATGGATTCTCGATAAAGACCAACGCATACTCCGCGCCAACCAGACGGCGGAAAGACTGTTCAATCGCCCACTCTCGGAGCTGGTCGGGAAACACTGCTTTGAGATCGTACACGGCACGGCTCAGCCGATACCGGAATGCCCTTTGCTGAGTGCAAAGGACAGTTTACGCCGCGAGCGAATGGAACTGCAGATAGGTGGGGGATGGTTTGAGGTTACCGTTGATCCAATTCTGGATGCAGCCGGGCTGTATGCCGGTGTGGTCCATATTGTCAGCGACATAACAGAGCGAAAGCTCGCTCTGGAGGCGCTCAGGGAGAGTGAGAGGAAATTCCGCACACTTGCCGACAATATCCCCGGAGTGGTTTACCTCTGCCGAAATGACGAGCGTTACTCCATGTCATACTTGAATAGCGCCGTGGAGGAACTCACGGGCTACGCTCGGGAGGAATTCCTGGAAGACCGCATCAGTTTTGTTTACCTTTATCATCCCGAGGATAAGCCCACAATCATACAGGCCGTCAATGATGCCCTGGCCAAGCGTGAATCCTTCCATTTAGTCTACCGTATACGCCACAAAGACGGGCTATACCGTTGGGTTGAGGAATGGGGTATCGGAGTATATGATGGGGATGAGCTCAAATACCTTGAGGGTTTTGTGGCTGATATCACCAGGCGCAAAGAGGCGGAGCAGGCCCTGCAAGAGAGTGAAACCAAATACAAGTTTTTGGCTGAAAAAACAGCCGATATCATCTTCAAGGTAAATATAGAGACAGAACAATATACATATGTAAGCCCTTCAGTAGAAAACCTGATCGGCTATTCAGTGGAAGAGGTCCTTGCCCTGGGGGTCAAAGATGTGCTGACCGCCGGGTCATATGCAAAACAATTGAGCGCAATGCAAGAGAATATTGCAGTGGGAAGGATGGAGCCCCAGATCCTTGAACTTGAAGTGGTTCACAAGGATGGCCACGCTTTCGTTCTCGAGATTCACTCCGCATTTGTTCTTGATGAGTGGGGTAAGCCTATTGAAATCCTGGGGGTCGCCCGTGACATAACCGAGCGTTTGGAACTGGAGCAAAGGAGGCAGCAGATCGCAAAGGTGGAGAGCCTGAATCGCATGGCCGGAGCCATCGCCCACCATTTCAACAACATGCTTTCCATCGTCATCGGGAATCTGGAATTGGCTTTGGAGGATTCAGCGCGCGGCTCAAGGGACAGTGAAGATCTTGCTGACTATTTGAATGAAGCCATGCAGGGCGCCCGGAATGCGGCTGAAATGAGCGCTTTCATGCTGACATATGCGGGGCAGTCACAGAAAAAAATGGAAACGCATGATCTGTCCGAAGTCTGCGAAGGAATTCTTGCCGAGCTTAAAGAAACCTTGCCTCCAGGCATCCGCCTGGTGACCGATGATTCGTCTTCCCCTGAGGTGCCGGCCAAAGTGGCTCCCGATCTCGTCAGGCAAGCCTTGACCCGTCTGGTGACCAATGCTCTGGAAGCCATCGGGGAAACAGACGGAGAGGTTCGCGTTTCACTCAGGACCATACAAGGCATGGATATTTCGACAACAGCTATCTGGCCTCCTGACTGGGGCCCGGTTGCAGATAGATATGCTGTGCTTCAAGTAGCTGATACAGGCCACGGCATCCATGCTAAAGATATCGACCGTGTGATGGATCCGTTTTTCTCCACCAAATTTACCGGGCGAGGGATGGGGTTACCTGTTGTGTTGGGCATTGTCCAGGCTCATGAAGGAGCGGTTATAGTTGAAAGCAGGCCCGGTGTCGGCAGCACATTTCAGGTCTTGTTTCCACTTGCGGAGCAGAGGGTTGCCCCAAACCGAAAGACGGGCAGTGAGTCGGCTGCGCCGATGGAAACGGGCGGACTGATACTGTTGGTGGAGGATGAGGAATTAGTGCGCAAGATGTTTAGGTCCATGTTAAATAGATTTGGGTTTGATGTGCTTATCGCAAAGGATGGCGTCGAGGCCCTGGATGTTTTCCGAAGCCGATTGGATGAGATTAGTTTGGTGATAACTGATTTGACCATGCCCCGAAGTAACGGTTGGGAGACCCTTTCAGCGCTGCGTGCGCTCCGCCCTGATATCCCGGTGATTCTTGCCAGCGGGTACAATGAGGCTCATGTTATGGCCTCTGATCATGAGGAAAAGCCCCAGGCCCTTCTGCACAAGCCTTTTGAAACAGAGACCCTCCGGAAAACGCTTGAACGTGTTCTGGGGCTCGACAGGATGCGCAAGCCCAAGTCGACGGCATAGTGTAGAGTTACGTACTGTCAATGATTGCTTTGGAATACCTGCGTTTCTAGGCACCCCTAACTGTGCATGATACGATAAGGCTCCTTTTCCAGTTACACTGAATTGCCTATGCCCCCTGCCAAAGAAAACCGCATAGATTGGCTTGCGCAAGAGATCTTCAAGGCATATCCCTATGATTGCCCTGGACTTAAGGTTTATACCCTGGATTGCCGATGCATCTACTACCGCCGGATTTTCCAGGATGGCAGCGAAGACGACCAGTCGGAATTTACCGGAACCCAGCGCATGGGCCCTGTGAGGTTTGCGTGGAGCTGCCGAAGGAGTGGGGACACAGGGTGTTGGACGAAACGGTGATTTATAATATTGGGGCGGTGATCACGTGAAATAAGGTCTTGGGGCGTTTCCCTGGGGGGCATCCATGATCACGGAAATGAACCCAAATGAACTGTAGAGTAGGGAGGGGGGTAAACCCCTCCCCCTCGTCAAACCGGACAGGCAGGTTTCCCGCATCTTATGTTGGCGACAACATAATGAATAGGGATCTATCCGAATCGAGCGAGGAACGAGCGAGCGTTCGGATAGATCCGATTGAACTAAACGCGAGGTTGGATGTCTATGGGGTTTCAATGGGAAATCATCGGGGCGTTGGTGTTGCTCGGCAGTTCTCCTGGAGAAC
>CAYYVD010000427.1:0-3745 GCA_964475045.1 uncultured Desulfobacterales bacterium | reverse complement strand
GCAAGGGATGGGTCTAGGCTTCTCCGAAAGGCCCCCTACCGGGCGAGTTTTCAACGAGGATCGGCCGAGGGCGGCGGGTGCATAGCTATGGGGAGCCGATGGCGAAGGAGAACCAGAAGGTGCGGAAGGGGAGCCAACCGGGGACAACTTTTCTGATATTGGAAAAGTTGTCTCGCATCGACACCACGTCGGAGGCGGTGGGTCCCTCTGGGCACCTGGACAGGCACGGTACACCGAGGCCCGATCCCCTTGAACAAAACCCCCCAAAAAACTGAGCGGGATATGAACCCCCCGGATTCGCCCGAGCAAGACCCGCACCAGTCAAGCGTTTCGCCCGTGTCGCCCCCGCCTGAGTGAATTCTGAGTGAACCATAAGTGAAGCTGAAGGAAGCATGGCGGAACTATGGGAGCAGGCGGGGAAATTCACCCCGCCTTTTTTTGTGCCCTGAGCGGGAAGAATTTTTTCAATCTGCTTACTATGTGCTTACTTTTCGTTTTTGCCCTTCCTGCTACTCTCCCCGCTTCTACCGATTTCTCTAAGTATTTCTGGTGCCTGGGGAGGGAATCGAACCCTCACGGGGCATGGCCCCAAGGGATTTTAAGTCCCTTGCGTCTACCTGTTCCGCCACCCAGGCATGGAAGGAAGGTGCGAAAAGCCTAGCGAAAGCCGTCCAAGGAAATCAAGAAAAAAGCCGCTGGCTTGATGCATGGGGCTCAGCGAAGGTAGATGGGGTTGGTGTAGATCCAGGGATACCGTCCGAATCGAAACTTCCGGTAGGCCTCGATGCGGTAGACGCCACGCTCCTGGACCCGGTAGATGGCCTCCTTTCCCTGCCACGCGGCCTCGATGTGCCCGTCCTTGATCAGGCGAATGTCGGCCTCGGCCGGAAGCTCCACCACGAGTGCTCCCGGCTGAAACGGAGACTCCTCCCCCATCACGAGATCGGAACCGTCGTCCGAGAGGAAGAAGAAACGGAACCCCCTTGCCGGGGCCAGGCCGTCGTGGGCGATGAACAGGCGCCCCTCGCGTAGGGCCTGGTAGACCTCCCTCTTGGCCCTGTCCAAGGTCTTGGGCATTCGGCGGTTCAGGAAGACGTGCACGTTGACGGTGTTGAGGAGAAAGGGGTAGGTCAAGGGGCGGAAGCGAAGGAGACCCCAGCGCATTCCGTAGCCGTGGGCGTCGGAGCCGCCGATGGCCACCACGCGCCGCTCCCGGCACAGGCGGTCCCAGTAGGCCAGGGTCTTTCGGCTCGGCGGCTGCAGGGTGCGCCGCTTGAAGACCAGGCAGTACAGGCCCGAGAGCGGGCCCCGAATCCGTTCCTTCCACCGGGAGCTGTAGTTCCAGATGCCGATGCCCGTGAAGCCGCGTACCGAAAGATCATTCCAGGTATAGGCCACGCTCTTTTCCAGGAACGGCATGCCCCGTTCGAAGGGATGGGCCAGGAAACCGAATCCCCCCTGCTCGTTGACCGTGTCGATCACCTCCTGGGGACCGGCGTGGTCGCTTCGGACCAGGGCCTTCAGGTCATAGGCCAGGTAGTGGTGAAACCGTTTTCCCACCTCGACCCCCTTGAGGACCAGGACCCCGCCGTAGATGCCTTCCTCCTCCAGGTGAAGGTGGTCCAGCATGTAGTCGTGGTCGTTCAGGCCCACGAAGTCCAGGCCCGCCCGAAGGGCCACGCCCGCGATCTCCGGCGCGTTCAGTGCGCCGTCCGAGCGCCTCGAGTGGACGTGCAGGTTTCCGATGTACTCGTGGTCGAACACGGGAGCCTTTCCTTGCTCTTCGCGAAGAAGCGCCGGGTCACTCGGTTTCCATCAGGGCCCTCGTCCCCATGCGCATGGGCTGAATCACGGCCGCGGCCTGGAGTACCAGGACCGCGGCAAAGGCGGGCACGATCCACAGCCACTGGAGCGCGGTGATCTCCCTGCCCCGCACATCCGCCATGAAGAGCACGTACACGGGAGCCGCCTCGAGCAGGATGACCGCCGCCATGAACAGGCTGCTCACCATCATGTAGACCACTCCGCCGAAGCCCGTGGACACCTGGGCGATGTTTTCGTAGCGAAACTTGGGGTAGAGGGCGCCGAAGCCCACCCCCATGGCCACGATGCCGAACACCGAGAAGAACATGGTCACGCTCAGCAGCCCCATCATGAACGGGGTCACCTGAAGCAGGCGGTTGGTGAAGATGATCAGGATCTCCCCCAGGACCAGCATGGGCGGCACATACACGGCGAGCTTGCCCCACAGGAACCGCCGCATGCTCATGGGCGAGCTCTGAATGATCCAGAAGGCTCGCCCCTCCGCGCTCACGGCCGGAAAGATGAAGCGCACGGAGATGGCCGAGAGCACGAACCCGGCCAGCCCGAGGTTCAAGAAGGCGATCTGGTTCTGAAGGAACACGAGCCGCACGGGGCTTCGCTCCAGGGGCAGCACGCTGAAGTTGTACAGGTACACCACCACCAGGGCGCCCAGCAGGATGAGCTGGGACCACTGGCTGTTGTCTCGAAAAAAGGTACGGATGTCCTTGTCGGCAACGGCGGCCAGATCGCGCCCCAGTGGGGCGGCGAACAGCCGCCTGAGAACCCCCAGGAACAGGGCTCCGCCCGCGCGCCTTCTCTTGGCGTCCTGGGCGCGCGAGAATCCGCTGAAGTAGATGGCCTCCGCGGTCCAGACGTTGATCACCAGGAGGGCGAGGGCCGTGCTCCAGAGCAGGACCAGGTGGAACCCGTAGCTCGGCGACGGCGTCCCGCTCAGGTGCCGCCACAGCGCCTCGGTGACCCAGTGGGTGGGCAGGTACGGGCTGCCCGGGGCCTCGAGGGCGCTCAGGTACTGGACCGCCGAGAAAAAGGCGTCCGGGTCCACGAGCCGCTCGGGGCGAAGAAAACGAAACAGCAGGTACAAGGCCACCACCAGAAGGATGACCAGGAACATCAGGATGTCCCGGGTGCGATGCGCCGGGAACACGCTCACGAGCACCATGGTGAAGAGGATTCCGATGCCGGCGGCGATGAGCACCGTCGCCAGCCCCGAGTGGGCGAGGGTCACGTAGAACCCCGGCCCGGGCGCGTACACCCAGGCATAGGCCATCAGCACCGGCAGCCCGAACACGAGCACCATCCAGGAGCTGTCCACGACGGTGTAGAACACCCGGCTCAGGAAGATCTCCTCCAGGGAGGCGGGCGTGGCGTGACACAGCTCCAGGTCCTTGGACAGATAGAGGTTCGAGAGGGCCGTGATGACGTGGCTGAAGATGAGGAGGGAGAAGAAGGTCAGGAGCACCATGGAGAGGAGGTGGTGGGCGAGGACGTCGCCGATCACCTCCACGGACTGGAAGTACCGCAGCACCCGCGCCGAGATCAGGAACATGGCCGCCCAGAAGGCGACCCCGACCGTTCCGAGAATCCAGGCCCGTTTCCGCGAGCGGGAGCCGGCGAGGCGCATCTCGTTCCGGACGCCCAGGATCCGGGGGCTAAGCAGGAGTGCGAGGTCTCTCATGGATGCTCATCCTCTCCTGCGTGAGCTTCAGGAACACGTTTTCCAGGGTGCCGTCCACGCCGGCCTGGGCCCGGAGTTCCTCCGAGGTTCCATGAGCGATGATGGTGCCGCTCTGGATGATGGCGATCTCCTCGCACACCTCCTGGGCCACCTCCAGGGAGTGGGTGGACATGAACACCGTGGTCCCGGATGCGGCCTGCTCCCGAAAGATGTCCTTGACGAGCCGGGCCGCCTTGGGGTCCAGGC
>CAYYVD010000426.1:1257-3767 GCA_964475045.1 uncultured Desulfobacterales bacterium | reverse complement strand
GGTCGATCCGCTTCTCCTCTCGTTTGGTGAGCTCCTTGCGGACCTCTTCCCTCAGGCCTTCGAGGTCCTCGACGCTCGCGCCCAGGCTCTGGGCGAACGCGTCGTCCAGGGCCGGCAGCTCCATCTCCTGAACGTCCAGGATCCGGATCTCGAAGTCCACGCCCCTGCCCGCCAGGTTGGGGTCCCGGTAATCCGGGGCGAAGTCCACGTGAATGGTCTCGGAGTCCCCCTTGCTCAGGCCCACGAGCCGTTTCTCGAGATCCGGGTGAAAGTCCCCGGAGCCGACCCTCAGCATGTGGCTGTCGGACTGGAGGCCTTCGATGGGCGCACCGTCGTCCAAACCCTTGTAGCTCATCTCCACGTGGTCGTCCTCGCGCACCGGGCGGCCCTCCTCGACCGCCTTGAGCTGTCCCCGGGCTCGACGGATCTCCCCGATCTGCCGGTCCACGTCCTCGTCCGCCACGGAGAGCCGCTCCTGGTCCACCTCCAGCCCCGTGTAGTCCTTCAGCTCGAAGCTCGGGCGCACCTCCATCACGGCGGAGAATCGAAACGCCTGTCCTTTGCGCGGGAGGTCGTTCTCGATGGTCGGCATGTTCAGCGGGAAGGTGTCGTTCTCCTCCAGGGCCTTGGGAAGGGTCTCGTTGACGAGATCGCGCGTCACGTCGTTCAGGACGTCCTTCCCGAAGCGCCCTTCCAGGATCGCCATGGGGATCTTGCCCGGACGAAATCCGGGAATCCGCGCCTGCTTTCCGAGATCCCGATAGGCCTTGTTGATTCTGCGATCGACCTCACTGGCCTCGATTTCCACGCTGAGCTTCTTTTTGACGGGGCTGATCTCTTCTACGTTGCTCTTCATGACAACCGTTTCCAAACCTCCGAGGGGGCATTAGGGGAAAATGTAAACACGATTCCGAGTGGTTCAAGCAAAATTGTTTTTTGTACAAAGGTCGCCCGGCCCCTGTCAACCGGAATGTGAATTGAATGGCTCCCCGTCCGGCCCAGTTACAAAGCACAAACCGTGCCAAAACAGCCTTCAAGGGCAAGCCCTGCAACCGGGGACGGCGAGGGGCGGCGGCGGGAAAAATCGCGCGCACCGGTCGCGCCCTCGAGCGAGGTGAGGTTGCGGAGACGGTCCTCAGTGGTTTCGTTTCTTGACCAGCTCGATGAAGTCTTCGAGCTCCTGCTCGGAGCCGAACACCTCGCTGTAACGGCGTTCGCTCCAGACGGACAACCCCAGCTCGAAGATGTGATGAATGAGACGGTCCGCATTCTCCGCTCCCTGCCCCTGGACCGTCTGGTACAGAAGCTCGTTCGGCACCTTGATGGGGTGAAGGGCCGTTGCGGGCTCGGAGTCGGGCTTGAGGTAATCCTGGATGCTCTTGAGGATTCTCAGGTTGACGTACTTTCGGTTGTACTCTTCTTCGTTCATGTTGAATCCATTCGCTCCTTATGCCATGTATAAGATCTACGACCGGGTTCGTCAACCATAAGTCCTTCCCGCAGCGCCCGGCGGGAAGATGGGAGTCGGCGCCATGCCCATCTACGAGTATCAATCCGAGCATCCGGCCTCCGGATGCCGTGTCTGCTCCCGTCCCTTCGAGCACCTGCAGGGGCTTCACGATCCGCCGCTCGAGGCCTGTCCGGATTGCGGCGCTCCGGTCAGAAAGCTGATCTCCTGGTGTCGCGCGGCGGTTCTCGAAGCCCCGGACGAGGTCACGCGGACCGAGGGGCGCATCCGTCAATATGAACGGGAAGGCATGTGGAGCCACGCCGCCGAGCTGGCGGACAAACAGGCCGAGAAGACCCGGGATCCCGGGCTCAAGACCCGGGCGCTGGACAACTACGAAAAGGCCGGGTATGACCCGGGTGTGCTGGCCCGCCACGACCGCGGTGAGTGATGCGCCTCCGCGGCGTCTTCTTCGCTTGCCGGGTTTTGGGCCATTGTGGTACGGTGCGTGACGTGCGAGCAGACGGTTTCCGGAATCGGGAGGCCCGATCGGGATCCGTTCAAGGAGGGGCTTCGGCGTGATCGAGCTTTTTGTCAAGGGCGGCGTGTTCATGTACCCCATCCTCCTCTGCTCCGTGATCGCCCTGGCGATCTTCCTGGAGCGCCTGTGGGCGCTGCGACGCAGCCAGGTCCTGCCCGACACGTTCATCCGGAACGTGGAGGCGCTGCTGAGAAAGGAGAAGATCGCCGAGGCGCTCTACCTCTGTCAGGGACACCCGTCGTCCATCGCTCGAGTCTTTCTCGGAGGGCTCAAGAACACGGGACGCGGCATGTGGCTCGTCAAGGAAGGCATCGAGGAGATGGGAAGCCGCGAGGCGGTGGTGCTCGAAAAGCATGTCGGCGCCCTGGCCACCATCGCCAACCTCACGCCGCTCCTGGGCCTGCTGGGCACGGTGTCCGGCATGATCAAGACGTTCAACGTCATCTCCATTCAGGGTGTGGGAAACCCCGCCCCTCTGGCCGGAGGAATCGCCGAGGCCCTGGTCACCACGGCCTCGGGGCT
>CAYYVD010000426.1:0-1247 GCA_964475045.1 uncultured Desulfobacterales bacterium | reverse complement strand
ACAGACCCCTACGCCTGGGCGGTGATGCGGGTGGCCTCGGGGCTGTGCGTGGCCATTCCCACCCTGGTCGGCTACCGCATCCTCAAGGACCGGACCGAAGCCCTCGTGTTCGAAATGGAGGAGCACTCCATGAAGATCATCGAGATCCTCGAGGGCCCGGGCAAGGGCCCCTCCGAGCTCCGCTCGACGGGTGCCCTGGAGCAGCCCGGGGGGGGCCAGGCGGTACAGAGGGGCTGATCCGGACAGAGGGCGATCATGCGCTTCACCCGGGGACGAAAAGAGGAGGAACCGAGGCTCGGGATCGCCCCCCTGATCGACATCGTCTTCCTCCTGTTGATCTTCTTCATGGTCACGTCGCACTTCGACCTGGCCTCGGGGGTCCGGCTGCAGCTGCCCGAGATGTCCGGCCGGTTGCCTGAGGAGCCCCGTGAGGAGATCACAGTGGTGATCGACCGGGAGGGGAGCATCCACCTCGAGGGAGGGCGCGTGGATCGCGGCGCGCTCGAGGAGCGGCTCCGCGCGCGGGTCCGAAGCCGAGGCCTCGAGAGAATCATCCTTCAGGCCGACCGGGAGACCTTGCACGGAACCGTCCTCGGGATCATCGATCTGGCCAGAAACGCCGGTGTGCGCTCCGTGATCATCGCAGCCCGGTGGAAACCGGGAGAGGAGGGGCGCCGTCCATGACCCTGAGCCGTAAAGGGGTCGTCCGGCTCGCAGCAGCCCTACTCTCCGTGCTGATCGTGGTTTGGCTGGCCTTCGGCGAGCGCGGCCTCATCCATCTGTATCACATGGAGAAGCAGCGCCAGCGATACCAGGAAAGGATCCAGAGCCTCGAGAAGCAGAACCACGAGCTGATGCTCGAGATCGAACGCCTCCGCACCGACGAGGCCTACATCGAGTCCGTTGCTCGTAAGGAGCTCAACCTGGTGAAAGACAACGAGACCCGTTTTCACTTTGTGGATCCGTCCCGCGGCGGCGTCACCAACCAGGCCCCCTCACCGGGACGCCGCGAAGGCGACGGGAGCGCGGCGCCGAAGTCCGGCCCGAACTGAACCCGTCCAAGCAAGGGGAGGAGGACATGAACCAACTCGAACGGCTGCTCGAGGACATTCTGGAAAGGGACGCTTCCCCGGACACCCTGCACCTGGTCCTGTCGAAGCTCAGGGAGTCGGGCCGCGCCGGCCTCGTGATCCAGCAGTGCCGAAGTGCCCTGTCCCGGCACCCGAACCATCTCGACCTGCGGACCC
>CAYYVD010000425.1:0-3778 GCA_964475045.1 uncultured Desulfobacterales bacterium | reverse complement strand
CGATCGTGTGTTCGGCTATCGTGCCCCCAATTTTTTCATCCGCAATCAAGAGCTCGAGGCGGTACGCTCTGCGGGCTTTCTCTATGACTCGAGTTTCAATGCCATACGAAGACGCAGGGAACCCGCTCCATTCGGAACCCATGCCAAAGGCACAGGCATTGCCTCGAGGGTTGATGACGGCTTTTATGAGCTTCCCATCAGCAACCTTTCCCTTGCAGGAGTCAACATCCCCTGGGGCGGCGGGGGGTATTTCAGGCTGTTTCCCTTGTCCCTGTTTCTAGGAGGCGTCCGCCGCATCCTGCGCAAGGATGGGGCCTATCTGTTTTATTCCCATCCATGGGAGTTCGATCCGGAACAGCCGCGAGTCAGCCAAGCCGGGCCTCTCCCTCGGTTCAGGCATTACCTCAATCTCAACAGGACCCTGCCCAGATTGATCCGGCTCATTCAAGGCCTGCCCGAGGCCCGCTTTTTCACCTGCAAGGAATACATCGATATTGTGAATTGTTGGAGAAGGCCAAATTGAAACCCCTATGGGGAACAGCAGCCCTGCTGGCCACGCTGGTGATTGTGGCGGTCTCCTCCATACCCGCCGGTACCATGGGCGGCACAGGCTCCACAAGCGAGCAGGTAGCCTCCAATCTCCTTCACATCCCTGCATTCGCCGTGTTGACCTTTCTGTGGATCAAGGCCTTGCGACTCGATCAGACCGGCCGCAGAGCCGGGGGCCGAAAGGCCATGGTATGGCTCCTCATGGCCCTCACCTGTTTTGCAGCCCTTAGCGAGTTTCAGCAGTCGTTCGTGCTCGGGCGATTCGCCTCGTTCATGGACTTCGTATTGAACCTGATAGGCATTCTGGCGGGGTGGTGGGGCACGAAAAAGGTCTACGGTTTTGAATGGACGTGACAATCCATACTCCCGGCAAGGGCTCACCATCATCAAGGCAGGCCCCCAAGATGCCCCGGAATGGAACGCCTATGTGCACACCCACCCCCATGCAACCGCAGCCCATCTGTTTGAGTGGAAAAAGGTCATAGAGAATACATACGGCCATGAGACCGCCTATCTCATGGCCGTGCAGGGCCGGGTCCGCGGTCTGGTCCCCCTGGTTCACCTGAAACACTTCCTTTTCGGCAATGAACTGGTGTCCATGCCGTTTCTCGACACAGGAGGAATCCTTGGCAATGACCCGGCCACTGAACAGGCCCTTTGGGCGGAAGCCTCGAGATTCGCACAATCAAAAGGGGCAAAGGCCCTCGAGCTCCGCAGCCCCGCCCCGCTCCACCTTGAGGTCTTTCCCGAAGAAGACGCCCCGGCAGTTCGAACCGATAAGGCCCGAATGCTTCTTCCCCTTCCGCCCTCTTCGGAAGAACTCAGCGCCTCTTTCAAGTCCAAGCTGCGCAGCCAGATTCGAAAACCCGTCAAGCAAGGTATCCAGGCCCTTGTGGGCGGAAAGGAGCTCCTGCACGAGTTCTACCGGGTGTTTTCCGTGAACATGCGTGAGCTGGGTTCCCCTGTGCATGCAAAGGCCCTGTTTTCAAACATCCTGGATGCGTTCCCTGAAAAGGCTCGTCTCGTGCTGGTGCGGGATCCAAGAGGGACTCCACTGGCAGGAGGGCTCATTCTTGGCTTCAAAAAGACCTTACTCAATCCGTGGGCCTCGTCTCTCAGGCAGTACAGCTCCCTGAGCCCCAATATGCTCCTGTACTGGCAAATGCTCGCCCATGCCTGCGAGCAAAGCTATGACACGTTCGACTTTGGAAGGTCGTCCAGAAGCGACGGCACCTATCGGTTCAAGGCCCAGTGGGGGGCAAAGGACCTGCCTCTTTATTGGTATCGCCTGTCGCTTCAGGGCAACAGCCGGGACCCGGGGCAAAGCCGCCTGTTCCAAAAGGCCTCTCAATGCTGGAAGCGCCTCCCCGTGCCCGTGGCCAACTTCCTGGGACCGTCCATCCGCAAGCACATCGGACTATAAAGTAGACAGACAACGTCCCCCGGTACACGTCCCATATTCGTCTTCCATCGGGAAAAGTCAAATTAACGGAGCTTCATTGGTATGAGGCTCATGGTATTGGTAAAAAGGAAATAAAACGTAAAAGGTATTTGGAGTAAAACATGCAAAAATCAAAACAAAATATATCGGCTTTTGTGGTTTGCATAAACAATTCAGATTGTCCTGCCTCTTTAGAACTTCATAAAATTTATCGTGTAATTGCTGATAAGGACGCTCAAGAGGAAGGAGACATCCGAATTATTGATGAGAGCGGAGAAGATTATCTATTCGATTCTTCATATTTTGTGCCAATCCAGGTTCCCCAGCCAGTTAAAGAATCTTTGCTTAGAGCATCTTAATTGAATGAAAGACATCGAAGAAACGGCCAAAGCCATCGTTCTCTGCGCCTCTGCGCGAGAATTGAAGTCTAAAATAGCGGCCCCGGTCCGCCAATGAGGATTGGGCGAACGGTCCCCCCGGCGGCGGCGCCTATTGGTTTTGGTGAGATCGTTCATGGGCTTTCGGGGATCCTCAGAGGCCAAGCCGAGGTTGAGCGATTCCGAAAAGAGCTGAAAGATGTTTACGGGGTGCGGCATGCCTACCTGGTATCTTCCGGCAAGGCCGCCCTTGCCCTGATCCTTCAGGCCTTGAAGGACCTGAAACCGGATCAGGACGAGGTGCTGGTTCCGGCCTACACCTGCTATTCCGTACCATCGGCCATTGTTCGAGCCGGGCTCAAGGCCAGGCTGTGCGACATTGATCCCGAGACCCTGGATTTTGACTTTCAGGCCCTGCCCAAAGCGATACAGGCCTCGGGCCGGCACCTTCTGGCCGTGGTTCCGGTCCACCTCTACGGCTTGCTGGCGGACATTGACCGCCTCAAGACACTTGTCGATCCAAACAACGTCTTTGTCATCGAGGATGCGGCCCAGGCCATGGGCGGCTTTGATTCGGCCACAAAGCCCGGCACCCTGGGCGATGCCGCTCTCTTCAGTCTGGGCAGGGGAAAGTCCTTGAGCAGCGTCCAGGGCGGCGTCATCCTGAGCAACCAAAAGGACATTGCCCAAGGCCTGGATGCCCGCATCAACAGACTCCCGGGCTGCAATCCGGCCCGCCTTGCAAGCATGCTCTTACAGGCACTCGGCCTGACGCTTTTTTTGAGGCCCTCGTGGTTCTGGATCCCCAAGTCCATTCCCTGGCTTCGTTTGGGTGAGACCATATTCGACACGAGATTTCCCCTGCTGCGAATGTCTCCTTTTCAGGCAGGCCTGCTGCGCCGCTGGAAAAACAAGCTCCATGAGTTGAACAGCGCGCGCAGGGACCGGGCAAGGCGCTGGCAAGCCGCCCTTTGGTCTCTGGATCACCATTCGCTTCGACCCGTAAGCCCTGACAAGATCCATGAATCCTCGCTCATCCGGCTGCCCGTAAAGGCCCGCAGCCCAAGGCTCGCTTGGCGCATTGCGGCTGAAAGCGAAAAACACGGACTGGGGATCATGCCGGCATACCCGGCATCTCTGAACCGTGTGCCGTTCCTGCAAGGCCCGGTTAGCGGCGCATCATTCCCCGGGGCCGAACAAACGGTAAAGACCTTGTTGACGTTTCCCATACACCCCTTGGTTACGCAAAAGCATATCCAAAAGGCCGTGGGGGCTCTCAGAAGGGCCGTAGCAACGAATGAACACCCTTGACCTGAACGCCTCCGCCATCCGCCCCATCCTGCTGCTGGCCCTGTGGGCCGCATGCTTCTGGCCGGTGTACCCGTCACTTGTGAACGTATGGCTGAGCCAT
>CAYYVD010000424.1:0-3793 GCA_964475045.1 uncultured Desulfobacterales bacterium | reverse complement strand
CCGTCGGGCTGCTCGCAACCATCAAGGGCCGCTGGGCTTGCCTCCCTCTGGACTTCCGGTTCTATCACCCGCAAAAAGCGTTCCAGAAAGGGGAGGTTCGCGTGGGCAAGAAGAAGGTCGATTTTCGGTGACACGGTTTGACCTATGTCCTCGCGCTGAATAGTGCTCTCCCTTACGTGGGAGTGGAAGCCTTCGAGGGGGAAGACAAGACCGGCGACATTTTCCTTCAGGAGCATCAGGTCGCCGAGGTCCTCGGAAGAGACGATCTCGCCCCCATCACCATGGTCAAGCGTCTTCAGCCCTACCTGATGGATTAGCCCGCAAAAGACACACCCCATCCACCATTACAACCTGACGGCCCTGTGAGGTCGTCACGGCCAAGAAGCCTGTCTGGATAGGTCCAGGCGGGTTTTTTTGTGCCTGAAAGGAGATGCCATGACGCAGGAGGAAGAGAGCCGCTACGAGGACGCGGATGCGCTCCGCAAGGCCCTTGCCAATCTCAGAGGCCGAAAGTTCCGCCTCGACTGCGGACATTATGCGGAGACATCACAATCTACAACGGCAGGGAGATCGTCATCATCTGCTCTCAGTGCGGGTACTGACGGACGCCATGAGAAAGGAGGTGAAAGCGATGAACGACGATTTTTTCGATGACTTCGGTTGGGACGAGGCCTTCATCATCGGAGGCGCAATGGGTTGGGCCGAAGAGGACTGTGAAGAGGCCCAGGAGCAACACAGGCTTCAAGAGGAGCACGAACGGGAGATGGAGCGGTTCTCGGAGTGCTTCGACTGCGAACCCCGGGACATCTTTGACGACGACCTGGACCGCTGATCGTTCAACACGACTTTGAGAGCCCTTCCTGCCAAGAGCTGAAAAGCGTTGGTGGAAAGGGCTTTTCACTTTTCAAAAGGGAAAGGAGACTGAACCATGAGAGGAAGAGACCGATTCGAGAACGTCATCGACAAGGTGAATACCACGAGCGCCGACTGCTGCGACGAGACCTTGCCGGTCATGGACATGGAGTTCGACAGCCTGGAACGGATGTGGATTTCCGGGAAGGAAGTGGAAGTGCTTCCCAGCGCACAGCGGTTGATGGTCAATCGTCTTCGGGTTCCCTATTCCTATCTCTCCCGGTGCCCTGCGGAGCTCCAGGCCCAGAACCGCAACTACTGGCTTCGGCAGGAAAGGGAGAAGCGAGACACGTTTTTCTGCCGGTTGAACGGAGACAAGCTCCGGGCGGTCTTTACTGACAGGTACAAGGCCATCGACCACATGGAGATCCTCTCGCGAATGGTGGAGTATGGCTTCAATGCCGACACGGAGGTTCATTACTCGCTCGATGAAAACCTGCTTGTCGTGAAGGTTCCCGACTTCGCCAGGATGTTCGGTTTGGCGGGGAATGACCGCATCGTTCCGGGCACGAGCTTCTCCAACAGCGAGGTCGGCGTGCTGGCCTTTTCCATCGAGGCTTACTTCTACCGCCTGGTCTGCTCGAACGGACTCATCTCGAAAACGTCCGTGGCGTCCAAGTTCAAACACATCAGCCGGCGTGCGCTCGAAGATTTCCCTGATGTACTGCGAAAGGTGGTGTGGGAGTCGGAGAGGAGCCAGGGCAGGTTCGAGCTCTCCACGCGCTCCCCGGTCGATGATCCTTTGGCAAGCATCGGGTCTTTCTACAAGCAGTTCCAGCTTACCCAGGGGGAGGCCCAGGCCGTAGAGCGCGCTTGGGCGGTGGAGCCTGGCAGTACGCTCTTCAGCGTCATCAATGCTTACACGCGCGGGGCGCAGGACCGGGAGCTGGATACGGAGGGGGCCTACAAACTGGAGCGGGTCGGAGGGTTCATCCTTTCCATGGTCCGGCAATAGGGGCATTACAAGGGGCTCACGGCTTTCGAGACCGTGGGCCTTTTTTTCCAAATCTCCAGGATCAGCAAAGTGCCTTCGGAGAGCAATCGGACACCCTTTCCTATAATTCTCAGTAAGAAATCGTGTTCTTTCCCTTTCCCCGGCAAATTTAGATCCGAGAAAAAAAGGAAGACAGGAAAAAATAAAGCAAAAAAGTTGACAAAATCAACATAATGGTTTTTTTGTATTTTGCGTTGGATTTTGCCATAAAGCAGTACGGCAATAGCAAGCAAAACGCGAGTAGGTATTCTACTGAATAGCCTCCACTCACAAGAAAAAAGTAGATCGTGATCGCACTCCTTTCCAGGGGGCCTGCGGTTTACTTCGTCTTGTGGGCGGGTGCTTTATTAATCACCCCGAAAAGGAGGATTTTAGTAAAAGGGTATTCGTATTACGCAAGGCACGAGGTCCGTCTCGTAAAAACGGAAGGGGGCTACCTCTCCCCCACAAGCTGTGGATCAGCAAATCCAACAGGTAAAGAGGTAAAACACAGTGCGTATCATCAGAAAGGAGCTTGGAGAATGCCTTACGGCAGAGCAGTTGGCTGATTATTTAGATGTTGATGTGAAGTGGGTTCGAGAGCATTATCGAGAACTGGGTGGAATACGCGTGGGTCGCCTCTTTCGCTTTTTCGAGAAGGAGGTCATTCATGCCATTCAGGAGAAACGACAAGTGGATCGGTCAGGTCAGGAAGGAGAAGAAGAGGAAGGAGAAGGTGTTCTTCACGAAGAAGGAGGCCCTCGCCTGGGAAGCCAAGATGAGGCGAAAGCCCGTCGAAGATTGGCGAGAGAAGACAGACACAACCTGTTTGGGTGATTGGGCGCAGGCGTATCTCGACTATGCTGAATCGAAGTTCGCAGAGAAGACGTACATGGAGAAGCGGTTGACGTTCCAGAAACTATTCCAAGCCGTGGATCCGGCGCTTCCGGTTCGACAGCTCATCCCGGCCACCGTCCTCAAACACATTCAGGCGCAGAAAGAGGAGAGGACGGGGAACGCGGCCAACAAGGATCGGAAGAACCTTGTCGCCGCGTGGAACTGGGGCATCCGGTACATGGAGCCAACATTACCGCGAGAGAACCCTTGTCAGGTGGAAAAGATGCCGGAGGTCAGGCATCCGCGTTATGTACCGTCAGAGGAGGACTTTTGGCGCGCATTCGAGAGAGCCCCGACGAAACAGGACCGTGTAATGCTTCTCTCCGC
Source organism: uncultured Desulfobacterales bacterium (assembly GCA_964475045.1). GTDB lineage: Bacteria > Desulfobacterota > DSM-4660 > Desulfatiglandales > HGW-15 > JAIPEI01. The sequence continues at coordinate 684 of CAYYVD010000424.1, read as the reverse complement.
ACTACACCTCGCCGCGCGAAGAGGAGAGATCTTCCGGCTCCGGCTGTCTGATTTGGACTGGGAGCATCAGCGCGTACGGTTGTGGACGAAGAAGCGACAGGACAGTACCTGGGAGTACGACTGGCTTCCCATGACCGATGAGCTCGCGGAAGCGATCCAGAGTTGGTTGGATATCCGGCCGGTAGATTCGGAGCATGTCTTCGTCTGCCTGGATGATTATGCCTATTGCCGGCCCTACTACGGCAAGCCGTTTCGAAATCGGGCACATTTTATGAGTCGGTTGTGCGAGGCTGCCCAGGTGAAGCCCTTCGGCTTCCATTCCATTCGCCACCTCTCTGCGTCGATTCTGTACAGCCTGGGTTATGACGTGGCAACCATTCAGGCGGTGCTACGGCACAAAAACCCGAACACCACCGCACGGTACCTGAAAAGCCTCGGCTACGAGGATGTGCGGGCTGCCGTTCAGAGCCTTTCCATGCGGCGAGGTCAGGAGCCGTCGCCGGAAGGTGGGAATGAGGGAGTTTCAGGTAGGTCGGATAGAGAAAAGCCGTCTGGAGAGCCGTCTACTCCCCAAACGGCTAGGCCCCATCTGCGGCTGGTTAGCAAGGGGCTGTAATCATTTGATGTTTTGGTAGTCCCAACGGGACTCGAACCCGTGTCTTCGGCGTGAGAGGCCGATATCCT
>CAYYVD010000423.1:0-3851 GCA_964475045.1 uncultured Desulfobacterales bacterium | reverse complement strand
ATCGTCCCGAACCGCATCAAGTACGCCGCCACCGAGGACAACCTGAACCAGCACGACGGGTTTGTCACGGACGCGGACGTGGAGTACATGCGGCGCAGGGCCGAAGGCGTGGTGGGCGGCCTGTGCTTCATGCAGGGCGTCTACATGGACCCGGCCCGCAAGGGGCAGGGCTACGTGGGACAGGCCGCCTGCTGGGACGACAAGTTCGTTCCCGGCCTGAAGAAGATCGCGGACGCCATCCACTCGGAGAAGGCCGTCGCCGGCTTCCAGCTCATGGACTGCGGGCGGGTCGGCGCCGTGGAGGTGCCCGTGGGGCACGGACCGTCGGCCGTGCCGCAGCGGCTCCGCATCTTCAAGCCCATGGAGGAGATGACCAACGCCGAGGTCAAGGAGATGATCCAGCAGCACGTCGACGCGGCCCGGCGCGGCGTGGAGGCCGGCTTCGATGTCATGGAGATCTCGGGCATCGTGGGTTACCTGGTCTCCAACTTCATCTCCAGCTACACCAACCGCCGGACCGACGAGTACGGGGGGGACATTCGGGGCCGCATGCAGGCCGTGGTGGAGATCATTCAGGGCGTCAAGGAGGCCGTGGGGCCGGACGTGCCGGTGGGCATCCGCCTCTGCTCCGAGGAACTCCTGGACGACGTGGGCGGCAACACCCCCGAGGAGTCCATGGAGAGCTACAAGATCTCCGAGGAGGCCGGCGTCGACTACATCAGCTGCACGCTCGGCTGGCAGGAGTCCATCTTCCCGGTGATCAGCCGGGACATCCCCCAGGGCAACTGGCTGTACCTGGCCAAGCGGGCCAAGGAGCACGTGAACGTGCCCATTCAGATGGCCTACCGCATCTTCCTGCCCAAGTTCCCCGAGGAGGCCATCGCCAAGGGCGAGCTGGACATCTGGGAGATCTGCCGCTCCATGATCGCCGACCCCCTCATGCCCAAGAAGGTGGCCGAGGGGAAAGAGGACGAGATCCGGCACTGCGTGGCCTGCAACCTCTGCCTGGCCAGGCTCTTCCGCGACGCGCCCATGACCTGCTACATCAGCCCGGTCTGCGCCCATGAGCACGACCCCGCGTTCTTCCCCACCCCCATCGAGGACGAGGACGACAAGAAGGAGGTGATGATCGTGGGAGCGGGTCCCGCCGGTCTGGAGTGCGCCTACGTGGCCGCCCAGCGGGGGCACGAGGTGCACGTCTACGACAAACGGGAGGATCTGGGCGGCACCCTGAACGAGGCCTCCCAGGCGCCCTACGGCGACGAGGAGCTCATGACCTGCGTCGACTTCCAGAAGGCCATGTGCGAGAAGCACGGGGTGGAGTTCCACCTGGGCACCGAGGTCACGGACGAGCTCATCGAGGAGGAGGCCCCGGACACGGTCATCCTCGCCACCGGGCCGGTGTACAAGAAGGTCCCCGGTGCGGACGAGAACGTCGAGAACATCGTCAACGTCCTGGACGTCCTCTCCGGCAAGGCCGGCGTGGGAGACCGCGTGGTGGTCTGGGGCAACCGCAAGCCCGGCATCGGCGTGGCCCTCAAGCTCGCCAAGGAAGGGAAGAAGGTGACCCTCGTGGGCGAGGAGAAGTCCGCGGGGTTCGACATCAACCCCTCCTTCAAGTGGCGCTACATGATCTACCTCCGCCAGAACGGCGTGACCGCTTACAACGACTGTACCATCGACGAGGTCGGCGACGGCGAGATCGTGGTGAAGACCTTCGACGGCCATCGATTCCCGGTCGAGTGCGACACCATCATCGTCACGGAACGGGAAGCCAACGAGAGCCTGAAGAGCACCGTCCAGAGCGAAGGCATCGAGCTGTACGTGGTCGGGGACGCCCTGGTGCCCCGGAACCTCTCCAGCGCGGTTCACGACGGTTACCGGATCGGTCTCAGGATATAGGGAGGAGGGAATATCATGCCAGTGAATGCCGAAAAGGAAATCACGAAGCTGTGGAAAGCCAAGCAAGGCGCCCAGGGTGAAATCTGCAACACCTACTACCGTTGGCGGGACTTCGCCCTCCAGCTGGCCGGTGAGACCGCCGATCCCATGACCGTGGCCCTGGATGCCGCCGAGGCCTTCGGCCGGTACATCGGCAAGGGCATGCTCCCCCGCCTGAACCTGCTCAAGGGGGACGAGGCCTTCATCGGAATGGTGGCCAAGCAGCTGGCCGGAACCTGGGCCAACGAGGGGGCCGTGGTCACGGTGGAGCCCGGCGAGAAGGGCACCGAGGCCGTGATCCGGTGTACCCGGGACCCGTGGCCCACCGCGGCCAAGACCTTCGACGTGCCCATGGAGGAGTTGGCCAGGACCCGTGAGACGCTGTTCCAGAACATGCTCGTGGACATCAGCGTCTTTTTCAACCGGCCCCTGGCCATCGAGATGCAGAAGGCGATCCCCCGGGGTGAGGGGGAGTGGGTGTTCAAGCTCTACATGAAAGAACAGTAAACAGAGGAGTGAAATATGGCTGCTCAGATCGATATGGAAAAATGCACGATGTGCGGTGGGCTGACCCAGCCCATCTGCGTGGAGGTCTGCCCCGACGCGGCCATCCGGGTCCAGAACGGCCGGCCCGTGGTCACGGAGTTCATCTGCGAGGACTGTAACGAGTGCGGATGCGCCTGCCCGGACGAGGCCATTTCCATCCCCTTGTCCAAGGTGACCTTCTAGTCATCCCGGCGACGCGTACCGGCGGGCAGGCGCCGGCCGGTACGCGCACGGTGAGGATTGCATCGAGTGCGGAAGGGCGTTCCCCGGGCGGTCGGCGCCGGGGGCGCGCACAACCGCCGGAACACGAGGAGAGAGTCCCATGAAACCCAACAAGGTCGATCATATCTGTATCGCAGTGAAGGACCTGGACGCGGCCCGCAAGGTGTGGGAGCCGGTCCTCGGCAAGTCCGAGCCGGATGACCCCTACGTGGACGAGCCGGAGCAGATCCGGGTGGCCCGGTACCACATCGGAGAGGTGGGCTTCGAGCTCATGGAGTCCACCACGCCGGACGGTCCGGTGGCCCAGTTCATCGGGAAGAACGGCGAAGGCGTCATGCTCATCAGCTTCAACGTGGACGACACGGCCGCGGCGGTGGAGGACCTCCAGGGCAAGGACTACCCGTTCATTCCGGCCCCGAACGGCGAGGTGCTTCGTCCCTTCCGGACCGGGAAGTTCGCCTTCATCCACCCCAAGAAGCTGAACGGGGTGCTGACGGAGCTGATCAACGACTAGCGAGTTTCCATCCAGAAAGGGTCTTTTTTGCCAAGTGCCCTTCGTGGTGCAAGCAACGGCTGAAAACAACGCAGGAAACCAATGCCGAAAACCCATCGTGACTTCGAAATCTATCTGGTCCACATCGACCCGGACAAGTGCGACGGCTGCGAGCTGTGCCTGATCTACTGTCCGTGCAATGTGTTCGACCTATCGCATAAGGCGACTCCGGTGCGGCCCCAGAACTGCCTCGGATGCAGAACCTGTGAAGCGGTGTGCAAGTCGAAAGCGGTGACGATTACCGAGATCTGAAGCGGAGCCGAACCCAGCGGAAGCGACTGCGGAAGCGACTGCGGATGTACACGCGCGTGTGACGTCTCGAGTGCCTGCTGAAGCTGAGCCTGAACCGATCCCGCACCGGCCGTCTTGGTTGAAAATCCCCTCCGGCCTACCTCGGAGCTCGAGGGGCGGAGGGGATTTTCTTCCTTTTTTGTGCTCCTGTTTTGCTCTCACTTCGGGGGCGTTTCCCTTGGACGCCCCCACGAATCAGAGGTGAATGGTATGGGTGACGAAATCCTGATCATCGGGGCCGGCGTGGCCGGAATCAACGCCGCGCTCAACGCCGCGGACTACGGCGCAAAGGTGGTTC
>CAYYVD010000422.1:0-3886 GCA_964475045.1 uncultured Desulfobacterales bacterium | reverse complement strand
TCAACGCCATCGACGCGCTCCTGGGGACGCCCATAGGGACGGAGAACCCGTCGGTGGTGGAGGCGTCCATCGTTGATTCGACGGTGACGGCCGGGGGCGACGTGGTCCTGAGCGCGTCGTCCACGGCGGCGATCGAGGCGGAGATCCGAAACGACGCCACGGCGGCCGCGGTGGCGCTGTTCAAGGCGTCGGCGGCGAGCTACTCGGGGATTCTGGCGTCGAACCGGGTGAGCAGCCGGTCCACGGCGAAGATTTCCGAGAGCACGGTGGACGCGGGGGGCGGCGTGTCGGTGGCGGCTGGGGACGACGCTTCGATCGACGCGCGGACGCGGCTCAAGTCCATGGCCTCGGCGGTGAACGACGGGGGTGCGGGGATCCTGCTGGACGCGGTGAACGAGATTCTGGGGAGCTACAGCTATACGACCAAGTCGGGGGTGCAGACGCTGCACCCGGCCTCGGACCCGATTCCCGGGATTCCGTCCACCGGGGACAAGGTGCGGGTGGGGTCGGACTACGACCCGGCCAAGGGGCGCGCCGGTGCGGTGTACCAGTACGTGGGGCTGGACGACCCGGCGACCCTGGACCTGGGGGCGGAGGACTACACGGACACGACCCGGTGGAAGGAGCTGGCGGACGAGGGGGACATCCTGCCGGCGGAAGTTTTGAGCAACCTGTCCAACTCGCTTCTCAAGGCGGCGGGACTGGGGGGCTCGGCCACGGGGATGGGCGGACTGGTGTCGCGCAACGACGTCAGGAGCGCGGTGGAGGCGTTGATCACGGGGTCGACGGTCCTTGCGCGGGACGGGGACGTGGTGGTCCGGGCGCTGGAGGAAGCGGGGATCCGCGCGGTGGACAACAGCACGCTGGAGGCGAGCGAGAGCACGCTGGGGTCGGTGGTGACGAACCTGGTGCTGTCGTCGTCCGAGGCGCGGATCACGGGGAGCACGGTGGATGCGGAGGACGCGGATGCCACCCTGGACGAGGGCAACGTCCTTGTGGAGGCGTTCAACCGCTCGGTGATCGACGCGCAGACATCGACGCGAGTGGAGGGGAGCAAGCAGACGGTCGGGTTCATCGTGGCGCACAACACGGTGGGCTGGCAGGCGCAGGACCTCTTGACCCAGAGCATCGACGCGCTGATCGGTTCGCCGGAGCTGGCGGACGTGTTCGGTCTGGAGGATGCGGCCGAGGCGGTGGCGGCGATCACGGACGCGACGGTGAGGGCGGACGGGGACGTGGATGTCAGGGCGTCCAACGAGGCGGTGATCAACGCGACGGCGGGGACGGAGACGTCGAACATCAAGCTGCCGACGATCATCAGCCAGTTCAAGACGGCGGCGGGGACGGGGGCGGGTGCGGTCCTGGCGAGCAACAAGGTGAGCAGCCGCGCGCTGGCGTATGTGGAGGACGAGAGCTCGCTGGACGGACTTCCGACGGTGGTGACGGCCGGGGGCTCGGTGGAGGTGGAGGCCGAGGACGAGGCGGCGGTGATCTCGGGGACGTCGGTGTTCGTGGAGTCGGTGATTGTGGACTCCCGTGCCGTGGGCGGCATGGTGGTGATGAACGAGGTCCGGGGCGAGGTGGAGGCCCGGATCACGGATGCCGAGGTGACGGCCTCGAACGGGGACATCAGGGTTCGCGCGAGCGAGGACGCCTTGATCGCGGCGGTGCTCACGAGCAACGTGATCTCGAGCGGGGGCACGATGTTCGGGGGCGGGGGCTCCCTGGCGGTGAACGCCCAGATCGCCACCAACGCGGTCCTGAGCTCGGCCCGGGCGTTCATCGACAACAGCGTGGTGGAGGGCCGGGACGTCATGATCGAGGCGGAGAACACGTCCCGAATCGACGCCCGGATCCTGAGCGCGTCCCAGTCGGCCGACACGGGCGTGGGCCTGACCCTGGCGTTCAACACCATCGGCTGGAAGCCGCAGAACGTGCTCTTCAATGCGGTGGACGCCCTCCTGGGCGACCCCCTGATCTCCGAGGCCTTTGACGGCGAGCAACCGGCCGTGACCCGGGCCTTCATCCTCGACTCCACGGTGACGGCCGGCCGGGACGTGATCCTCACCGCCCTCAACAGCGCGCAGATCAATGCCACGGTCAGCAACGCGGCCGAGTCCACGGGCTCCGCCATGTTCAAGGCCGAGAGCACCGGGTTCGGCGGGATCCTGGCCAGCAACAAGGTGAGCAGCCGGGCTGCGGCGACCATTCAGGACACCCCGTCCGGTAGGGCCACCACGGTGGACGCGGGCGGCTCGGTGACCATCACGGCCGAGGACAACGCCGGGATCTACGCCAACGCCAAGGTGGTGGTCTCCTCCATCACCACGAACGACGGCGGCGTCTCCCTCCTCCAGAACCCGGGCCAGCTCCAGGACCTGGGGGTTCCCGGGTTCGTCTTCGACCTCCTCAACACGGTCAACCCCCTGACCGCGGCCGATTACGAGAGCACCGAAGGGGACAAGGTCCTGAGCTTCGGGGACAAGGTGCGCCTGGCCTCGGATTACGGCGAGGCCGCGTTCACCACGGAGGACGGGCTGCGGACCCTGACCACGGGTCAGCGCGTGCGAGTGGCCGAGGACTACCTCGAGCCGGACTTCCGTTCGAGCGACGCCCATGAGTTCGTGCAGGCCGGGGACACGGTTCAGCTCGCCGAGGGGTATGCGGGCGGCGGCACGGCCGGCGCTGTGTACGTGTACACCGGGGCGGCGGTCCCCACGCTCGTGGACCTGAGCGCACAGGACTACTCGGCGGGGCCCTGGGAACGGATCGGGGGGGCGTCCGGAGGGGTGTACACCTACGAGGGGCCCTCCGGAAACGTGGACCTCGGGGCCGAGGACTACGGGGACACGACCCGGTGGTCCCGAATCGGGGGGAATGCGGGGAGCGTCTACCAGTACATGGGCGAGGGGCCCGATCTGCTGGATCTGGGGGCGCAGGACTACACGAACCTGGACCTCTGGAAGGAGACGGCTCTCACCAGCCTGATTCCCGAAGGCAACAATGTGACGGCCTCCGACTCCAAGGCCATCGGCGGCATGGTGGTGGTGAACGACGTCCGGGGCGGGGCGTTCGCAGCCATTCAACAGGCCGACGTGACGGCGGACACCGGAGACGTCCGGGTGGAGGCCCGGGAGAACGCCGCCATCTGGGCCAAGGCGGACAGCTCGGTGAGCTCGTCGGGCGGGAGCTCGTTCACGGGCAGCGGCAGCAGCCTGGCGGTGAACGGCACCATCGCCACGAACGTGGTCCAGAGCGCGGCCAGGGCCTTCATTCAGGACAGCACCGTGGAGGCCACCCTCGGGAACGTGATCGTGGATGCGCAGAACACCTCCGTACTGGACGCCACCACGCTTCAGGCCACCACGTCGGAAGGGGACACCATCGGCGTCATCCTGGCCTTCAACACGGTGGGTTGGGAATCGCAGAACGTGCTGTTCAACGCCATCGACGCTCTGCTGGGGACGCCCATCGGGACGGAGAATCCAGCCCGGGTGGAGGCGTTCATCGCCGACTCCACGGTCACGGCCGGCGGGGACGTGACGGTGACGGCGCAGTCCACGGCGAGCATCGAGGCCGAGGTGAGCAACCAGAGCACGGCGGCGGCCGCGGCCCTGTTCAAGGCGTCTGCGGCCACGTACGCGGGGATCCTGGCGGCCAACCGGGTGAGCAGCGAGGCCGAGGCGAGCATCGAGGACCGCAACGCGGCGGACGGCCTGCCCACCGTGGTGACGGCGGGCGGCGGGCTGACGGTTTCGGCCGAGGACCTGGCCGTGATCGACGCCGAGACCCACCTCCAGGCCCGGACCAAGGCGTCCAACGACGCGGGCCTGGGGATCCTGAACACCCTGATCAACTCGTTGCTGGACGGGTACCAGTACTCGAC
>CAYYVD010000421.1:0-3891 GCA_964475045.1 uncultured Desulfobacterales bacterium | reverse complement strand
GGTGTTCAACTTCTACTCCGGCTCCGTGAACACCGAGAAGCAACCCCGGTGTCCCAAGTGCCGCAAGACCACCCTGGAGCGGCGCATGTCCGTCTTCTCCACGCTGAAGCGGCGGGGGGAGGACGAAGGGGACGACATGGACATGCCCGATGTGGACGAGGCCAAGCTGGAGCAGGCCATGAATGTCTTGGCCCGGGAGGCCGAGCAGATGGACGAGGACGACCCCAGGCAGGCCGCACAGCTCATGCGAAAGCTCACGGACATGACCGGCATGGAGCTCGGCCCCGGCTTTCAGGAAGCCCTGACCCGCATGGAGGCCGGGGAGGACCCGGAGCTGGTGGAGGCGGAGCTCGGGGACGCCCTGGAGTCGGAGAACCCTTTCGAGGTCAAGAAAAAGGGGGCGCCCATCCTTCGCCGCATGCTGCCGCCCAGGGTGGACGACACCCTCTACGACCTCTGACCGGCCGCGGTCAGAGCTCGACCAGCTCCACGTTCCCCCACGCGGCCAGGGCCTTTCCCAGAATGATCAAGCCTCCGGCGATCCCCTCGATTCCGGAGGCCCACGAGGCGGCTCTCTCCAGATCCTTGCGCCGGCCGACCCGGTTTCCCAGCGCCGTGGCCGCCGCGTCGGCCAGCGCGGCGGAGGAGGCCACCACGCAAGCCGCGTCGGCCCTGCCGAAGCTGAGAGAGTGCCCCACAGAGCCCGACGACGAGCACACGCCCACCGGCATGTCCTCGGCCGCCACGCGGATGCCCACCCGTCCGCTCAAGGGGGAGGGTCCGGCAAAGACGGTCACCGTCACCGGACGCGTCAGGGCCAGGAACGCATCCCCGCCGTTCTCCACCACCACCTGGGCGGACCCCTGCAGCAGGCCTTTTCCCACGTGCTCGGCGATGGCCCCGGCCACCGAGGCCATGGGCCCCACCCCGGCCTGTCTGGAGGAACGCATCATCTCCTGAACCAGGGGCGGCGCCAGGGGGTCCTCGGGCACCGGCGACAGGGACGTGAGCACGTCCGGGTGTTCGTTCAGGTACCCTTCCAGGGGCTCCCGCGCGGCGAACACCAGGCGCCTCGCCTCGGGCTCCAGGTCCCGGTCCGCGCCGATCCAGAGGTCGGTTTCCCGGTGCTTCACCTCGAATCCCACCAGGCCTCGCGCCTTCACCCTTTGACGATACGTCCTCTCCGTGTAGGGATCCATGTCCACGTCGCTCCGCGACAGGAGGCCCTCCTTGCAATCCTGCAGGGCTGCGGTACAATGCGGCGCAGGGCAAGGCCGTGATATCGGTCTTGATGGGATCGTCGAAATCGAAATCGCAATGATCCGTGGAGTCACTGGAGGCTCATTGTTCGCGCCGGTGAACCTCGACCATACCGTCTCCACGGGGTCCGAACAAGCGAAAAGGGCCCTCAGGAGCAAAGGACCGGTCTTGGCGGCAGAGGCGAGCAACGACATCGAGGTGATCGTGGTGGGCGGAGGGGCCTCCGGCCTGATGGCGGCCGGCCAGGCCGCCGCCTGCGGGGCCCGGACCCTGGTCTTCGAGACGATGGACCGGCCCGGCCGAAAGATCGGCCTCACGGGAAAGGGTCGCTGCAACCTGACCAACGACACGGACATCCCCGGGTTCGTGGAGGCCTTCGGGGAGTCCGGCCCTTTTCTTCGACAGGCCTTCCACCGGTTCTTCGTACCGGAGCTTCGGGCCTTTCTCGAGGACCTGGGCGTTCCCACGGTCGTGGAGCGCGGCCGCCGGGTCTTTCCGGCATCGGGAAGGGCCCTCGACGTGGTGCACGCCCTTCACCGATGGGTGCGCCGCCAAGGGGCACGGCTCCGCACCGGGAGCTCGGTCCGCAGCCTCCTCGTGGAGGAAGGGAGGGTGCAGGGCGTGGAGCACGTGCGGCCGGACCGGTCCGGGAACATCCTCGTCCAGGCGGAGCGGTCCCTGGCCCCTGCGGTCGTCCTGAGCGCCGGCGGAGCGTCCTATCCGGCCACCGGCTCCACCGGAGACGGGTACCGGATGGCCGAGGCGGCCGGGCATCATGTGGTTCCGGTCCGCCCGGCCCTGGTCCCCCTGTGGACCGCGGAGGCTTCTTGGTTCCGTCTTGCCGGGCTCACCCTTCGAAACGTCCGGGTCCGGGTGCTCGCGGACGGGGAGCTCGCACAAAGCGGGTTCGGAGAGCTGACGTTCACCCCGAACGGCGTGTCCGGGCCGGTTCCACTCTCCTTGAGCCGGGGGGTGGTGGACGCCCTGCGGGCGGGTCGCCGGGTGCGCCTCTCCGTGGACCTCAAGCCTGCCCTGGATCCGGCCGGGCTCGACGCCCGCCTCGTTCGGGACCTGTCCGCCGGGGGAAGGAAGCACTTCGAGACGCTGCTTCGGGGGCTGATGCCCAGGCCCCTGATTCCCCTCTGCCTGTCGGCCGTGGGGGTCCCTGGCGACCGCCCCGGCCACCAGGTCCGGGCCGAGCAACGGAGGCGTCTGGCGGCATGGCTCAAGGACATTCCCTTTTCGGTCACCGGGCACGGCTCGTTCGAGGAGGCCGTTGTGACCGCCGGCGGGGTGGACCGCTCGGAGATCGACCCCAGGACCATGGCCTCCCGGATCCTGACGGGACTCTACTTTGCAGGCGAGGTGATCGACATGGACGCGGGAACCGGAGGCTTCAACCTCCAGGCGGCTTTTTCCACCGGCTGGCTGGCCGGGCGTTCGGCTGCGGCATCTTCGAAAACAAGGAGGACAATTCCGTGAATCACCGGCAGAACCAAAACCTCTGGGTCTGGGTGATCATTCAGGACCCGGAGAAGAACGAGCAGATCCTGGGGCAGCACGATCAGGCCCTCGACGTCTCCTTCATCCCCTTTTTTGAGGACAAGGAAGAGGCCCAGTCCGCCCTGTCCGGCCTGGCGCGGGACCCCGGGCTCGAGCACGAGGTCCAGGCCATGCGATACCGGGACCTGGCGGGGCACGCCGCCCGGAACGGGTTTCAGCTCTTCTTCTTGAACGCCGAGGGCCGGGTCTTGGAGAAGCTCGTCCCCTGACGGGGCCTCTCACTCCCACTCGATGGTGCTGGGGGGCTTGGACGAGATGTCGTACACCACGCGGTTCACGCCGCGCACGCTGTTGATGACCCGGTTGGAGATGCGCGCGAGCACCTCGTAGGGCAGGCGCGTCCAGTCCGCGGTCATGGCATCCAGGCTGTCCACGGAGCGTACCGCGATCACGTGCTCGTAAGTGCGCTCGTCCCCCATCACGCCCACGGACTGCACCGGCAGGAGCACGGCGAAGGATTGCCAGGCCTTGTCGTAGTAGCCGGCGGCGATGATCTCCTCCTGCACGACGGCGTCTGCGTGGCGAAGGGTCTTCAGCCGCTCCGGGGTGACCTCGCCCAGGATCCTCACCGCCAGACCGGGCCCGGGAAACGGCTGGCGCGCCACCATCTCCCGGGGGATCCCGAGCTCCGCGCCGACCAGCCGCACCTCGTCCTTGAACAGCTCCCGCAGCGGTTCGACCAGCTCCAGGCTCATGACATCCGGCAGGCCGCCCACATTGTGATGGCTCTTGATGGTGGCCGAGGGGCCCTTGAAGGAGACGCTCTCGATCACGTCCGGGTACAGGGTCCCCTGGCCAAGGTACTTCACATCCCCGAGCTCGCGTGCCTTGGTCTCGAACACGGCGATGAACTCGCGCCCGATGACCTTCCGCTTCTCCTCCGGGTCTGTGACGCCGCGAAGCCGGGAGAGGAAGTGATCCGCCGCGTCCACCGGGTGGAAGTCCGTGTGATAGTGCTCCTGGAAGAGCTCGGCCACCTCCTGGGCCTCCCCGCGCCTCAAGAGACCGTTGTCCACGAAGATGCAGGAGAGGTTCTCTCCCACGGCCTCGTGCAGGAGCACGGCCGTC
>CAYYVD010000420.1:0-3895 GCA_964475045.1 uncultured Desulfobacterales bacterium | reverse complement strand
GCCCTTATCGAATCACGTGTGCCAGGCAATGGATGCCGCCGTAGTTCTTGTCCGCGGTGGTCGGCACCAGGACCACACGGTATCCGTTACGCTGGAGGGCCCGCCGGTTCCTTTGAAGGTGCGGTGTGGAGGCGGAAGGCGCTCTCGAGTGATAGACCGGCATGAGAAACGTACGTTTTCCGGTTCCCGGTTCCGTGTAAGGGATCCCGTTGACCGCATAGCGATGGGCGAGCAGATCCTTGGCCGGGGTCTCAAGGTCCACGATGCAGTAACCTCTGCTGCGCAGCACTCGTCGAAGCTCGCTCAAAAAGTCTCGGACTTCTGAGACCGCTGAGGCATGCCCGTGCACGCCCTCCCCTTGCTGGACGATCCGGGTGACAGCGACCCGGCCGTTCCCCAGAAAGGCCATGGCCTGGTCCAGATGAAACAGGTACTCGGGTTGAGAACGCTCGGCCCGGAGAACCACCACTTCGTCCACACCAAGGAGACGCTTCAGCTTGTCTTCGGTCTCGTCCAGGCCGAGCTCTCCGTCTCGCATGGCGCGCCAGACGGTTCGAGTCAGCCGGAACACGTCGCCTCCGCAAAAGGCGACAAGCTTTCCCTCCATCCGATCGACCAGGATGTTGCCCCCTCGAAACGTCAAAGGTGTCTTTTGTAGCAGGAAGCCCTTTCCCTCGAGGGCTTCCAGGAAACGGTTGTCGCTGATCACCTGATAGGGGGCGTTTCCGTCCGGGCAGACGAACCATTTGTGGACCTCCGGGATCAGCAGCACGGGACGCCCCTCCCGATCGAGGGCCGACTCAAAAAGATCCTGGGCCCAGGCACTGCCTTGAAAGCGTTGGATGCCCTCGAGAGGACCGGTGTCGATGAGCTTCTGCCTCTCTGGAAAGAGGAGGTAGGCGTGGGCGCTCTTCTTCAGGGGCTTGTCCTCGAAAGGGATCCACTCCATGCGGCATGCCGGGGAGAGCGACTGGAACCGGGCCCGCACCCGATCGAGGTGCCGCTCGGGCACGAGGACTGTGACGCGGGTCCGGCTCGAAAGGCAGGTCAAGAGACCCTCGTAGGCGTCGAGGTGCCCTCCTCGGCTTTCAATGGACAGGACGATATGGTGCAGGCCACGTTCGTACTCGGGAAGGACGGTCCAGGATGAGGGTTGACCCATGCCACGGATGGACCCGGTGACCGTGGAGAAGAAAGCGATTCCTCCCAGGGCTGCAGTGGCCAGGATGGCAAGAATGAGACGGTTCGGTTTCATACGCGCTTTGCGGCTCACCCGACAAACACTCTCCTCGGGCAGCCGCTTTCGGACTTGGTTGTTGGAATTTCAGTATGAAATTGAGAAACCGGTTTGTCATTTACGAATTATTTCCTATATATTACCCTAGATATATAGGGACTCTTGAAAGAAGCAGTCATGGGGATCGAGAAACGAACGGAAGGAGCGCCCCCGGGAGACGGCCGTTTCAAGGCCGGGCCCCCTCGCGTGGACGTCGAGAGGGCATTGCGGGAACGGGTCAAGGAGCTCGACTGCCTCTACGGCATCTCGCAGCTCATCGAGGCGCATGAAAGCGCCCTCGACCGAATTCTTCAAGGGCTGGCCGAGCTGCTGCCTCCCTCCTGGCAGTACCCCGAAGTGGCGGCGGCCCGCATCTCCTTTGAAGAGGAGTCGTATGCGAGCCCCGGTTTTCGTGAGACCCCCTGGGTACAGGGGTCCACCATCCGGGTCGCAGGGGAGCCCCGAGGGAGGATCGAGGTGTGTTATCTCGAGGCCATGCCGGCCCTGGACGAGGGTCCTTTCCTGCGGGAGGAGCGGCTCTTGATCGATGCGGTCGCAGAGCGGATTGGAAGGGCGATCGAGAGGATTCAGGCCCAAAAGCAGCTGAATGAGGAGAGGCGGGCCTTGGAGCGGAAAACCATTGCCCTGCAGGAGATCCTCGAGCGCCTTCGGGAAGAGAAGAAGGCCTCCGCCGAACGCATTCTAGCGAATCTGGAGGAGGTGGTCCTTCCCATCCTGCACACTCTGGGAGCTCGGCTGCCCCGGGATCAACGGAAGATCGTCCAGCTGGCAGAGCAGAGCATGAAGGACATCCTCAGCCCCTTTACAAAAGGGCTGACGAGACAGAACCCCAGGTTGAGCCCCACGGAAACCCAGATCTGCAACCTGATCCGGTACGGACTGAGGAGCAAGGAGATCGCGAGTCTTCGAGGCATCTGCCTTTCCACCGTGCACCATCACCGGGAGCGCATTCGGGAGAAGCTCGGCATTCGAAACGAAAAAATCAACCTGGCTGCGTTTCTGGGTGCGGAAGCCCCGGAGGAGATCACGCGCGGTCCAAAACCTGTCGAACGGTGAGGGCCAATTCCTGCTGTGTGAAAGGATAGGGGTCCTCGTCGGCACAACCCCACAGTAAAATATCAATGGAATTTTGAGGATTAGGAATGCATACCAAATGATCGAGCAACGCCAGAGCGATGCCCGCCCGAGGAAGCGCCGCAGGCCGGCGATGCCACCGTTGCGGGCAAGTAGGGTAAACACGCCGCGATTGCAGGCGAGTACACGGCCAGGAAGAAGAGCGGATGGTTGCCGGTGGCATCCAGGAGAGGGCCCATGGATCAGAAGACCCTGATCAACGTTTTGAAGCAGGAAATCGAGGAATCGACCGGATGCACCGATCCGGGTGCGGTGGCCTTGGCCGCGGCCAAGTCGGTCCAGGTCCTGGGGAACCTCCCGGAGAGGGTCGAGATCGAGGTGAGCCCCAATGTCTACAAGAACGGGGTGAGCGTGGGCATCCCGGGAACGGACCGGCGGGGCCTGGATCACGCCGCAGCCCTGGGGGTGTATCTCCCGGAGCGAGTGGAGGACAACCTCGGCCTGCTCAACCACGCAGACCAGGAGGTAGCTGAAAAGGCCCGCCGGTTCCTGCTCGAAGAACGAATCTCCCTGCACCGCGCAGAGGAGGGGGTGGATCCACTGTACGCGAAAGCAACCGCCCACGGGAGCGGCTGCCAGGCCTGGGCGATCATCGAGGGGGACTACTCGAACATCGTTGAGTGGGCCAGGGACGGTAGGAGGCTTTTTGAAAAACCACGGAAGAAGGCCGACAGCCAGAGCAACCCGTTGAACGCTTTCCCTCTCGTTGACATCGTGCAGATGATCCAGGGAATGGACAAGGCGCCTTTGTGGTTCTTGATGGATGCGGCATTCACCAACAAAAAAGCCGCTATGCTGGGCATATCCAACGGCACGTCCAGGCTCGGCGCCTTCTACCATCGACTGAGTCATCTACAACATCTCCAACGGTAGCGTTGTGTGGATAGGAAAGAAACTCCGTAATCATCAATCCCCCGGCCGTGTCAGGAGGGTAGCTGACCAGTTGCCTCGCAACCGAGGCCGCATCAGACCCCATTTGGTCGATTATCGCCTCTACGTAACTCTTATCCAAACCGCCCAGAAGATCGCGTGAGCACGGTCGTTGCTCGGCATCTCCTCTAGAATGTCCGCCGCGGTCTCCGGGGGTAGATACTGGAAGACCTCTACCTGATGCGCCGTGGGCAGCAATTCCGCCAGGCTCGCTGCATATTCGGGCGTAAGCAGCTCAAAAATTCGGCGTTGATCGGGATTAGAGAGCCTTGAAATGATCCTCACCATCTCTGCGCTCGAAAACTGCTGGAAGTATTCCTCCAATAGAGAAGCCTCTTCCAGTTCCAGAGTTTCCTCCAGCTGCAGCCGGGGGGTTATTTCGATGTCTTCGCTCATAGAGTCACTCCAAAAAAGTATTCCACAACAATCTTGCTAGACAATGAAATCCCATCTTTACCCTACACTCCCTACACCACCCCCGCAGTCATCTTAAGATATGAAACCCAGCATATGATTATTACGTATAGCTTATCG
>CAYYVD010000419.1:0-3908 GCA_964475045.1 uncultured Desulfobacterales bacterium | reverse complement strand
GGTCATGAGGGCTGGCCTTTCGTCTTGGCCCGTTGTTGCAGGACAAACCGGTCGAAGTCCAGGGGAATGGCCTCGCGCCGGACGGAGTCCGGCGGCTCCCCCGGCCCGGGGTTGCGGGTCCCGCTGGAGGCCATGGCGGTGAGGGCCTCGCGAATGAGCCCCAGCTCACGGGCGATGGCGGTGATCTGGTCGAAGCACTCGTCTGGGATCGCCCCGGGTGGCGCTTCACCTTGCGGCCCCGGTGCCGGCTCGGGTTCGCCCCTCCCGGCGTCCTGTTCCCGGCCGCCCAGGTTCAAGGGGGCTCGAATCAGGTGGATGAACCGCTTCCAGAAACCGTTCAGACCGGCCGAGGCGAGGGACGGCGATCGCTGCGCCAGAGACCGGGCGATGTGGTGGATGCAGCGGCTGGCGTTCGACCCGGGATGGACTCGAAGGACGGGCTGGCGGCGTCGAATGGCGTCCTGGACCTTGCGATCCTGCACCACCACCCCCAGCAGCGCGATCCGGACGCCCAGGTGCTCCCGGACGGCCTTTCGAAAACCAGCGAAAAAGCCCTTGGCCGCCGCAATGGTCTTGCACCGGCTCACCACCACCTCCACCCGTCCCTCGAAGCCGTTCAGATGAAGGACCTTGAGCAGGGCGTAGGCGTCGGTCATGGAGGCCGGTTCCGGCGCCACCACCAGGATCAGCTCCCGGGCGGCCAGGCAGAACGCCACGACGTTTCTGGCGATGCCGGCCGCGGTGTCCATGATGAAGAAGTCGTAGGCGCTCAGGGCCTCGAAGGATCGGAGGAGGTCCGACACCTTCCCGGGATCCAGATCGGCCATGCGCTGGATCCCCGAGCTTCCAGGGATGATGTCGATCCCGTGGACCCCCTGGAAGCGGATCTCCTCCAGGGACGCGTTACCGAAGAAGGCGTCCTCGAGCGTGCGGCTGACGTCGAGCCCCAAAAGCACGTTCACATTGGCCAGACCCAGGTCCGCGTCGAACAGGCAGGTGCGATGTCCGGCCTCGGCCAGGGCCAGGGCCAGGTTCACGGAGAGGGTGGTCTTGCCCACCCCTCCCTTTCCGCTGGTGACGGCGATGGTGCGGACGCCGTTGCTTCCGGACAATGGATCCCCCCTCAGCCTTCGGGAAGCGCGGAGATCTCCGCCTTCCCGTTCATGGGGTTGACGGCCACCTGGAACCACACCCCGAAGCACTGGTGCTCCTCACAGATCCAGGCGTGGTTCGTCTCAATGAACTCCTTGAAAAGCCGGGGGTCCACCGGGCCCCCGCCGTTGCCTGAGAGGCCTCTCAGGAGCTCGAAAGAGGTCTGGATGAGATCGATCTTGGATCGCTCCGCCTCGGGGTTGGTGATGCGCACGGACTCGCCTGCAGCTTGGGGAGCGCTCCGGCGCTCCGCCGCCTCCACGAGCCTGTCGATGTCCTTCTGGGTCTTCTGCCGTGTTCGAAACGCCTTGATCATGTCGTGCGGGACCATGCGGATGATCTCCGAGAGGGTAATCTGGTTCAGCTTTTCGAGCCCGTCGTCGATCATGGTCTTCATGCCGCTCTCCAGGGCCAGTTGTTTGATCTGGTCCTCGTCATAGCCCCGGTTCAGGGCCTGGGCGATCTCCCCGTCCACCACGAAGATCTCCGAGAGCAGGGTGCGGCCGAGGTATCCGGAGAAGTTGCAGGCCGGGCACCCTCGTCCCTTGAAGAACCGGAGATGGGACGGGTACTGCTTGAACAGCATACGCCACTCGGCCTCGTCGGGGAGGGTGTCCTGAATGCAGGACGGGCAGATCTTTCTCACGAGCCGCTGGGCCAGCACGCACATCAGGGAGGAAGCGATCTGGCCGTACTCCACCTTGAGGTCCAGGAGCCTGGACACGGCGCTGACGGCGTCGTTGGTGTGCAGGGTGCTCAGGAGAATGTGGCCGGTCTGGGCCGCGTCGAACCCGATCTTGGCCGTCTCCTCGTCCCGGATCTCGCCCACCAGGATGACGTCCGGGTCGAAGCGCAGGAAGGAACGCAGAAGGCGGGAGAAGGTCAGGTTGATCTTGCTGTTGACCTGGGTCTGCATGATGCCCGGAAAGTTGTACTCGATGGGGTCCTCGGCGGTGATGATCTTCAGGCCGGGATTGTAGATGTACCCGAGGGAGGCGTACAGCGTGGACGTCTTTCCGCTTCCGGTGGGCCCGCAGACCAGGATCATGCCGCTGGGGCTCTTGAGCAGGGAGCGAAACGGGTTCAGCACATGGGGGGAGTGGTTCAGGTTCTCCAGGCCGACG
Source organism: uncultured Desulfobacterales bacterium (assembly GCA_964475045.1). Lineage (GTDB taxonomy): Bacteria > Desulfobacterota > DSM-4660 > Desulfatiglandales > HGW-15 > JAIPEI01. The sequence continues at coordinate 1,632 of CAYYVD010000419.1, read as the reverse complement.
TTGGCCTTCCGCGGGTCCAGGATGCGGATGGTCACGTTCTCACCCACCGAAGCGCGACAGGTGGCGACGCGGAAGTCGAGGTCCACACGCTGGTCTTCGGCCTTGTCGTGGTAGTGGATGCGGAACCCCCCGTCCTGGGGGAGGCGCTTCTCTGCGATGTCCAGGTTGGACATGACCTTGATCCGCGAGATGATGGCCAGGGCCTTGCCCTGGAGCTTCTCCTGGAGCCATCCGATGCGGGACTCCCGGAGGATGCCGTCGAGGCGGTAGCGCAGGGCCACACCCCTGCGGTCCTGCTCGATGTGGATGTCGCTCGCCCCGTTGATGATGCCGTACTTCAGGATGAAGTTCACCAGCTCTTCCGCCTCGATGTCCCGTGTGGCGTACTGGGACTTCATCGACTCCTTCTGCCCGATGCCCTCCTCGATGTCGAGCTCCATGAAGTCGATGTCCACGTCCTCGTCCTCGGGGGCCTTCCCGTCCTTGACCGCGCGGAGATGACGGCTGTAGAGGACCTCGAACAGCTCCTCGAACTTCTCCTCGGTGATGAGGATGCAGGAAACCTGGAGGCGAGGGACCATGCCCTGGAGCTCGTAGACCGTGTTCACCATGTCCTCCGGGCGGAGGATGGCGAGGGTCAGGCGGCTGCCGGACAGGGCGATGGGGAGGATCAGGTTCTTCTCGGCGTATTTCTGGCTGATGATTTTGACGAGGCGGGGCTTGTCTTCCTCGAAGTAGGCGAACCCGTTCAGCCGGCGGAAGGGCACGTTATACTGTCGCGAGAGTCCGGTCTTGAGCTGCTCCTGGGTGACGGCGCCTTTTCGCAGCAGGGTCTCGCCCAGGGTCTCCGAGCCCCAGGTGTTCTCCTGCCGGGCCTCCCGGAGCTGATGCTCGTTCACGTACCCCATGGACTTCAGGAGGTTCCCCAGCTCGATCTGCTTGTTGTACTTGTTCAGCACGTGCTGCAGATCCATGGGGCTCAGGAGGCCCAGATCGCACAGGACCTCTCCCAGCCGCCTGGGGGACTTCTGGATCCTGAGGGCCTTTTCCAGGTCCGCGGGGCTGATCATGTTGTGCCGGACCGCAAGCTCGCCGAAGCGCGGGGCGTCGATCTGCTCCTTGAGCAGGGCCTCCAGATCCCGCCGTTTCAGGTGTCCCTCCTGGACGAGCACCTGGCCGATGAGGTGATCCGTGCCCTGCTTCTTCAGGCAGGCGTTGAGCCGGGCCTGGTCCAGAAACCCCTTCTGTACGGCCAGGGAGCCCAAGGTTCTTCGAATCTCCGGGCTTCGAAGCAGCTCCTCCAGCTGGGGCTCCTCGAGCGCGCCCATGCGAACCAGGATCCTTCCGAGAGGAAGCTCCTGCAGCTTCTGCTCCTGGCCTTGAATGGCCAGTGCGCGCTCCACGTCCTTTTCGCTGACAAGCCCCTCCTGCACGAGGATTTTGCCCAGGGGCAGCGGGGGCGCAGAGGCGGTGAGGGTTCTGCTGTGGGCGGGTGAATCCTTGCGGGCGTCTGGAGGCATCCTGGTGTCCTTCCGAGCCGGGGGGATGTGCGGGTGTGCTCGCCCGAATGCAATGCAATCATCGTACCGCTTCAAGGCGCACGAAAGGACGCCTCCGCGACCCGGGAAGAAG
>CAYYVD010000418.1:0-3913 GCA_964475045.1 uncultured Desulfobacterales bacterium | reverse complement strand
TCTGCAGGGCACGAGCCAGGCAAGCCTGTCAAGGCTTGGCGGAGCCAACCCCCAAGCCGTGTGGCTTTGACAGACTTTGCCCTCATGCCAGCCTGCGGCGAGCGATGCGGTACTGCCGGTTCCGGAGCGGGTTTTGAGAATTGCACTTTCGCCGTCGATGAACCAAATTCAACACGAAAAAGCAGAATGGCCATTTTCAAAGAGCGAAATTCAAGATAACCCTGACCCCAACGACCTTTTTCCTGCCCACTACATATGGTTATGAGTTTCTCGTTGACACCCAAGGATATCTTCCGCTATCCTGATATCCAAAAATCAAGTTCCTATTCTGAATACTTGAAGAAAGCCAACTAAATCGAATCGTTACGAGACCCCATTTTTCTCGTTTTGCATAATGGATGTAATGTGAAATGTGTTGTGGCTGTGGGTGAACTCTAACGGCAAAGGAGGGAATCAATGGATCCCGAGAACCGGATCAACCTTTTTTAATAAGTCGATTCATTCATTTGAAAAGGAGGGGGGTCAGATGAAAAGAAATAGTTCTTTGTGCATCATTGTTATTGCTTCGCTGATGGTTTTTCTGTGGGCTGGAATTGCAGGCGCCGCGGGGAAGAAGCCCAGTGCCGAAATCATCCGCGACAACTACGGTGTCCCACACGTGTATGCGGACAGCCTTGAGGGCCTTTTCTTCGGTTTCGGATATGCCGCCGGGGAGGATCGACTCTTCCAGATGGACATGTTTCGAAGGACCTTCTGGGGGACGCTCTCCGAGGTCCTGGGAGAGGATTTGCTGCCTTTTGACCAGGGAAACCGCCGTGACAACCTGAGCCTCATCGAGGTCAAAAAGCAGGTAGAGCGGCTCCGACCTGAGCTCCAGACAGTTCTCAGGGCCTACGCCGCAGGCATTAACGCTTACATAAAGAATGCGAAGGCAGATCCGGCCGCCAAGATGCCCGGCGAATATGAAGAACACGGCTTGCAACCGGAGCCCTGGAGTGCTGAAGATGTCGCAGCAGATTTTCTCTCCGTTATGGGCTTTTTCATGGATGTCTCGGCTGAGCTGGCAAACGCCTCCATGTTCCACTTCCTTTCTGAAAAACATGGTGCTGAAAAGGGACGCGCCTATTTTGACGACTGGTGCTGGGGATATGATCCGCAGGCCAAGACGACGATTCGGGGCGCTTTCCGCCTTCCCCGGGGGGCAGCAGTTCAGAAGATGTCCGCCCTCGACGAGAACCTGATGGCCTCCGCACTTCCCGCAGCAGCTGTTGCGGAAGGGAAGCTCGCGCTTGAAAGAGAAGCCGGGAGGTTCTTGCTGGACTGGGCGGGCTATGGCCACCCGGCAAGCTATGCCCTGGTCGTTTCACCGGAGAAGTCCGAAACAGGGACGGCCATGCTCATGGGCGGACCGCAGTTCGGTTATCAGCTCCCCTCTGCTCTTCATGAAGTGGGCCTTCACGGGGCGGGCATAAACGTTGTTGGCTCCACACTGGCAGGCTATCCTTTCGTCATGTTCGGACACAACGGCAAAGCTGCCTTCTCTTCCACGGCTGGGATCGATAACATCGAAGACATCTACATGGAGAAACTCAACCCCGAGAACCCTCGTCAGTACTGGTACAAGGGCGGGTGGAAGGATATGGAGGTCCAGAAGCACACCTTTCGGGTCAAGGGCAAGGAAGAACCTGTGACAAAAGAAGACCTCTATAGCGTGCACGGACCGGTCATCCACGTGGACAATGAAAAGAATGTGGCCTTCAGCAAGAGGTTGAGCTGCAAGGATGTTTTCCTGCCGGGGCTTGCATCCTTTTACGATCTCATGAAGGCGGAAACAGTAGAAGAATTCAATGACGCGGCCCAACAGAGCAACATGTCCATCAATTACGTCTTCGCCAATACTGACGGCGAGATCGCCTATTACCACCTGGGGCGACATCCCATTCGACCAGACGGTTATGATATCCGCCTTCCTGCTCCCGGGACGGGCGAGTACGAGTGGCAGGGATATCTCACAAAGGAAAGAAATCCACACGGTGCAAATCCCGTTGCCGGTTATCTTGCCAACTGGAACAACCAGCCCGCGCCCGGATGGGGTCATGGTGACCTCGCCACCTCGGATGTCTGGGGTGGATGGGGGCGAAACGACCGGGTCACCTGTATCAAGAGATTGGCCGAGGCTAAAGACAAGTTGGGAATGGAGGACATCAAGTGGATCATCCACAACATCGCCTTCTACGACAAACGGGCTCTCGAGATTAAAGATCTTCTTTTGGAGAGGGTAAAAGGCGATGGAGGTCTCTCCGAGGAATCCAAACAGGCCGTTGATCTACTCACGGATTGGAATAACCTGACATTGGATTCGGACGGGGACGGCTTCTACGATCATGCCGGCGCCGCTATTTATGATAGGTGGTGGGCGATGCTGATCCCGGCTACGTTCGGGGATGAGTTCGAAGGATATAAAAACGTCTTCGGCCAGAGCGCCGTCCAGATCCTCTCGGATCGTTACCACGGGTATACCCTTCTCCAAAGAGCTCTCACGGGCGATACCAATGAGGACTACTTCAATGAACGTATGGCAGCTGTTATCAAGGAATCTCTTGAAAAGGCATTGAGCGAACTCGCAACAGAAAACCAGGGAAAAGGGGTGAAGGAGTACCGGCTCAAGGTGGCCGAAGATGCTTTTCATCCTGTGACGGTTCTTGGTTATTTCCTCCAGCAGCCGATCACGAGCACCTCAAGCTCTCTACCCCCCTTCCCGAAGGTTGATCGTGGTACCGAAAACCACATCGTAAACTTGGATCCCGAAGGTATCGAGGGTGAGAACATAACAGCCCCCGGGACAAGCGGCTTTACGAGCATCGAGGGAGAGCCGGACAAGCACCTTGCGGATCAGGTCGATATGTTTGTGAACTTCACCTACAAGCCCATGCCCTTCGACCGGAAGGCTGTAGAAGAGGTTGCTGAAAGTAAGATCGAAGTGACTTGGGAGTAGCGGCGCGAACCCATTTAAAAAGGAGACCTGTCGTCTCGGGATGACAGGTCTCCTCCTGACTCGTTCGCTTTTCAGTGAAATGGGGCAGGATGCTTTCGCGTCCAGTCCGTTATCGACGAAGGCATCTGAATATCGGAGGTGACCATGGCCGTCTGGAAATTGCCGGCTGTAAGAAGAAAGCTGATTATGAAACATTGGTCCTCTCTCATCACCACAGGATCGATTTACTTCAGCTGAATCTCCGATTCCACATTGCTGTCCACGGCCTTCTTATCCAGCCAGACATCTTTACGGCCGAAAGATTCGTACAATGGGATCTGATCCCCATAATGGGGGGCTTTTATACCACTGGGAGAGATGAAGCCACTCTGTCCCGGGGGAGTTACCTCGTAGGACACCAAACCTTTGTTGCCGAAAACAACCATATTGTTCTGTGTCCCGCGGTTCATCAAAGGAGTAAGTGTGATATCTTCATCCGGCCCGGCCTGAGGTTTTCCAAAGAAGCTGTTATGGCTGAAAGTCATGCTTGTTAGACCGCTCCGCCAACAGGATCAACAACATCCTGGTTCCCCTGAGGTCCGTGTTTTCGATGGCCTTCAAGGAGGGGATCATCAAAGACAATGTCATGGCCAGGGTGGACAACCTGCGAATTGAGGAGCCCATCATAAACCCGTTGTCTCTGGATGAAGTCATCAAGGTGCTGGAATGTGTGCATCCCCATTACAGGAACTGCCTGACCATCCTGTTCTTCACGGGTTTGAGGTTCGGCGAGATGGCGGGGTTGAAGTGGAAGAACGTCCACCTGGACAGAAAGACCGCCAAGATCTGTGAGACCCTCGTGTACGGTGAAGAGGGGAGGACAAAGACAAGGAAATCAAACCGCGACATAGACCTTTTACCCCCGGCAATGGAGGCCCT
>CAYYVD010000417.1:0-3927 GCA_964475045.1 uncultured Desulfobacterales bacterium | reverse complement strand
GGCCTCGCTCACCGGCACGCCCGGCTCCAGGTCCCGGGTGTCGATCACCTCCACCTCGAATGGACGTTTGCTCCCGCCCACGTCCACGCCGCCCTTGGCGTTGATCTCCTCAACCGCCAGCCGAATGCCCCGCTCCGCATCCCAGCCGTACAGAAACGCCGTGGACAGGGGACAGCCGATCACGATGGGTTTTTCCGCCAGAGCACTTCCGCCGGCCGTGAGCACCATGGCCGCCGCCAAACAGAGGACACACCAGATTCCGCCTTTCCCCTTCATGTCCATCCCTCCTTGCGTGAAGGTTGAAAAAAAACAGGCGTCCAGCCGGGGCTGCCGTAGATTCGGCGTGAGACCTCGGCTCCATGAAGCGTGGTTCCCTCCCTGAGGAACCCATGGACCTCTCTTGTGAGGGTGACCGTCGAGGGTCACGCGCGTCCGCTGTGGTGAGCATTCGAGCCCGTCGGCCTCGGGGCCGGCGTCGAAATCATCGATGAGACGCGAAAGCGCCCAAGGAACCGGGGACTTCCGCGTTGCTGAAGGAATGGGGGTGTGGCCAGTGAACGGCGGTATGCATCGTCTCGCTCGGGACAGGGGGTCCGGAGGTCTGGCCGTCGTTCCGGTACCAGGGGGTTGGATGGGGCGGGCGGGCACAACCCGTCGTGTTCTCACGAGCATCCTTGGGCGATGCGGTCACCGGCTCCCCGTCCTTGAAAGCGTTGGGGCGTATCATAAAGCATCCAGACCGCCAACGCAAGTCCCATGAGAAGGGGCCGCACCCATCTTCTCACCCGTGTTGGGCCTCCACGGCGGGACCCTGCTTCACCAGGGCCATCAACCCGACCCCCGCCAGGGCCATGAGGATGTTGAGGGCAAAGGCGTGGTCGTACACGCCGGTGGCGTCCCTCAGGATGCCGGCCACCCAGTGGACCACGATGGCCCCCAGCCCGTAGAACGGAGTCCAGGCGCCGATCACCGTGCCCATGACCTCCTTGGGAAAGAAGTCCCCGGCACAGGCCCCGTAGATGGGAAAGGTCACGCCGTAAAAAACCGCCAGAAGGCCCACGAAGACCGTGAGGGCGGCCCAGGACGTGGCCAGGAACAGCACCCCCGCCAGGGCGACCGCGATGAAGGTGTTGGAGAGCAGGATGGTCCTCCTGCGGCCGAGGACGTCGGACAGAGGCAGGATCGTCAGGACGCCCAGGACCTGGCAGGCGCCGTGAATGGTGGCCAGCAGGCTGGCCTGCTCCAGGGGAAACCCCAGCTGATGCTCGGCGTAGTCCACCATGAAGGTGGTGATCCCGTACAGGCTGAACGAGATGCAGAAGTAGGAGGAGCCGATCAACAAGAACGTCGACGACCGCAGCACCGACAGCTGCCCGCTTTGGACCCCGAGCACGGCCGGCTGCGGGACCTGTGCCGGGGTCCCCCGCTCGCCCCAGGGACGGCGGCCGGCCGCCTCGGGGCTGCTCCGCAGGAACAGGCCGTTGCCCAGCACCATGGCCAGGGCCGCGGCCCCGAGAAAGAACCAGGAATGACGCCACGAGTAGTGCTGAACGATCCAGGGAAAGGCCGCCCCCATGGTGGCGAACCCCAGGCCGTAGCCGGTCGAGAGGATCCCCAGGGCCAGGCCCCGCCGCCGGGGGACGAACCACCGCTGGACCACGGTGATCACCGGCGTCCACATGCCCGTGGCCCCCAGCCCGACCACGGCATAGGCCACGCAGGCCCCCGCCAGGGAGTCCACCATGCCCATGGCCACCAGCCCCAGCCCCAGCATCAGGGCGCAGGAGGTGATCACCCGGCGGGCCCCGAACCGGTCCGTCAGAAACCCGGTCAGAGGCGTCACCGCAATGTACGTGAACAGGTAGGCGTTGTAGACCGAGCCCCCCGCGGTCCGGCTGAACCCGAGGTGCCGGATCATCTCGGGCAGGACCACCCCGTACCCCAGCCGGGCGGAGTAGTTGATGAAGAGATCCACGAAGCAAACCGCCAGCACCACCCAAGCCCAGTGGAACCACCATCTTTGCATGTCTTCATCCCCCTCGGAACGGCCTTTCTTTGCTCGAGGTGCACAGCATAGCGCTTTCGCCCCCCGGCCACAAGCTGCACGTCTCACCATAACGCTTGATTCAACCGCGCACCCGTCGTAATCTGCAACCATGATGTGGATGGCCGATTGGGGCATTGATCCGGAAGATCGATTCAGGATGATCCGAGACCATGCCTTTTTCGCCCGCTTCGAGCGCCGGCACATTCGGTCGACGAGGGTCCCGTATGCCGATGCGCTTCGAATGTTCTTCAAGCCCTTCTCAGCAGAATCGCTGACGGCCTGTCACAAGCCGGCCTGCCCTGCATGATCATCGGCGGCCAAGCCGTCCTTCTCTACGGCATGCATGGAGACCCGGGAACACACCCTCCGGGTCGAGACCGCCTGCCGTCAGGTCGAATGACGCCCCACGTCCGAGCCCACCAGTTCTTCCGCCAGAGCCAAGGCGTCCCCTCGACCCTGCACCCTACCATCGTCCTGGGCCTCCTGAATCGCCCGCAGAACCTCGCCGACGCGGGGGCCCTGTGAAAGGCCCAGGTCCAGGAGGTCCTTGCCCGTGACCAGCGGCGGCCTTTCGGGCCCCTTCCGGATGCGTTGAAGCACCTCGACGGCCGCTTCCCGAGACCAGCGAAGGTGCGCGTCTCGCGCCTCCTCGGAAGCGTCCGGCCCCAGGGCGGCCATCCTATCCGCCATGCCGAGGATCAGGGCCGGGAGCACCCCGTCGCCCATCGAACGAAACCACCGCATGCGCGTAGACCGCTTGACCTCGGGTCCGGACAGGTCGAGCACGTGCATGTGCTCCGCCACGAGGCGGATCAGGATCCCCCGCTCCTTTCCGGACATGCGCAACCGCTCGGAAACGGCCTCCGCCATCTGGGCCCCCACCCCGTCGTGCCCGTAGAAGGTGATGCGACCGCTCTCGGAATCCACGGCCCGCACCAAGGGCTTTCCCACGTCGTGGAGCAGGGCCGCCAGCTTCAGGAGCGGCCCTCTTCCGGAAGCCGCCAGGACGTCTTTCACCCGATCGGCCACCGGGCCGAAGAAGTCCTCCGGGCGGTCCATGATGGTTTCCGCGTGCTCGAGCACCGCCAGACTGTGCTCCCACACATCCAGGTGGTGGAAGGGGTTCTGAGTGCACCCTTTCATGTCCCGAACCTCGGGAAGAAGGACCTCCAGCAGGGCGCTGCGGTCCATGGATCGCAGAAGAGGAAGGCTGTGATCCAGGCCCAGGATCCTCATGAGCTCGTCCCGGACCCTTTCGCCGGCCGTTCCCCTGAGAAGACGGGCCTGCCTTCCGACGGCGCTCAGCGTCTCCGGCGCCACGACAAACCCCAGCTCACCGGCCAGACGAAACGCTCGAACCATGCGAAGCGGGTCCTCGGCAAAGGCGGACGGTGCCACCATCCGCACGACGCCGGTTTCCAGGTCCTGCCGCCCGCCGGTGGGATCCACCAGCTCGCCGAGAGCCCCGCCCGCGTGCATGCGGACGGCCATGGCATTGACGGTGAAGTCCCTCAGGGCCAGGTCGTCCTCAATGCCCGCTCCACGCAGGACCGAGAGGTCGATGACGTCCTTCGGATCGTCCCGGTTCACCAGGCGATAGCACGCGGCCCGAGGATCCTTGTCAAAGGACACCAACGCCGCATCCCGAGCGGCCGCCAGCCTTTCCGCCCAAAGGCGAGCCCTGGGGCAGACCAGATCCACGTCCTTGGGCTTCCTTCCCAGCAGGGGATCCCTCACCGCCCCACCCACCAGATACAGCTCGGGAATCTCCTCCAGGGACGCAAACCAGGCACGCACAGTTTCTTCCGCGGTTGCTGTCACCCTCTCTCCTCCGAGAACACGCCACGGCGGTCCGGGCATGGGGCCCTCCCGGGCCTTGG
>CAYYVD010000416.1:0-3938 GCA_964475045.1 uncultured Desulfobacterales bacterium | reverse complement strand
TCCTCCCGCGGCGCAGCTCCCTGTACCTGAACTACACCTCGGGCTCCACGGGGACCCCCAAGGGCATTGTCCACGCCCACCGGGACCTGCTCGGCATGGCGGCCACGGCGCGATACGTCCTGGACCTGAAGCCCGGCACCCTGCTGTGGACCGAAGCGGACCCGGCCTGGGTCACCGGCACGGTGTACGGGGCCTTCGCACCCTGGCTCTGCGGGGCCTCGCTGCTCGTGCAGGGCGATCCCTTCAGCGCCTCCAACCTCTACCGGGCCCTGGAGAAGCACCGGGTGGAGGTGTGGTACACCACGCCCACCACCATCCGCCACCTCATGGAGGAGGGCGACGACCTCCCCGGCCGCTACGACCTGTCCAGTCTCCGCCACGTGGCCACCGTGGGGGAACCCCTGGTGCCGGACCTCTTCTACTGGGGCCGCAAGAACCTGGGGCACTCCCTTCACGACACCTGGTGGATGACCGAAACGGGCATCACGTGTCTCGCCAACTTCCCCTCCCTGGACATCAAGCCCGGGTCCATGGGAAAACCGGTCCCCGGGCTGGAGGTGACCGTGCTGGACGAGGAGGGCGAGCCCGCACCGCCCATGACCATGGGAGAGCTCGCCATTCGGCTGGAGTGGCCCGGGCTCATGTGCGCCCTCTGGGGAGACGAGGAGCGCTACGAGCAATACTTCCGGGTTCCGGGGTGGTTCCTCACCGGGGACATGGCCCTCATGGACGAGGAAGGGTACTACTACCACCAGGGGCGTACCGACGATCTGATCAAGGTGGGCGGGGTCAAAATGATCGGCCCCTACGAGATCGAGCACGTCCTGTACATGCACCCCGCCGTGGCCGAGGCTGCCGTGATCTCCAAGGGCGGGGACCCCGGCTCGGGCCGGTCCTCGGTCAAGGCCTTCATCGTGCTCAACCCCAGCTACGCGCCCTCCAGCCGCCTGAACCACCAGATCCGCGCCTTTCTCCGGGCCAACCTGAGCCGGGAGATCGTGGTGCAGGAGATCTCCTTCATTGACACCATCCCCAAGACCCGAAGCGGCAAGGTGCTCCGGCGGGTGCTGCGCGCCCGGGAGCTGGGCCTTCCGGGGGGCCGGTCCGTGAACCTCCAGGACTGAGCACCTACGACGTGGTCAACCCGCTGGACGTCTCTCTTCGCCCCTTTGCGGCCCGCGCATTCCCGAGACCCCGAAAAGAAGCAGCCCTGCGGCCGGCCCGGCCGCAGGGCTGCTCTGAAGGGTGGGAAAAACGCGAACCGTCGATCCTCTCTACTTCATGGCCGCCTTGACCCTGGCCGCCACGTCCTTTGGCACCCACCCGGTCCAGAGGTCCTCATAGGTCTCGAGAAACCAGACAGCCGCCTCCTCGGTGCTCGCCTTGTTGTCCTGCATGTAGGCGAGAAACCGGTTGTTGATGTCCAGGGTGGTCTCATAGTTCTTCAAAAGGGCTGCCACGTCCGGCGCCTCCTCGGGCAGGCTCTTGTGGACGAGGATGTCGCACTTGACCGCCGGGTAGGCGCAGGCCTTGGTCGTCTCCCAGACCTCCTTGTCGAACTCGGGTTCCTCGAGCAGAAGCATGTCCAGCTTGCCCAGGACCCAGGTCGGCTCCCAGTAGTAGCCGAGCCAGGGCTTCCCGCGCTTGTACGCGGTCACCATGGAGCCGGCCAGGGCCGGGCCGGAGCCGGGCTGCATGATGTTGTAGTTCTCCTTGATGCCGTAGGCCTCGAATTTCTGATCATTGACCTGGGCGCAGGCCCATCCCGGAAGGCAGCTGTAGAACAGGCCCTTGTCCGGGTCTTCAGGGTCTCGAAACAGCTCCCAGTACTTGGGAAGGTCGAACACCGACTCGAGATCCGGCGCCATGGGCTGAATGCCCCGCTCCTCGTCGCCTTCCACCACGTAGCGGGGCACGTACCAGCCCTGAACGCTGTTGGGGAAGTTCGGCCCGAGGTTGACGAATCCCTGGTCCGTCCCAGGGTCCTTGCCCTTGGACAAGCCCTCGTCATAGAGCTCCTGCCAGTTCTCCGTCCAGGACTCCATGTTGACGTTGGGCGCCTCGCCGCCCTTGGCCTGAATCAGGGCCGTGTTGAGCATGATGGTCTCGCCCTGGACGTACTTGACCGGATAGCCCAGGCCCTTTTCGACGATGAACGCCGCGATCCGGTTGTGAACCTGAATGCTGTCCCAGCCATAGTCTCCGAAGACAATGGTCGTCTTGTCCGCGGCCGAAACCGCGCCGAACGACAGCCCGACCGCCGCCAAAAACAGAATGGTCATGAAAAGTCCGCGCATTGTTCGTTTCATAGGGTCTCCTTCTTGTTTGGTTTTCATTGGTCACGGTATCCGCCGATCCGTGCTAGGGCCTCGTTTTGGACGCCATCGAAAAGGTGATCCGATCGATGATGATGGCCATAAACACGATGCACAGGCCGGCCTCGAACCCTCGGCCCACCTCGATGCGGTTGATCGCCAGCAGGACCTCCAGGCCGAGCCCCTTGGCCCCGATCATGGAGGCGATGACCACCATGGCCAGCGCCATCATGGTGGTCTGGTTGATGCCCACCAGAATGGTGGGCCGTGCGAGGGGGAGTTGAACCTTGAACAGGATCTGCCAGTAGCTCGAACCGAAGGCGTGGGCCGCCTCGATCACGTTGGCCGATACCTCGCGGATCCCGACGTTGGTCAGGCGGATCACCGGAGGCACGGCGTAAATGATGGTGGCGAACAGGGCGGGAACCTTGCCGAGGCCGAAGAGCATCAGGGCCGGGATGAGGTAGACGAAGCTGGGCATGGTCTGCATGCCATCCAGAATCGGCTTGATGACCGCCTGGAAGGCATCACTCCCGGCCATGGCGACGCCCAGCGGGATGCCGATGGCCAGGGAAACGACCACCGAGGCCGCCACCAGAGACAGGGTCATCATGCCCAGGTCCCAGAGCCCCAGGGCCCCGACGAAAAAGAGCATGCCGGCCATGCCCAACCCGGCCAGCCAGGATCCCATGACCCGCCAGGCCAGGACGCCAACGCCCAAGACCAAGACGGGCCAGGGCAACCAGAGGAAAAACCGTTCGGTGTACAGGAGGAAGTAGAGAATGCCGGTTCCCAGCACGTCGAAGAACCCGCCGAACGTGCTCAGAACCCAGTCCATGAAACCGTCCACCCAGACGTCCAGGGGGATGTCGATGTTTTGTGGAAACTCCATCATGCTCCTTGCCTTTCAGCGACCCTGCCGCAGTCATCAAGACGCGGATTCCGCGCCGTCGCCGTTTTCGGTCTTGGACATTTCTCCGAGCTTGGCGAGCAGAGAACCGGACACAACCACCCCCCTGAGATGGCCGTCTTCACCGACCACCGCGATGGGATACGTGGAGTCCGCCAGCAGGGGGAAAAGGTCACTGGCCGGCGTGTCGGGCGCCGCGCGCCGAATGTCCGTGTCGAGGATGGACGCCAGGCTCTTTTCTCCCCGGTCCGCGGCCTTGCGACAGTTCCTGGCGGTGACGATCCCCTTCACGATGCCTTCGTCGCGCACAAAAATGGACGAGATGCCCGCCTGTTCCATTTTTCGAAGCGCCGCCTTGGGCCCGTCCGTCTTCATATAGGCCATGACCTGGGACTTTTTCATGACCGTCTCCGCAGTAACGACCTTGCTCACGTCCACGCCTTCCACGAACCGGGCCACGTAATCGTCCGCCGGGTTCGTGAGGATCTCCTCGGCCGTGCCCTCCTGAACCAGGCGGCCGCCCTTCATCAGGACGATCCGGTCGCCCAGCTTGATGGCCTCGTCCAGGTCGTGGCTGATGAAGACGATGGTTTTTCGCACCTTTTCCTGCAGGTCGATCAGCTCGTCCTGCATGTCGCGCCGAATCAGCGGATCCAGAGCGCTGAAGGCCTCGTCCATGAGCATGATGTCCGCGTCGAGGGCCAGCGCCCGGG
>CAYYVD010000415.1:0-3955 GCA_964475045.1 uncultured Desulfobacterales bacterium | reverse complement strand
GAGGGCTGCCCGGCGCCGCTCACCATGGACACGGCCGAGGTGGGGTTCGGCCTGGCTGGCGAGGCGCAACGGAACATCGCTATCTGGATGAGCTTCTCCGGAGTGGTGGTGTTCGACGCGGCAGTGATCGTGCCCGTGGACTGGCAGATTCGCAACTTTTTCGACAAGACCCGATCCGAGTGCGTCAACTGGGCCGCGGTGGCGGCGGCGGTGGGCTGGGTGGACCCGGAGTATCGGGAGTACAACCTGGTGATTCCCACGGGGAGCTCCACGGTTCCGGACCGGTGGTTGTGCCTGGACCTGGTGCGGCAGCGGTGGTTCGAAAAGGTGCCCGTGGTGGCGTCGGGCAATGCTTGCCCTCGGGCGGCGTTCCGGGTGCAGGACTCCGACGGCACCACCTATTGCTACGGCATGCGCGAAGACGGGTACATGCTGCGTCTGGAGCATGGTACCACCTGGGCGGGCCAGGGCATGATCTTCAAGGTCCGCTCGGCGGACCAGGTACCCGCCATGTGGGGCGTGACGCAGCTCGAGCAGGTGATGGTGATTCTGACGCCGGTGGCCGAGGCCGATGTCTCGGTTTCCATCACTCACTACCGGAACGGCGAGAGCTCGGGGCAAGCGCTCACCTCGGTCGCGCCTTCGGGGAGCAACCGGCACCTGGTGGACGTGCAGCCCGCGTCTCGAGGGGGTAAAGCGTGGAGCCACGCCTTGGAGTTCGAGTCCACTACGGATGCAACGGAGAAGGGCGTACCCCTGCTGGGTTGGGGGTATATTTTTAGCGAGGATCGCCCATTGGGCAGCAGAGACGGATGGTAAGGGAAGCTCTTTCGAGCTGGGGCACTGGCGGGATGGTCGGTGGGGTCTAACAGGAGGGCATAGGGCATGGCAAGTCTGGCAGAGCTGGTTCCGTCCTACAACTCGGCCCAGGGCGCGGCAGTGAGCACCCGGCAGCGCGTGCCCGGGCAGCGGGGGCTGAAAGAGAAGGTGGTGCTCTCGCAGATCGCCCCCAAGACCGCTGCCGGCGACCTCCAGGCCGAAGTGGACGAGGCCTACGCGGAGATGGACGTGGAGCGCAAGCGCCTGGAGGACGAGATCGCGGCGGAGATGGGGGGGCTGGACGAGGAGATTCAGGCGACCCGGGCGCGGACGCCCTCGGTGCGCGAGCTGGTCCCGTGGAGCGCCGGCGTGCCGCAACGAAAGCCGCCGGTTGCTGCGGAAGAGCCGGAGGCGGCGCCCGGGGTCGGGAACGACCAGGGGGCCACCGGCCCGGCCATGGACCCGGTGGCCTCGGGCGCGGTCAATGCGCTGGGGATTCAGGGCGGCATGGCGGGCCTGATCGGGCAGACCCTGGCCTCCGTGGTGATGGCGCCGGTCGCCCTGGCCAAGACGGTCTACGCCTGGGCCCAGTTGAGCCAGCAGAACGAGGCGAACATTCAGGCCCACCGGGGCACGATCTCCAGCATGCCCGACCCGGGCGCCAAGGGCAAGCGGGGAATGCACGACGCCTCTCGCGGTTTCGACGCCCCCAGCCCGGCGCCTTCGGCCGGCCCGGCGGCCGGCGTGGGCGTGAGCCCCGGTACCCAGGGCGGGGGCGCCACGGCCGGGTTCGGCTCCGCAGCTACCCCGGGGAATATCGGCGGCGGCGGACATTCCCCGGGCGGCGGCGGGGGAGGAGGAGGCAAATAGATGGCGACCGATCCCTACAGGCGGGCAAAGGGCCTGAAAGACATCGCTTCCACGGCTCCGAGCCGCTCGGCCACTCCCGGCGCCGCCCTCGGGCGCCAAGTGGCGGACATTGCCGAGGCCCGGGCCCAGGGCGCGGCGGACACCCACGCCACCGAGGCCGGCTTTGAGCGCCGGGACCTGCGCGAGGCCGCCCTGGAGGAGCAGCACGCGACCCGGCTGGCCCACGACCGGGGCGTGGCCGAGGTCCGGTTGGAGGCCGGCGAGGCCATGCACGAGGAGGCGCTCGACACCCGCCGGACCGTGACGGACATGGACCAGGAGGTCCGGAGCCTGGAGATGCGGGAGGCCCAGGTGCAAAGCGAGCGGGCCACGCTCTTCGCCCTGGCCGGCCAGGCCGTGAACCTGGTGGGCGTGGAGGCGAAGCGCCGGCAGATGAACAAGATCCTGGACAAGTACACCCAACGGGAGAAAGCCGCGGAGGAGCAACAGGCTTACTTCGATGAGCTTTCGGCCGACTACCGCAAGGAGCTCGAGGCCTCCATCGAGGCGCTTCGGCAGGAGTTTTTCGGGGCCCCGGCCCCGGCGGGATCGGGAGGTTAGACCATGGCCGCCCTGGCAGAGATCGTCACACCGCAATCGCAAGCCGTGAGCCGGCGCCGGCTGGCCGGCCGCACGCCCCTGGCGGAGATCGTGCATGCCGAGCTGCCGGCCAAGCGGGCCGAAGGCCTGGCGGATTTCGAGGTCAAGAAGTTCGAGGAATCCCTGGAGGCCGAGAAGGAGCGCCACGGGGAGAGCCTGGAGCAGGCCCGGGACCTGGCGCTCGCCGACATCGCCCAGCGGCGGGGGCAGCACGAAGAGGACATGGCCGAGCGCCGCCGGACCGCCCAGGAAGAGAATGAGACCCGGCAGGAGGAGCTCGCCGTGGCCAAGGGCCAGGCTCGAAGGGCCGAGGGGATCAGCGCCATCGGCATGGGCGGCCAGGCGGCCTACAGCCTGGTCAAGCTCGGCGGCGAGTGGGGGTCCTGGGGTGCCGGCCCGGCGTTCGGGTTCGGGCTCGGGTACGGGTACAAGCGGTTGCGGGACAGCGATTCGGCCGAGGCGGCGGCCGCCGGCGCCGGCGCCGGGGCCATCGCCGGTGTGGTCGCCAATCTTCAGACCGACCTGGGCCCGACCTACGGCGGGATGCTGGGCGCGGCCATCGGTGCGCTGGGAGGGCTGTTCTGATGGAAATTCGCGTGTATCGCTACAGCGAGGTGGGCGCGCTCTACCCGGCGGTCTATGCGGAGGTGTTCGGGCGCCCGCCCAAGCCCTCGGATCACCCGAGCTTCGTGGTTCTCGGTTACGAAGCCGAGGCCCCGGTGGGGTTCATGAGCGGATACGCCCAGGATGACGAGACCCTGTATGTGCAGCGGATCGGGTTCTTCCCGGACCATCGAAGCGAAGGCCGGGCCCTCGATCTGTGGGGGGAGGTCGCCCGGTTCCTGAGGCGGGACGGGTACCGGTGGCTCGCGGGCGCCGTCCGTTCGGACAACCCGATCCCGCTGGTGGTGGCGCTCAAAGCGGGCTGGCGGGTGGTGGGTTTCAAGCAGGACTCCCGTGGGGTGGGCTACGTGCAGACCCTGCTGGATCTCCAGGAGGTGGCGCCATGAACCCTTACGCAGGATACGGCCCGGCCCAGGCCGTTCGGGACGCGGGCGCTTCGCTCGCCGACGTGATGAAGAGCTACATGGAAATGGAGCTCTTGAGCAAAAAGGTGGACCTGGAGTCGAAGCGCCTGGCGCTGGACGACCGAAAGGCCGTGCAGGCCCTCAAGACCCGCACCCTGGAGAACCGCATGGCGACCGAGGAGCGCCTGGCGGACACCCGGTACCGTCAGGCCAACCTGGACGAGGTGGTGAGGCACAACCAGGTGGTGGAAGGGGAGACCGCCGAACACCACGATGCGCTCGAGACGGACGCCCGCGCCCGCCGGGGACTGGAGGGACGCCGGGTGACCACCGAGGAGGGCCGGCTTCAGATGGCCCAGGACGAGCAGGCCCGCTTGAACCGCCAGGCCTCGACGCGGGAGCTGATCGAGCAGAGCGGCCTGAGCTCGTTCGCCAAGAAGGCGCTGCTCGAGAGCATGAGCGCGGCCGAGCTCGACCGGGTGATCACGGTCCGGGACTTCCAGGGCGGGATTCTCAAGCAGATTCAGCAGAACCCCAAGCTCGCCTACCAGGAGATGTACGCCCAGTTCATGGACCGGAAGAACGCGGCGGAAGAGGCG
>CAYYVD010000414.1:0-3975 GCA_964475045.1 uncultured Desulfobacterales bacterium | reverse complement strand
TGCCTGCGCCGGGTGATCGAGCTGAACGGGTCCTTCTTCTACGGCCTTCCCTACGCCGCTCTGGGAAGCGCCCTGGCCGCGGTCCCGCCCATGCTCGGGGGACGTCCGGAGGAGGCCCGGGCGCTCTTCGAGCAGGCCGTGGCCGCGCATCACGGGCGGTTTCTGCTGGCCAAGCTCTACTTTGCGAGGTACTATGCGGTCCGCGTTCAGGATCGCGACCTGTTCCTCCTGCTGCTGGACGGGATCGAGCAAGCCGACCCCCGGGACCTGGAGGACGTCTGCCTGCTCAATGCCGTGGCCGTGGACAAGGCCCGGGGGCTACGCGCACAGATCGATGACCTCTTTCTCTGAGGGGCGCCCATGAAACCCTCCCTCGAAAACCGATCCCTGCTTTTCACCTGCTGCCTGCTGATGTTCTGTCTGCTGGCCGCCGCCCCCTCGGGCGCGGCCGCGGAGCGCCCGGAGTTCGAGATCAAGCTCGCCACCCTGGCGCCGGACGGGTCCGCCTGGATGAAGGCCGTGCGCACCCTCGACCGGGACCTGCGGAAGCAGAGCGGGGAAAGGCTGGGGCTTCGCATCTACCCCGGCGGGATCGCCGGGGACGAGCTCGACGTGCTGCGGAAGATCCGCATCGGCCAGATCCACGCCGCGGCCTTCAGCGGCGTGGGCCTGACACAGATCCTGCCCGAGGTCCGCGTCCTCGATCTTCCCTTCCTGTTTCGAGACCTGGACGAGGTGGACCGGGTGCACCGGACCCTGCGGGACCACTTTGCCCAAGGGTTTCGGGACAAGGGCTTCGAGTTCCTGGCCTGGGCCGAGGTGGGAGAGGTCCACCTGTTCTCCAAGGAGCCCGTCCGCAAGGTCTCGGACCTGGCCGAGCGCAAGGTCTGGACCTGGTCCGGAGATCCGGTGTCCCTGGAGACCTTCACGGCCATGGGGGCCAGCCCCATCCCCCTTGCGGCCACGGATGTGACCACCTCCCTCAGCACGGGGATGATCGACACCGTGTACGGCCCCCCTCTGGGGGCCCTGGCCCTGCAGTGGCACGCCTACACCCGGTACATGACCTCGCTTGCCGTCACCCACGCCAGCGGAGCCGTCCTGCTGTCGAAGCGCTTCTTCGACCGCCTGCCCGAGGACCTGGGACAGCTCCTGCGCACCGCCTTCTCCCGGGCCATGGCCGATCTCACCCAGGAGCTGAGGGCCGGAAGCCGGGAGGCGATGGAGGTCATCGAGAAGAGCGGGCTGACGCGCATCCCCGAGCCCACCGGGGAGGCGCTTCAGGCCTTTTTTGCCGTTCACGACCCCGTGGCCCGCCGCCTGACCGGCCGCCTCTACCCGGCCCAAACCCTGGAACGGGTCTACGACATCCTCGAACGACAACGCTGATGCGAACCGGATGACCGTCTGCATGGGTGCGTTGAGAGCCCTGGATCGATGCCTTGCGCGCTGGGAGAGACGCGCCGTGGTGCTGTTTCTCTCCGTCATGGTCGTGTGCACGCTCCTCCAGGTGTTTCTGCGCGCCCTGGCGACCCACGCCGGGATCTCCTGGGCCAACACCCTCCTTGCCCACATCGCCTGGACCGACCCGCTCTCCCGTGCGCTCATGCTCTGGCTCACCTTTCTGGGAGCGTCCCTCCTGGCTCGCAGGAACCGCCACATCCGCATCGACGTAGCCTCCACCGTGCTGCCCCGGGCGGCCGCCGCCCCTCGCGAGACCCTCCTCGCCCTGGTCACGGCCTTCATCTGCTGCGTCATGGCCCTTGCCTCCTTCCACATGGTTCAAATGGAACGGTCCTACGGGGGCCGGGTCTTCCTGGACATCCCCACGTGGATCGTCCAGATCATTCTTCCCCTCGGGTTCCTCCTGCTGGCGTTCCGCTTCGCCCTGAACGCCCTGGAACGGCTCCGGCCCGCTGAGAGACGGGAGTGACCCCATGACCGCGATTCTCGGCGTCCTGCTCGGCTTCCTCGTCCTCCTCGGCCTGCCCGTGTTCGCCGGCATCACGGCGGCCGCCATGATCGGCCTTCACGCGAGCGGCGTGGACCTCTCGGCCATCGCCATCGAGGTCTTTCGGCTGGCCAACGCACCGGTGCTGCTGGCCATTCCCCTGTTCACCTTCGCAGGGTATCTCCTGAGCGAAGGCGGGACCTCCAGACGACTGGTCCGTTTCTCCCGCAGCCTGCTGGGGTGGCTCCCCGGCGGGCTCGGGGTGGTGGCCCTGGTCTCGTGCGCCTTTTTCACGGCCATCACCGGGGCCACGGGCGTCACCATCATCGCCCTGGGGGGGCTCCTGCTCCCCGCTCTGATCTCGGATGGCTACGAGGAGCGCTTCTCCCTCGGGCTCATGACCACCTCCGGCAGCCTGGGGCTTCACTTCCCGCCGAGCCTGCCTCTGATCCTCTACGGGTTCGTGTCCGGGGCCAGCATCGAGACCCTGTTCGTCGCCGGCGTGATCCCCGGGACCGTCATGGTGGGGGTGCTCTGCCTCTTCTCCCTGGTCATGGGCCGGAGATGGCGGCTCGAGAGCCCTCGGTTCTCTCTCAACGAGCTGGCCGCGGCCGTCCGGGAGGCGGCCTGGGAACTGCCCATCCCCTTCCTCATCCTGGCGGCCATCTACTCGGGGTTCTCCACGGCCACCGAGACGGCCGCCCTGACCGTCGGGTATGTCCTGATCCTCAAGACCTGGGTCTATCGGGAGATACGCCTCTCGACCGATCTCCCCCGCATCATGGTCGAGAGCATGGAGATGGTGGGAGGCATCTTGATCATTCTGGGCGGCGCCCTGGGCTTCACCAACTACCTGGTGGACGCCTTCGTCCCCATGAAGATCCTCGGCTTCATGGAGGGCGCCGTGGAGACGCGCCTCGGGTTCCTTCTGTTGCTCAACGTCTTCCTCATCCTGGTGGGCTGCATGATGGACATCTTCAGCGCCACCCTCATCGTGGTCCCCCTGATCCTTCCCCTAGCCCTCAAGTACGGCGTGGACCCGGTCCACCTGGGCGTGGTGTTCCTCGCCAACCTGGCCATCGGGTACAACACCCCGCCCGTGGGCCTCAATCTCTTCATCGCCGGCTCCCGCTTCGACCGGCCCATCGTCACCCTGTACCGCGCCACCCTGCCCTTTCTGCTTCTCCTCCTAGCCGCACTGGCCCTCATCACCTACTGGCCCTCCCTGAGCCTGTTCCTTCCCCACCGGCTCGGCCTCCACTGAGTCCTGCTCCTTGAAAACAGTTGCATTCCCACAGGACAGTTGTTATGGATTGCATGCCTGTAGAAGAGGCACATTCTTGATGGCTTACGGGAACTTCGAGGAGAGGGGATGGCCGGGATCGAGGAGATCAAGCGGCGGCTGAACGAATCGGACACGACCAAGGTGTTCTTTGTGGACCTCAACGGCCGGGTGATGAGCCTGCCCATCAACCCCGAGCGGATCGAGCGCTTCCTGGAGGCCGGCGTGGGCTTCGACGGAAGCTCCATTGCCGGGTACGCCTCCGTGGAGAGCAGTGATCGCATCCTGATGCCCGACCCCGAGAGCTTCCGTGTCGTGCCCTTTCAGGACGAGCGTCTGGGCTTCTTCATCGGGCACATTTACAACGAACGGGGCGAGAGGTCCCGAACCGACCCGCGGGCCATTCTCGAGAAGGTGGTGGCCCGGGCCGAGGCCGAGTTCGGGTGCCGGTTCACCGTGGGACCCGAGCACGAGTACTTTCTTTTGAACGGCACCGAGTGGTCGGAGGGCATCCACACGGACCAGGCCGGCTACTTCCACCCCACGCCCCACGACCGGGGAGAGGCGGTTCGCAACGAGATCATCGCCATTCTCGGGGCCTGCGGCATCCGCTTCGAGAAGGCCCACCACGAGGTTACAGCGTCCCAGCACGAGATCAACCTGGAGGCCACGGACCCGCTCCAGGCCGCGGACCGCACCGTGCTCTTCAACCACGTGACCCAGCAGACCGCCGCGGCCCACG